>DCWO01000125.1:5070-10365 GCA_002328865.1 Dehalococcoidia bacterium UBA2160 | reverse complement strand
TGGGGGTGTGTCAACACGACCAGATCGATGGAGCGCGCCCAGAACGGCAGAACCGAGCTCGCGGCTTGGGCGGCTTTCGCCGGAGACGGTCCGCCGTCGACGACGATCCGGTGACCGCGCGGCGTAGTGATGATTGTCATGTCGCCCTGCCCAACGTCCGCGAACACGACGCGCAACTCGCCTGCGGGCAGCGTGACCGCAAAGGTCCAGAGCAACCACGCCGTCGCGAAAGTCAACGCGACCAGCGGCCACGGCACACTCCGCGAGCGATCGGCCCACGCCTGTTCCCAAGCTCGAATCAATGACCAAGATTTGATCGCCTGGCGTCGAATCTGACGTCTGAATACGACCGACGCCAGGACTGCGTAGTATGCCCAAACCAGAAACGGCGCCAGGCGACCTGTCTCCACCAACGCGCCTGGGATGCTCCCGACGGCCGAGGCCACACCGGTGATGTACGCCGAGGCTGCCCACGCCAGCCAACCGAACGGCGCCGCTGCCCAGCCCGCCGCCAACCCGATCGTGCCTGCGACGGCGCCGGTCACGAGGGCGAACGGCAGCGCCGGCATCGTCAACAGCGTCGACGGCAGGCCGACTAGCGAGACTTGCTGGAAGTGGAACGCGACGAGAGGCAAGGTGGCTGCAGTCGCCGAGATCGTCACGGCCATTGCCTCGATGAGCAGCCGGGACAAGGCAGGCCCGACGCCCTCTCGATCCGGGGTAAGGCTCAGGACGGCTGTGGCTCGTTCGGCCAACGATGTGCTCAGCAGTGCGATGCCTGTCATGGCCGCGAAGCTGAGCTGAAACGAGACGTCCGACAGCAATCGCGGCTCTGCGGCGACCATGACCGAGGCCGCCAACGCTAGAGACGGGAGCACGCTCCGGGGCCGCCCGACGGCCAAGGCGCCCAGGTATGCGACGCCCATGATCGCCGCTCGGATCGCGGAGGGAGGAGCGCCGGCGATCAGGGTGTATCCGGCGATCACGATCAACGGCCCGATCAGGTACAACTGGCGACGCCGTCCGACGGCCGCCGCGCTGATCGAGAGGCTGATGCCCAACAACACGCCGACGTGCAGACCCGAGATCGCGAGTAGATGAGACGTGCCGGACCGACGGAAGTCGACAACGAGTTCGTCAGGCAGGTTGTCTCGAATCCCGAGCAGCACCGCCTGCGTGAACGACGCCTGAGGTTCGGGGACTGCTCGCCCCAGGGACGCTGACAGCCTGTGCCGGATGCTGTACAAGCCCCGGTAGAACGCAGCGCCTTCGCCTTCGTCCAGCAGCGCCGGATGGGGGAACGTCATCACGGTGCCGATGCGTTGACGCTCCAGAAACGCAGGGTAGTCGGACTCGTCGAACTGCTGCGGAGGGGTCAGTGTGCCTGTCAATGCCAGCCGGTCGCCATATCGGAAGAATGGCTTCTCCCTGGTTCGGGCGATGTCGGTGGTCTCGCTTACCAATACCAAAACATCGCCGTTGGCTTCGACCCAATCGGCGCCCTCGCCGCCTGCCCGCACCCGTTCGACCGCGAGCCTGAGACTCGTCGCTCGGCCAGCCGAGGACGGGTCGCCAGTCACCACACCTTCCACGACCAGGTCGCGTCTGCCGTGGAACTGATCCAAAGAGCGTGCGGCATCAGCGTCATCGATCGAAGCCCGGAGCATCCCGGCGAAGAGGAACGGGACTGCCAGCACGGGCAAGATGCGCCATCGCAGGCTGACGGCCAGCGGCACGAGGAACGCTCCGGCCAGCAGGAACAAAGCCACGGCCCATGGATCGACGCCGGAACCCAGACCGATCAGGACCCCTATGACGAACGCCGCGGAGAGGACTGGTAGCCTCAACGCGTTCCTCCACTCACAATCAGGTTGCGGGCGAGTGTATCACGAGGTTCGATTGTGCGGCCGGATCGAAGGATCATGGAGCCGCAGGCATGACTCAGTCCGCGAGGCGGGCCAGCGCGCGTTCGTCGATCTCGATGCCGAGGCCTGGGCCGGTGGGGACGGCGACGTAGCCGTCGATCTGGTCGAAGGGCTCCTCGACGAGGCCCTCGCGGATGCCGCTGGGGGTCCGGTCGAACTCCATCACCGGCTCCTGGACGAACGGCTCCGGGTCGCCGGAGGGTGGGCAGGGCGGGATCGACGCCGCAACGTGCAGCGACGCTGCAATCATGATCGGCGAGCCCCAGACGTGAGGGTTCACTTGAATGCCGAAGGCGTTGGCCATTGCAGCAACGTTGCGCATCTCCGTGATGCCGCCCACGTTGATCACGTCGGGTTGGGCGATGTCGTACGCTCGCCTCGCGAGGAAGTCCTTGAACTCGTAGCGCGTGCGAAGGTTTTCGCCGCCGGATATCGCCATCGGGAGCTCGGCTTTGACCTGGAGGTAGCCTTCGAGGTCCTGCGCGTTTACGGGCTCCTCGAACCAGAGGATGTCGTGCTCGGAGACCCGCTGGCCGAGCCGGATGGCCGACGGAGCGTTGTACGCCTGATTGGCGTCGATCATCAGCTTGACGTCGGGACCGATGGCCTTGCGAAGCTCCGCTACCCTTTTGATGTCCTGGTCCATCGGCAGGCCGCCGACCTTGGTCTTCATCCCCATGAAACCGGCCTCGACGTATCCTGTCGCCTCGTCCAGCAGCCTTGTGGGGAACTCGCCCTCGGTGTAGTAGAGCCCGGTGGCGTAGACTGCGATGCGGTCGCGGATGCGTCCGCCCAGGAGCTCGGAGACCGACAGGCCGGTCGCCTTGCCCGCGATGTCCCACAGGGCGGTGTCGACGGCGCTCAGCGCCGAGCCGCCGAATCCCACGGCGACGTTGGCGTTGTACAGCCGCGCGAACATCTTCTGCCAGAGCCCGACTCGATTCATCGGGTCCTGGCCGATCAGCGCCGGCGCCATCACATCGTGAACGGCCGCCGCAGCGGGCCCGCCCGCTCCCTCACCCCAACCGACAATGCCTTCGTCTGTCGACACCTTCACGATGCCCACGGTGCGGCGATCTATCCACCCTTGGGACCACCCGAACGGCCTTTCGAGGGGCGAACTGAGCGAGTAGGTCTCGATGCCGGTGATCTTCACGGGAGGCCTCCTGGTTGGTCGACGGCGGCGAAATCGGGTTTTGCCGGATGGCGTGACGAGTCTATCAACGCCGTGTCGGACGGTCAATCTCGCGGTCCGAGGATCGTTGGACGGAGAGGCGCCTATCTCGGCTTGGAAACCGAGGCCAACCGTTTCGTCAACGCAACTGGCGCGGGGCCGATTGCCGCCAAAGCTGTCTTGAAATGAGCAAGGTTTCAGCGCTTGACATTGTTTCGACGCCGACCGAAAATCGCGTTGTAGCTGCAAGCTGGAGCGCATGTCGATAGCCTGCAAGAACAATCCTTCGATTGAGATGGAATCAACTGGTGGCCAGAGTCAGAAGACAAAGGTTGTTGGGAGGCGTGTAAACCCAGTTCGTCAACATGATTGGACGTCTGGTGCTGATTGCTGTACTCCGGGGGGCACAACACCCCAGTTGATGGGTCTTTGAGTTCTCAGGGTTGATTGACCTTATTGATGAGCAACACAACTATAGCTTTCGTCGAAGACGGCGACGTGACTGGCTCCGGCGGTCTAGAAATGAAGATGTCGCGTAAGAAGGGCTGTGGCAAGTGACCGAAGACCAGGGCGAAAAGGAAGACTCGTTCGAGATCGATTCGGCAGGCGAGGTGACAGGGTACATCTCACTTGACCAAGCCCGCGTGCTCGCCATGCAGATGGCCACCGACGAGCCAGGGAATTACGGGCAATCCTTTGAGGGCGTGCGCATGGCCTTCGAAGTCGTGGCGCAAGAGAGAACCGAAGACCACTATGTCATCACGCTCTCGTTCCGACCCGAAGGGGATTTTGCGGGTGTTCGGGGAGAAGAACAGTTCTTCTTCGAGCATGTGGGCGCCATCGCCCATCGTCAGGTGCTGCGTCTGCCTCGGAAACGGTCCCGGTTCCCAATAATCCCAGCCGTGATGGGAATCGCCTTTGTCGGAGTCATAGCGGCAGGGGCGATATTTGTGCTTAGCGGTGATTCTGACCCTGGCCCCTACGTCGGTCCCCCGCTCGTGGTTTCTTCGACCAACACGCCGGTTCCACCCACGTTCACCCCGACGGTCCCGCCCGCTGTGAGCGCCGCGCCTCCAGTGGTTCCCTCGTCGGCGCCGGAGACGCCTGTTTCAACGGCTACCCCTGTTCCAGTCACGCCTCCAACTCAATCGCCAACCTCTCCCGTGGCAGCGCCACCGACAGTTACTGCGACGCCGGCGCCGACCTCCTTCACACCGGCGCGGCCGACTGCCACGTCCGTCCCACCGCCTGCGGCGCCGGTCCCGCCGACTGCCACGCCTACCGTCACACCGGTTCCGCCTACGTCAACGCCAGTGCCGCCAACTGCCACGCCAGTGCCGCTGTTGGCGGTTACCAAGACAGACGACACTTTCGACGGTGTTTGCGATGGGGACTGCTCTTTGCGAGAGGCTATCGCTCGGGCGGCGCCCGGCAGCACCATCGAAATTCCGGCGGGGCAGTACACCATCAGCGCCCAGATAACTATCGAC
Source organism: Dehalococcoidia bacterium UBA2160 (assembly GCA_002328865.1). Classification (GTDB taxonomy): domain Bacteria; phylum Chloroflexota; class Dehalococcoidia; order Lucifugimonadales; family UBA1123; genus UBA2160. The sequence continues at coordinate 5,776 of DCWO01000125.1, read as the reverse complement.
AAAGACCTCGATCTGACAGGAGCTGGGGCGGAGAACACGATCATCCAGGCTCATGCATTCCCCGGAGAGGCGACATCCCGCGTATTCGAGATCACAGGCGGGGTGGTCACAATATCGGGTGTCACGATCCGGCACGGCAAGACCAGCGGGTTTGAGGTCAGCGGCGCCGGAATTCTAAACAGCGGCACGCTGACGCTGGTTGAGAGCGTGGTCAGCGACAACTCATCAGGCAGTCGTGGTGGTGGGATCTACAGCTCAGGAACACTGACCCTGGAAGGTAGCACAGTCACCGGCAACGAGGCTCCTCAGCACACCGGTGGGGGCATTTGGGGTGTAGTAACGCTACTCCAGAGCACCGTAAGCGACAATACGGCCGCTCATTATGGAGGAATCCAGGGCGGCGGGACATTTATCAACTCTACCATCAGCGGCAACTCAGTGCCTCGCAACACCGGGGGAAATCTTGCCATTGGAGGGGGGTTCGCGGCCACAGACAACACGACTATGACCAACGTGACAATTACAGAGAACTATTCCGTTGGGAATGCTGGCGGTATGTGGGTTGAGCGCTACGTGACGGTGCGGATGGTAAACACTCTACTGGCGAATAATACAGCGGGAACGGATCGCATTGGCCCCGATTACGTGGGGGCGGTCATCTCGCTGGGGCACAACTTCGTGGGGCATCCGGGAGGGTGCGATATCG
>DCWO01000125.1:0-4753 GCA_002328865.1 Dehalococcoidia bacterium UBA2160 | reverse complement strand
GCGATATCGGAGCTTATGAGCAGTAGTTTCGGGCGGACCCCGCCAGCGGACAACATCGACCGTGTTGATGATCACTCCATTGTTCTGGCCGTGCCAGGTCCCAGAGCACCCGACATCGACCCAGATGCGTAGGCGACAGTCTGAAGTCTGGTTTTCAGTGTGAGGTCGCAATATTCGTGCGGTTTTCGACGCGCTTGATCGGAATCCCCGGCGAGCTAGACACCCAGGCAAGGGCTGAGGCAGGAGAAGTTGCGTGATGCGATTCGTGTTGGCGGCGCTGAACCTGATCGTGATCATCGTCATTGTGGCGATCTTTGCCTTCCCGAACGAGTTCCGAGATGCTCTTCGAGGGAATTTCGAAAAGTCATCGGGGCCGCCGGGTGTGGCCGGATCTGTAGGGCCAGCAGGGCCGCCGGGTCTGACCGGACCTCAAGGGCCACCGGGGCCGCCGGCCGAGTCCGGACCCGAAGGGCCGACGGGACCGCAAGGCGAGACCGGATCCCCCGGGCCAATGGGGCCGCAAGGCGTGGCCGGATCCGAAGGATCAGTCGGTCCTCAAGGCGAGACCGGTACTGAGGGACCGGTTAGGCCACGAGGCGAGACTGGAAATGAAGGTCCAGCCGGACCCCAGGGCGAGACCGGAGCCGAAGGTCAGATTGGTGCGCCGGGGCCGGCAGGCATCGACGTTGCAGGCGGTAGGGTCAAAACGGGAACCTACGTCGGCAACGACAACAACGCAGAAAAACTGTTGAGTCATTCTATTACCGGAATTGGGTTCCAACCGAGCGTCGTCTTTAGCTTCTTATCGGAGGAGGGATTCCAGTCATCCAAATCGGGAACGTTGGGCCTGTTCGTCAAGACGGACCAGGATGGTGAATATGCGTACCTCACTGTTAGTCCGCTCCCGGTTCTCGGCGATCCCGAGTCCGCCGTAACTTCCCTCCGTTGCAGAGGGTGGATAATGAGTCTGGACGCAGATGGTTTCACCGTCAGCACCGGAAAAGCGGGTTCCGAGGCGTGCACGGGAGCCGGGCCGAATTTGCGTGGCAAAACGTACACTTATATCGCGTACGAGTCGTAACCGAAATGGCGAGAGCTGACATGGGCTCGTATTGGTGAAGATCGATTTCAAGGCAAATGCGTATCCGATGATTTCCCGCCTGCCCGTATCCGAGACGCTCGACTCGCTTCCGGACGAATGGCCCGACGACCCGATAAACGACATTCGGAGGATGCTGGCCCGGACCAGGGCGAAACTGGCGGTTCTGGATGACGACCCCACAGGGACGCAAGCCGTTCATGATGTGGCCGTTCTCACGGACTGGTCAGCGGATGCGATCGTCGAGGAGCTCGGCTCCGATCTTCCCGCGCTCTTTCTGGTGACGAACTCGAGGAGCATGCCGCTGGCGGAAGCGAAGGCCGTTACAGCCGAGGCGGGTCGGAATTTGCACGACGCGGCGGCGAGAACAGGAACGAGGCTCGATGTTGTCAGCCGCGGAGACTCGACGTTGCGCGGCCACTTTCCGGGCGAGTCGGACGTCTTGGCTGAGGCTCTGGGCGGAGGACACGACGCCTGGATCCTGATCCCGTTCTTCCTGGAAGGCGGACGGTACACGATCAACGACGTGCACTACGTCTCCGACGGCGAGTGGCTGACTCCCACCGGTGAGACTGAGTTCGCCCGCGACACAACGTTCGCATACCGGTCCTCCAACCTGCGACAGTGGGTGGAAGAGATGACGGGCGGGCGGGTTCGTGCCGCCGAGGTGGCGTCCATTTCGATCGACGATCTCCGTGTCGGCGGTCCGGATCGGGTTGCCGGCATCCTGTCCGAACTCGAAGGCGGACGGATATGCATCGTCAACGCCGCCTCGATGCGCGACCTCGAGGTGCTGACCCTGAGCCTGTTGTCGGTCGAGGAACAAGGCAGGCGTTTCTTGTACCGCACGGCAGCATCGTTCCTTCGGACAAGGCTGGGACAAAGAGGGCGCGCTTTGCTGACCGCCGAGGACTTGGGTTTGCCGGAGTCGGGCGGCGCGCTGTTCGTAGTCGGCTCGCATGTGCCCAGGACCAACGGCCAGCTCAACGAATTGTTGCGAGTGTCATACGTCTTCGGCGTCGAGATCAACGTACGCGAACTGCTGTCGGAAGCCAGCGGCCCGGAAATCCGACGAGTCGCAGATCTGGCCAACAAGCATCTGGCGCGAGGTCAGGACATCGTGATCTACACGAGTCGCGACGTGGTCTTGGGTGGCGACGCCGCTGAGAACCTGGCGATCGGAGAGCGGATCGCCGGGGGAGTCGTTGAAATCGTCAAGGCGATCGAACAGAGGCCCAGGTATATTGTCGCCAAGGGCGGGACGACAGCCAGCAACGTGGCCACTCAGGGTTTGGGCGTGTCGAGGGCGATTGGCATCGGTCAGGCGTTTCCGGGGGCGCCGGTGTGGGAGCTTGGCCGCGAGTCCAGATTTCCTGGTCTAAAGCTGGTGGTGTTTCCAGGCAACGTCGGCGGCGCCGACGCCCTGACGCAGACGTTGGCGAGACTGAAGACGTAGAGGCTTGGCCCCGATAAGGGCCATCAAGCCGAGTCCATCCCGCCGGCTTGGCCGTGAACGGCCAAAGCACCGACCCAGAATGCTTGGTATCGTGGCTTCGCCCCTCCTGCCGAGCCAATTTGCACAGCCAAAAGGATGAAGTTGATAACAAACACCGTGGCGCTGCTGGGGATGGCCGAACGGGGCGGGTTCGCCATCGGGGCGTTCAACGTGTATAACCTGGAGGGAACGCTCGCCGTGGTGGGCGCCGCCGAGGAGGCAGCCAGTCCGGCGATTTTGCAGATAATGGCCGAATCGATCAGCCGGGAGGGAAGGCCGTTGGCCTCGACGTGCCTGGAGGCGGCAAGCTCGGCGAGCGTGCCGATAGCGGTCCACCTAGACCATAGCTCCTCCCGGGACGAAATCGAGCGATGGCTGGAATCGGGTCTGAAATCGGTGATGGCGGACGGCTCTCACCTCGAATTCGAGGCCAACATGGAGTTCACGCGGGACATCGCCGAGATGGTCCATTACAATGACGGGGTCGTCGAAGCGGAACTGGGGCGGTTGACCGGCGCAGAAGACGGGCTGACCGTGCCGGAGTACGAAGCGAAACTCACGGATCCGACGCAAGCCGGGGATTTCGTCGCGCACACAGGGGCCGACGCGTTGGCGGTGTGCATCGGCAACGTCCATGGGCGATACCGATCTGAGCCTCGTCTCGACTTCGAGCGGCTGGAGGCAATCCGGGACGTCGTATCGGCGCCGTTGGTGTTGCACGGCGCGTCCGGCCTGGACGAGGATCTGGTGCGGCGAAGCATCGAGCTGGGAGTTCGCAAATTCAACGTGAACACCGAGGTAAGGGCGGCGTACATCGATTCCCTCGCCGAATCGTTTTCCGCGACCGAGAGCCCCGAATTGGTGGTCGTGATGGAGCGTGCCGTGGATGCGATGCAGAGCTTGGTAGCCGCAAAGATGCGGTTGTTCGGTTCGGCGAGCGACTAGGCGATTCGGATTCGCGAAGGATGGGGCATCATTAGGGGCATCGGCGGTCACCAGGCAAGGGTCGCGCGCCGAGGTCCTTCGACAGGCTCAGGACGAACGGATCAATTCTTGATTCGACCAGGCTCGAGAGAATGTCTGAACGACCCAAATGGAATGACCCGTATTGGTCAGAATTAGTTGAGGAGGAACTTGAATGGGAAAGCTTGATGGAAAAGTAGCCGTCATCACCGGGGCGAGCCGAGGGATCGGGAGAGACATGGCGGTTGTGTTCGCTCGTGAGGGCGCAAAGGTGGTGGTGTCGGCGCGCACCGAAAACGAGGGCGACTTCCGCATTCCGGGCAGCATAGCGACCGCGGTGAATCGCATCAAAGACGAGGGCGGCGAGGCGATCGGCATCCGATGCGACGTCACGCAAGAAGACGAGATTCAGGCGCTGTTCGACCAGACCGTCGAGCACTACGGACGCCTGGACATCCTGGTCAACAACGCTGCGGTGCTGATCCCCGGCAAGATCGAGGAGATGCAGGTGCGCCACTGGGACCTGCTGTATCGGATCAACATTCGAGGACCGTTCATCGGCTGCAAGTTGGTGGTGCCCCAGATGCGGAAGCAGCAGTACGGGCACATCATAAACATCTCGTCCACGGGCGCGATCGGGCCAGGAGAAGGCCCGTACACGGAGACCGGCGGCGGAGGCACCGCGTACGGCTCCGGCAAAGCTCACATGGAGCGCATGACCCAGGGCATGGCCCAGGAGGTGTGGCAAGACGGCATCGCCGTAAACGCCTTGTCGCCGAAACTCGCCATCGCCTCGGAGGGCCAGCGTTGGTTCAGGGGTGGCAAGGCGTACAGTGGCGCCCGCGAGGATGGCATCATCATGGGCGACGCAGGGGCCATCATGTGCCAACAAGACCCGAAGACATATACCGGCAAGATCCTGTACGACGAGGACATCCTCACCGAAGCGGGGATCACGGACTTCTCGGAGTACACGATCATCGCTGACGAATAGCGCCTTGGACCCCAGGTTCGCGTGACAATTTTGTGAACCTGCGACAGCCCTTCGACACGCTTCCAAGTAACGGGCGTCGAAACACATCACCCTGCGAGGCCCTAGATTCTTCGGCTGTGGCCTCAGAATGACGGCATTTGGAGCGCCGTTGCCATCATATGCATTGTCCGCCCTGCGGACATAACGTTGCTCAGGGCGAACG
>DCWO01000172.1:13486-23867 GCA_002328865.1 Dehalococcoidia bacterium UBA2160 | reverse complement strand
GAACAGATGGTTTCAAACCCTCCCACCGAACATGCATGTCGCATACCGTGGCATGTGAGCGGCATCGCGGGCCGCATGGTGCGGAAATGAATCTGGCGGGCGACAAAACCCACGGGAGGGTTTGAAACCCTCCCCTACGGTGACCAGCAATGGATTCGACGCTTCGCCAACACGCAGAAACTCGGCGGACCGCAGGGCCCCGCGAAGGCAGGTGGCGGTCACTCACGAAGCCGCTAGAACGGTATCCCCCACAGGGCGTACCAGTTCTCGAGTTGGCGCTCGACTGGGACCTTCATCTCTTTCAAGGCCTCGCCCAGACGAAGTTCGAGCGCGTTGTCTCGCTCTCGGTTCGCCGCTCCTGCAAACGGGTAGAACTTTCCCGATTTGTAGTTGTAGATGATGTAGACGTCGCTGCGATTGAACTCGATGCCGAAGACTGACGCCAACAGGCGGTCGCCGTACCCACGATCGTGCACGGTCTCCGCGATCATGTGGATGGTGCTGACCAGGTCTTCGAAGTCACTGTCGTCCAGCAAGACCCAGCGAGTGCCGTAGTCGTCGTCAGATATCTCGAATCGCGTGCCGGTGGATCGACCGGAGATGTCGAGCAGACTGCGCAATTCCGAGTTCAGATTGTCGAAGTACCGCGACTCGGCGGGATTCATCACGATGCCGGCCTTTCCGAGCAGCCGCAGGTCGTTCCGACCCTGCAACTCGAACGCCGCGCCTATGATTGAAAAGAACTTCTCTCGATCCGGTTTGGCCAGCTTCGTGTGGCCGAATATCGCACTGAAGATTCCCAATATCCCCTGCCTCTGATTCTTCGCTGTCGCACAGGACGCTCGATGCTACGCCCTGAATGGCGTGCCGCGGTCCATGTCTCGCTGCATGTCCTGGAGCCGCTCGATCCGGCTCTCGGTGGAGGGATGGCTGGAGAACATCCGCGCCATGCTGTTTCCTTTCAGAGCCGGGACGAGCATGAACGCGTTGGCGTGCTCGACTTGCCGCAAGTCCTGCTCGGGTATACGGTACATGTCGTTGCTTATTTTGGACAGGGCCGAGGCTAGCTGCATCGGCGCTCCGGTCAGCATCGCGCCTCCCCGATCCGCCGCGTACTCGCGGTAGCGGGACAGCGCCATGATCAGTATCTGCGCGAGGAAGTATACGGCCCATGTGCCGATGTACACGGCGATCATGACCATGAACATGTTGCCGCCGCCCTCTCGGCGGTCGCGCCCGCCGAATCCGCCGAACAGACTCATCCAGAACATCATCTGGAGTAGGTAACCGGCCATGATGACGATGAGCCCAGCCCAGGTCATGACCGCCACGTCGCGGTTTTTTACGTGAATGAGCTCGTGGCCCAGAACCGCCTCGATCTCAGGATCGGTGAGCCGGCCCGTGAGGCCGCGGCTGACGGCGACGACGGCGTTCTTCGGGTTGCGGCCGGTGGCGAACGCATTGGGCACATGGGTTTCCATGACCGCGATCTTTTTGGGCACGGGCATGTCGGCCATCTGGGCCAGCCGCTCGATCGTCGCGTGCAGCTTCGGCTCTTCCTGTGCCGTGACCACACGCGCCCGCGTCGACATCAGCACCAGCTTGTCCGATGTGAAGTACTGGAGCGCGGCGCCAAACACCGCGAACATCAGGACGAACGGCCAAGGGATGCCAGCCCAAAACAGCAGCCCCATGAAGACGACCCACAAGCCCGCCAGCATCATCATCGTGAACGTGATGCGGAGCGTCAGCCCGGAGTCTCGTCCGTAGTTGCGTTGTCTCATGTCAAGCCCTCCTGAATGAGAGACCGATCCCCAAACGCCTCGTGGTTCATTGGCGATCTTCGCCCTATGCGGAATATGTCGGGCCGATGCATCGACCTGTGCCAAGTATAGGACGCGGGCGTGATAGCACATTATACCCGACCGCCTGGCGTGCGAATCGACGCCTCGCGCAAAATCCGTCGTGTGCGCCGTGCATGCTCACTACAACGCTTTGGCCGAGGCGCGGTTACCTCTGTTTGGGCGATCAAGCTGACACACGAAACCGGTCACGGCTCGCCCGCGTTTGATAACATGGGACGCACAGTCCAGCGGAAGGTGCGGCGACGATGAAATACAGGCAACTGGGTTCGACAGGCATCGAAGTGTCGGAGCTCGTGTTCGGCGCCGGCGCGGTGGGCGGCATCGTGTTTCAGCCCGACCGCGAAACCCGACTCGGGGCGGTGCGACGAGCGCTGAACGCGGGCGTGAACTGGATCGACACCGCGCCCGGCTACGGCGACGGCCAGTCGGAGGAGAACCTAGGCTGGATCCTCAAGGAAGTCGATTCCGAGCCCTACATCTCAACCAAGGTGCGCATCGGAGCCGACCATCTGGCCGACATCCCGGGCGAGATCCAACGATCCATGGAGGCGAGTCTCGAACGGCTCCAGCGGGAAAGCGTCGACCTGATCCAGCTCCACACCGCCGTCACGCGGGAACGCGGCGCCCAACGCGGCTCCGTTTCGATCGACGATGTGCTGGGCGACGGCGGCGTGCTCGCGGGCTTCGAGCGAATGCGAGATCAGGGTCTCGCCAACCTCTTCGGCTTCACTGGATTCGGGGACACCGATTGCCTGCATACACTCATCCAAAGCGGCCGTTTCAACTCGGTGCAGACGTACTACAATCTGCTCAATCCCAGCGCCGGCAGGACCGTTCCCGCGGGCTTCTCCGCCCACGACTACGGCAACCTGATTGCCTTGGCGCACGAGAACGGCGTCGGCATCTTGAACATTCGTGTGCTGGCGGCCGGGGCCATCGCGGGTCAAGACCCGTCCGGCGGCCCGGCGCCTGGCATCTCACCCGGGTCCAGCGCCGCCGACGACATGCGTCGCGCTGCCAAAGTCGCCGACGCCCTGGCAGGGCAAGAAGGCACGATGGCGCAGACGGCGGTGCGATACTCGCTGACCAACCCCGGCGTGTCCGGAGTCCTGGTCGGCTTCAAGGTGCTCAGCCACATCGACGAAGCCCTGGCAGCCGTCGACATGGGCCCGCTCTCCGACGACACGATGGGCAGACTCGACGAGCTCTATGAATCGGACTTCGGCGACATCTGAGTGCCCAGGTCGGAAGCGGCGACAGACAGCCGCTGAACACAAGGAAGCGTAATGGAAGAGATCTTCGGCCTGGACATGGACTACATCGTAGTGGCCGTGGCGATCGGTTTCGGGCTCATCGTGCTGAGCGTTGGATTCATGGCGCTGCTCAACCGCATCTTCTTCAAGATCGGGCTGCGCAACATCCCTCGACGGCCCGGGCAGACGGCTCTGATCGTCGTCGGCCTGATGCTCAGCACCCTGATCGTGTCATCCGCACTGGGAACCGGCGATACGCTCAACCACAGCATACGAAGCGACATCGTCTCGAGTCTGGGCGAGATAGACGAGATACTGACCGCCAACCAGGGCAGCTCGCTTGGCTTGACCGGAAGCAGTCCGTACTTCCCTGAACAGCAGTTGACGACTTTGCGCGAGCAACTCGGCGACTTCGACAAGATCGACGCGATGATCCCAATGATCTCGGAGCGAGCGCCGATAGCCAATCCGGCCGCCAGCAAGAGCGTCGGGTTGATGAACATCACCGGCATCGACCCCGAAACGCTGGGTGTATTCGGCCCATTGACAGATGCGGACGGCGCCGAACTAAGCCTGACGCCGCTCGTCGACGGCGACGTGTTCATCAACGTGGCGGCCGCCGAGGAGTTGGATGCGGATGTTGGCGCTGAGCTCCGGATGTTCCTTAGCGACAGCTCCGTTGCGCTTCGCGTAGCCGGAGTAGTCTCAAACGGCGGGCTGGCGGGCAGAGGTGAGACCACGGTTATCTCTCTCGATCGGGCTCAGGCCATCTTCGACAAACCGGACCGGATCAACAGCGTGGCCGTATCCAATATTGGGGATGAACACAGCGGCGCCGACCACAGCGAAGCCGTGACCGAGCAGCTTCGTCTGCTGCTCACCGACTCCGATATCGCCGCAGAACTCAAAAACCTCCTCGACAGCCCGTCGATCATCGAAGCCGTTCGCGCGCGTGCCGAGGGGCAGTCCGAGAAGTTGGAGCGCGATCTGCTCGACACGGCGGACTTGATCACGTCAGACGATCTCGACCCCAGGCTGATATCGCTGCTTGCCGATGACGATGTCTCCGCGCAGGTGATGTTGGCGGTCGAACCGGTGGCAGACCCGGAGTTCCTAGCTCAACTGTTCCTGCGCTTCGCGAGCCTGAGAGTGTTGACCGTGCAGGACATAAAGGCGGACTTGCTGGACCTGGCGAACATGATCGCCTCCGCCATCATGTCAATCTTCATCATATTCGGTCTCTTCTCGATGATCGCGGGCGTAATGCTGATCTTCCTCATCTTCGTGATGCTCGCTGCGGAACGGAAGCCTGAGATGGGCATTTCCCGGGCTGTCGGGATGAAACGCCGGCACTTGATCCAGTCCTTCGTGTACGAGGGCCTGGCCTACGATCTGATCTCGGCTCTCGTTGGCGCCCTGCTGGGAATCGCGGTCGGTCTGACGATGGTCACCATCATGGCCAGCATCTTCGCCAACGAGGACGACGGATTCCAGCTCGTACGGCACTACCGCTGGCAGAGCTTCGTCGTCGCATACTGCATCGGAGTTGTCCTGACGTTCGTCACCGTGTTCTTCTCGTCATACCGGGCGAGCAGGCTCAACATCGTCGCCGCGATCCGCGATCTGCCCGACGCCATGATCGCCGCGGAGACGCGAGAGCCGGGATGGAGGTTGGTCATCCGCGCATTGGGGCGGCCGTTCATCCACCTGGTTCGGGCATTTCGCTCGATCCTGCGATTGGGGATCGGTGGGTTTGTCGGCAACCTTGTCATGGCCGTCGTATGGTTCCTGCCGCCGGTCTGGCTCACCGGAGTATCATGGGCGATCGTCCGGGCCGTCGGACCTGCCCTCGGCGCCGGATGGCTCACAGTCGTGCTTGGAGTGCTGCTGGCTGGGTTGGGACTTCTGACGAGTCAGGCCGGGTTCTTTACGATAGGGGTGACGGTTGCCGTCATCGGAATCGGGTTGTCGATCCGAAGACTTTACGTGCGAGGGGGTTGGTCGGCGAACCGGCAGGCGCGGTTCACCGCGATCGCAATCGCCGCAGTCGCATTATTCTGGCTAGTCGACGGCATCGCGCTGGGCCAGCCGCTGACTATCGCGTTGGCCATCGGCATGACGGCGTTCGAGGTCGTTCGCCAGGCGGCCATGCGAAGAGACCGGATATTGACCGACACCGAGGATCGGAACGCGTACACTTTCATCGGTCTAACCCTGGTCCTCTACTGGGGCACCCCCTTCGACTCCCTGGACTGGCTTGTGCCAGAATTGGAGTCCAACATCGAGATGTTCTTCATCTCGGGCATCTGCCTTGTGGCGGCTTCGGTGTGGGTAATCGTGTACAACGCAGACCTCATCACCAACGCGTTGACCGCGGTGTTTGGCGGCTTCTCGAGGATCAGGCCTTCTCTCAAGACGGCTGTCGCCTATCCGTTGAATTCGCGGCTGCGGACCGGGCTGACGTTGGCGATGTTGGCGCTAGTCATCTTCACGCTGATCGTGATGTCCAACCTCACCACGGCGTTCAGTTCCGCGCTCGAAGACATCGACTCAGTAACCGGCGAATGGGACATCGTCGCCACGGTCAGCTACAACAACCCGATCCGCGACATCGACGCGGTGCTGCCAGAGGCGTTTGGGGCGGACACTGCCGACATCCAGGCCGTTGGCGGGTATACCTCGCTGCCCATCGAGGTCCGGCAAATCGACGCCTCGGTCCAAGAGTGGAAAGGATACCAGGCCAGAGGCGCCACGATGGAGTACCTGGAAGCCACCGGCCACGGCTTCGCGCTGACAGCGACCGAGTTCGGCGAAACGAAAGAAGAAATCTGGAAGGCGTTGCGTGAGGACCCCACGCTCGCCGTCATAGACTCGATCGCCGTTCCGGTTCGATCCGGAGGCGGATTCGTTGTCGGCGGGCCGTCGTTCAAGATGGAGGGGTTCTTCGTCGAGGACGACGAGATGCCGCCTATCGAGATCGAGATACGCGAACCTCGCAGCGGCGCGATCACAAAATTGACCGTCATCGCCGTGATGGACCTGATCGCCGACCAGTTCGGCGTGATCATGTTCGACAAGTCGGCCCTGGACGCGTTCACTCCTGAGAAGCTGCCGCTGACCACCTACCGGTTCAGACTAGCCGATGGGGCCGACGCCGCTGCCACCGCGGACCGACTGGACGCCGCGTTCCTGGAGCACGGCCTGGAGTCGACCGTTCTCGCGGACGAAATCGAGGAGTCGCGCCAGGCAAATGTCGCCTTGAACCGATTGCTCCAGGGATTCATGGCGTCCGGCCTGCTTGTCGGAATCGCGGCCCTGGGTGTCATCAGTCTGAGGTCAGTGGTCGAACGTCGAGCTCAGATCGGCGTGCTCCGCGCCATCGGGTACCGGAGGTCCATGGTGCTGACCAGTTTCCTGATGGAATCGTCCTTCATCGCCCTGCTGGGCATCTTCCTGGGAGTCGCTCTGGGAACGCTTCTTTCGTACAACCTGGTGAGCTTCCTGGGAGAGCAAGTGCCGGGATTGAAATTCGACCTGCCGTGGGTTCAGCTCGGGGTCATCGTGCTGATAGCGTACGTGTTCTCGCTGCTGACGACATACCTTCCGGCGCAACAGGCGTCGAGGATATACCCGGCCCAGGCGTTGAGGTACGAGTGACTGGGATGTGGCAGACAATCGGACACAACAAAGCCGTCTCCTCTCTCGCGCGTGCGCTCGGCGAGGCCAGGATGGCGCACGCCTACCTCGTCGTCGGCCCTCCGAGCGTGGGCAAGATGACGCTGGCCATGGACGTGGCGCGAGCGCTCAACTGCCAAGGAGACATGCCTCCGTGCGGCGCCTGCACGCAGTGCACGCGAATCTCGAACGCGCTACATCCGGACGTTCGCCTGGTCGAACTTGAGACTGACGACCGAGGCAGGCTCCGGACCGCGATCAGCATCAACCAGGTGCGAGACGTCCAACGGGAAGCCAGCCTGAAGCCCTACGAGGGTAGATCGAGGGTGTACATCTTCGATGGCGCGGACAGGCTTCAGGACGCCGCGGCCAACGCATTGCTCAAAACCCTCGAAGAACCGCCGAACCAAGTTGTTTTGATCCTCCTGGCATCGGCTGTCGAGTCGATTTTGCCGACGATTCTCTCCAGGTGCCGCCGTGTGGATCTCCGACCGGTAGGTGTCGAGATCGTCGCCGACCACCTGGTGCAACACTACGAATTCGACCCTCACAAAGCAGACGAGGTCGCGCGTCTCTCCGGCGGCCGTCTCGGATGGGCGATTCGAGCCGTCGCGGATCCGGAGTTGCTCGAGCAGATTGGCCAACAGGTCGAAGCGGTCGAGCGGACGGTGCAATCGGGCTTGGAGTCACGGCTGGAGTACGCGGCCCAGCTCGCCACACGATTCACCCGTGATCGGGCCGACGCCCTGGGCGAGCTCGACGTGTGGCTCGGTTGGTGGCGCGACGCGATGATGGTCGAAGAGGGCACGCCTGAGCTGGTGCGGAACACCTCGCGAATGTCGGAGCTCGGGGCGGTCGCCGATCGGATGGACAAGCGGTCGATTGCCGAAGCCGTCCGATCCGTGGGGAGGGCGGTGGAACTGCTCGAACGCAACGTCAACCCCAGGCTGGCGATCGAGGAGCTAATGCTCGCGATCCCAATGCCACAACCGGTTCGCCAATGAAGTCGACGCCGACGGAGTTCGCTGTTACGGTCCGGATCGTAGCCGGCGCCCCATGCGGCGCTCCACGACCCGACGCAGGAGGACCAAGATGGCCCAGGTAGTTGGCATAAGGTTCGAGTCGAGCGGTCGGGTGCACTACTTCGACCCATGCGACTTCGACCTTAGCGTGGGGGACACGGTCACCGTGGACACAGAAGATGGTCTGCGAGACGGCCGGGTCGTGATCGCTCCGAATCAGGTGGCGCATTCGGACCTTCGCGGTCCGATGGAGAGCGTCGTCGCACTGGTCAATCCGGAGTAGGCGCCGTCACAACGCGTCGCCGGTTTCTTCACCGGCACGCCCCCACGGCCGATCTGACAGTTGTGGCCGCCGGCCTCGCCAGAAAGCCACTTGCGTCGGTCACGTCCGGAAGCTCAGTCGACCCACGGGATGAACGGCCGCCACTCGTCGAGTATGGTGCGGTGGTGAAACATGTAGTACGGGTTCGGGCGAGGCGTGCTCGGCTTTCTGAGCAACCGCATCTTGGCCTCACGAGGGCTCAGGCCTGCCTTGTGGTGGTTGCAGGGAATGCAGGCGCTGACGACGTTCTCCCACACGTGCGGACCGTTCCGGGAGCGAGGGACGATGTGATCCAAAGTGAGTTGCCTGGTCTTTTGGCCGCAATACTGGCAGGTGAAGCCGTCCCGGTAGAAGATGGCTTGCCGCGAAAGCCTCCGTCGCATGACCGGCCGCTTCACCATGTAGACGAGCCTGATGACCGACGGCGCAGGGTAGGACGTTGCAACACAACGGACGAGACCTCGACCGTCGGTCACAAGCTCTGCCTTGCCGCGTTCGATCAACACGAACGCCCGCCTCACGTTGCAGATGTTGAGCGGCTGATAGTTCTGATTGAGAACCAGAACCGGCAGATATATGGTCGACCTACCGTTCATTTTCTCCCACTACGGTGTCGCCTGTGCATCGATGGCGTCTTCCAGTATTTCCAGAGATGCTCTGAAGTCCGATGGGATCAGACCGAACGCGTCGTCCGGCAACACGTTCTTCACGTCCAAGAAGATGGGAACGATCGTGGATTCGGCCAGAGCGTCTTCCACGAACTCTTTTTTGTCCTCTATTTGCGGGAGTTCGAATTTGTCCTTGAGAGCGTCCTTCGCGGCGTCCGCCAGGACCTGCGCCTGAGCGCCGCCCTGCACGCCGGCCGGCAGATCCACGTCGGGCACGGGCAAGGTGAAGTTGTATGCGAACCTCGCCATCCCGGTTATGACCATCGAGGCCATGACGGCGCCCATCAACAGCCCGAGCACGATTCCGCCGAGCTTGTCGACCATGCCCGCGAGCCCGAGGGTTAGGATTGTCAGGGCCGGTTTGAGGATCTTGCCGATCATTTTGGCCACGAAGATGGTCCCGCCGATGATAATGGCGTAAGAGACAACGGTCACAAGCGTGTCGCTATTGAGGGAGTCCTCGAACATTGCGCCGACGTCGTCGGACAACTGACCCGCCAGCAGCCATCCGATGAACGCGCCCACGACCAAAATCGCGGCGCCGATAAGGCCTGTTTTCAACCCCTGGTACAGTCCGAGCGCCAGGACGACCAACAATACGATATCGAGCCAGTTCATATACCCACCTCCGATTGCCCACCTCCGGTTCGCGGGAGGACACTCATTTCGCACAGTTTATCACAGGCACAAAGTGTGTGAAGTGTAATGGCCGACGTTCATTCTGTGAGTTCCGGTAAGTCAACTTCTGCACCGACAGCGCGCATCGACAGGCTGCACAGGTCAATCAGGGTTCGGTGTTGGCAGTCAGGTCGCCTTCGCACACAACAGAAACCGCCCCGCGGCGGGCGGGGCGGTCGGGTCCAGGCTCGGAGGGGAGCCGGGTCGGGGGTGCTAGGTTTTCAGACTACGCGACGGACAATTCGCATCGACGTCACGCATATATCACTGCGCCGTTTTGAAGCTCCAAGCTCGCTCGGAGAGTGCGCATGAACAGAAACCGTCTGGCGTCAATCCGGATGTTTCGCAAGTAAGGCGCCATCGCGTTCGACACTAGGATTTCGACGCCTTCTTGTTTCACGATGCTGTAGTTCGCAGTGTCTCGCCTGCCAACATGGGTATCGACCGATACCTCAACGGAACGCGAGGATCAATTGGATATGCAGATCAGGTCCAGCGCTGCGCGGCCGCCTTTGTCCAGGATGAACTGTTGGGCCTCGGCACTCAGTTGGACATCCACTTCCTCACCTCGTCGTCTCGGTTCCGATCCACTCTATGCAAGTATGATGAGACCTTGAGTGGCTGCGATTCACATCTCAGCAAATGTCGCTCGATCCGTGCGTGCCGCAAACACCAGACCAACGGGTCGGGTGGGTTCTGACGATCTATCCGTGCCGCCGAAATGATATAATCCGATCTAGTCCAAGGCGAGGCTTGACGCCGGTCGAATCCGTTCGGAGTGTTAGATGGTCTCAATCGCGTTCGATAAGTTCACGTTGCCCAACGGGCTCGACGTCATCCTGTCCGAAGACCACTCTCTGCCGGTCACAGCCGTGAACGTCTGGTACCACGTGGGCTC
>DCWO01000172.1:9954-13158 GCA_002328865.1 Dehalococcoidia bacterium UBA2160 | reverse complement strand
AAAAACGAAGAGCCCGGACGGACGGGATTCGCCCATCTGTTCGAGCATGTGATGTTCGAAGGCTCCAAGCACCACAACCACAGCTATTTCGATCCGCTCCAAAAAGTCGGCGCCAACTTGAACGGATCGACGACCCCCGACAGGACGAACTACTGGGAGAACCTCCCCAGCAACTATCTGGACCTGGCCCTATGGCTGGAGTCCGACCGAATGGGTTTCCTGCTGGATGCCCTCGATCAGAAACGCTTCGAGGTTCAGCGAGACATCGTGAAGAACGAGAGGCGACAGAATTACGAGAACCGGCCCTACGGCATGGCCTCTATGATCATACAGCCCAACCTGTATCCCGCGCCTCATCCGTACAACTGGACGACGATCGGCTCGCCCGAAGACCTCGACGAGGCGTCGTTGGATGACATCAAGGCGTTCTTCCAGAAGTTCTACTCGCCGTCCAATGCCAGCCTCGCCATTGTCGGCGACTTCGATGCGGCGCGCGTAAGAGACCGGGTCGAAAAGTACTTCGGGGAGATCCCGTCCGCGCCGGCTGTCGATCGGATCGGTAGGATGGACTCAAACCTTCGCGGCCAGGCGTCGCTGACGACCCATGATCGAGTGCAATTGCCGCGGCTGTATCTCGTATGGCCAACCGGACCGATCTTCGACAACGACCAGGCGCCATTGGACTTGATGGCTTCCATCCTGGGGGACGGCAAGAGCTCGAGGCTATATCGTACCTTGGTGTACGACCGGCAGATCGCACGAGAGGTTCGAGTCGAGCATTACGCCCAGGAAATCGCGGGCGAGTTCAGCATCCAGGTGACGGCCAATCCCGGCCACTCTTTGGAGGAGATCGAAGCAGTCATCGCCGAGGAGTTGGACCGGCTTAGGTCGGCGCCGCCGACCGACGAAGAGTTGCAGAGGGCCAGAACTCGAATCGAGACGAGCCACGTGATGCAGTTGGAGCGTTTCGGCGGGTTCGGAGGCCGCGCGGACCAACTGAACTACTACAACACCCTTCGCGGCGATCCGGACGCCATCAACACTGACGTTCAGAGGTACCTGGACGTGAGCGTCGAAGACATCCACAAGGCGACCTCCATCCTGGGCGAAAACCAGGTGAGGCTGGTGGTGAACCCGGAAGAAGCCCGTGAGGCAGCGGCGACCGCGATCGACCGCACCTCAGCTCCCGTCGCGGCGCCGGAGCCGAGGTTTTCGCCGCCGGTGCCGCAACGGGCCACTCTTGCGAACGGCCTTGAAATCGTACACCTCGAACGTGGCGGCGTTCCGGCCGTCGCGTTTGGCCTCGTGTTGTCAGGCGGCGCGCTTGCCGACCCTGCCGCGAAGTCCGGCTTGGCGAATCTGACAGCCACGATGCTCGCGGAGGGAACCCGACTTCGCACCAGCAAGGACATATCCGACCAGTTGGAGGCTTTGGGCACACATCTGAGGCATCACGCGAGCCGCGAGTTCGCCATGGTCTCTTGCGACTCCCTCGTTTCGAACTGGCGCAAAGCGCTTGCCATATTGGCTGAGGTAGCGCGGGACTCCGTATTCCCTGACCACGAACTCGAGAGGGTCCGCAAAGACCTGATGACCGACTTCAGCCGCATCGTAGACAACCCCCTCGCCATCGCAAGCCGTGCCGCCCGGTCCCTCTTCTATGGTCCCGGCACACCCTACGGGCACCCCCTGACCGGCAACGAACAATCGGTCGCGACGATCAACCGTGACGACCTGGAGTCGTTCCACCAATCCCACTTTGGGCCAAGCGATGCAACATTCATCGTCGTGGGCAGCGTTTCGTTGGACGATGCGGTCGAGGCGGCCGAAGCGGCGTTCGGAGACTGGCAAGTCAGCGCTTCGTCGACGCCTGACGGACCCAGCGCTGAATCAAATGGTCGCACACCGACCCGTATCTATATCGCCGACAAACCGGGGGCTGCGCAATCGATCATCCGCGCCGGCCATCTGACGGTCCCCCGAGCTCACGCCCGCTATCTGCGTCTCACGATGTTGAACTACATCTTCGGAGGGCAATTCGCCTCGCGCCTCAACAACAACCTACGGCAGGACAAAGGCTACAGCTACGGCTACAGTTCGATGATCGACTGGAGCCATGGCCCGTCCATGCTCATGGTCGGAGGCGGCGTCCAAACCGCCGTCACGAAAGAAGCGCTTTTCGAGACGATCAAGGAGTTCAACGAGATCAGGTCCTCTCGGCCGGTGACGCAGGAAGAGTTCATCGACGCCCGCGACGGAATCCTACGCAGCATACCCGGCCAGTTTGAAACGCAGCAGCAGGTGTTGCAACATCTGACCAGAATGGTTGTGTTCGGTCTGCCGGACGATTACTTCACCACATTCGCAGACAACGTTTCGGAGATCGCGCTCGACGACATCCACCAGGCGGCTGAGGATATGCTGGACACCGATCACCTACGCATCCTGGTCGTCGGCGACGGCGACACGATACGCGACGGCGTGGCCGAGCTCGGTCTGCCAGTCTCCGACGTGGACTACGAAGGCCGGATCTTGGAGTGAACTCCACATCCCTGCGGTGGCGCGGCAAGATCACCGCTGAATACGAGGCAGTCTCGTCGGTCAGGGCTAGAGATGTCCGCCCGACGGAATTGTGCACAGCCACTTGTCAAGCTGGGGCCGACTTAGAATCCAGTGTGCACATTCGGTGAGATTGGAATGCCAAAACGCTATCGCCCCAGAGAAGTCGTTAGGATTCTGGAGAGCTTCGATTGGCGAGTAACCAGTAGGCACGGCTCTCACGTTAGGTTCACCAAGGCTGGTATGAGGACGCACGTGACGGTCGCAATCTCGCAAAGGGAAATCCCGCGAGGTACACTTAGAAACATTATCCGGCAGGCAGGGTTGACACCCAGGCAATTTGAGGAGCGTGGGGACGACCTGCTTTAGGTAAGATGCGGAGGTCCGATATGGCCAAGCAACGATTCACCGTCATCTTGATTCCTGACACCACTGGATATCAGGTCGTCGTACCGCACTACCCTGAATGCACGACCTCTGGCGACACGCCGGAAGAGGCGTTTTCCAACGCGAAAGAGGCTCTGGAACTGATGTTGGAGGTTGACGATGCGGAACGGACCCCAGTGCCGGCCAACGTCCGGGCATCTCACGTCGTAGTCGGAGATATCGAGCTGGATCTGCCGGAGCATATGCTCTCTGAAGTTC
>DCWO01000172.1:0-9562 GCA_002328865.1 Dehalococcoidia bacterium UBA2160 | reverse complement strand
CCCTATCGATACTCGTTCGCAACCCCGCATGAGTAACGACCCCACGCCCCTGCGCCTGGTGGAGACCTTCCACAACCTGTTCTACACGCCCATCTACGTGGCCGTGACGGGAGGGCACTTCTACGCCGAAGGGCTCAACGTACACTTCAGCACCGTCCCCGAGGGCGGGTCGGCCATGGAGATGCTGAGGTCGGGCGCGGCGGACGTGACCCAGACGGGCATCAGCCGGTCGCTCATGGAGCTCGACGCGGGCCGCGGCGACGCTCCGCTTCACGTGGCCGAGATCAACCAGCGTGACGGCTTCTTCCTGCTGTCGCGGCGACCGGTCGAGGACTGGACGTGGAAGCGTCTCGAGGGCGCGACTTTGGCCCCGGTGGGCTTCACTCCGGTGCCATGGACGTCGCTCAGGTCGGCGCTCATTAAGAACGATGTCGATCCGGGCCGGTTGACGCTGGTCGAAGGACTATCCGCCGAAGAGGCGCTCGATCTGTTCCGTGGGGAACGCGTCGACTACATCCAGATGCCGCATCCGCAGGCACAGACGCTGATCGAAGAAGGCGTCGGACACCTGGCCACGGCTCTCGGTCCCGAGTTGGGCTACATCTGCTACAGCTCCTTCGCCACGATGCCCGAGTTCATCGAAGCCCGGCCCGATACAATACAGCGTTTCGTTGACGGGTTCAACAACGCGCTGAGGTGGCTCGCGGCAGCCGACGACATCGACATACTCGAGCGTGTGTCGCCGTTGTTTCCGAACCTGCCCGGCAGCACGTTGGAGGCAGCTATCCACCAGTACCGGATGCAAGAGACGTGGCCCAGCGATCCCTCGATCGGCGAAGACGGGTACACGTCAATGCGCGACCTGATGATCGAAGCAGGACTCGTGCGTGGGCGCCATCTGTACGAAAGCGTAGTCAGGCCGGAATTCGCTCTGAGGGCAATGAAGAGTTGACCGCGACCAAGCCGGTCATCGACAAGGCAGTGGCGTACATCACCTGGGGCGATAGGCTGCTGCTGTTCAGTCACGTTGGCCTGCCCGAGGCGGGAACCAGGTTCCGCAAGGCACAATCGAACCCGGCGAGTCGCCCGAAGACGCGGTGTTGCGGGAGGCTTGGGAAGAGACCGGCCTGGAAAATCTGCGCGTGGGCGCGTTCCTGGGCGTCCAGACAATCGACGTCACGCCGTTCGGCCGAAACGAGGTCTTCCGCCGCCACTGCTTCCACCTCGAACTGGTGGGGACCGTGCGGGAGCGATGGACCCACTTCGAACAGAACCCGTCCGACGGTGGCCCGCCCATCGAGTTCGAGTTGTACTGGGCAGCCATGCCCGACGACGTGCCCGAGTTGGCCGCGGATATGGGAGCGATGCTCGATTCCTTGGCAGGTGATATGCGATGAGAGTTCCCGCCAAGATCGTGTCGATCAAGCGGGAGACGCCGACGGTCAAGTCGTTCGAGTTTGACCTGGGAGACAACAGCCTGGGATTCAAGCCCGGTCAGTGGGTCGACTTTTTCGTGCGCATCGACGGGGTTGAGACCGTAGGCGGGTACTCGATCACCTCATCGCCGGCGCGCCAAGACCGGATCGGTCTGGCGATCAAGCTTGGCGGCGACAACCCTGTCCCGCATTTCCTCCATAACCGAGCGCGCGTCGGGGACCGGGTGGAGATGCAGGTCGGCGGCGATTTCTACTACACGAGCGACATGGCCGGCTCTATCGTGCTGCTGGCGGGCGGGATCGGCATCACGCCGCTGATGAGCATGATGCGGTACGTCGACGAAGGCGCGCCAGGAGTCGACGCCTTGCTCGTGCACAGCGCGGGCTCGCCGTCCGAGTTGCTGTTTCGCGACGAGTTGCGGGAGATGGTCGCAGGCAACGAGCGTCTGAGGTACGCCGCCACGGTCACCGGACCCACCGATGAGCCGTGGGACGGCGCCACCGGCAGGATCGACCGAGAGATGCTCGAACGATCAGGCGTCGACCTTCGCGCCATATTCTTCATCAGCGGCCCGCCGTCGATGATCCCCGACATGCGACGACTTCTCGCCGGCATGGGCGTGCCCGAAGACCGCATCCGCTACGAGCAGTGGTGGTAGGCGGGCTGGCGCCCTCAGATCATCGAGTGGCTTTGGCCGCCGTCCACAACGATGCAGGCCCCCGTGATCAGGCCGGCTCGATCTGAGCACAGGAATGCGATCAGGTCACCCAACGGCTCGGGCCAACCGAATCGGCCCATGGGAAGCTGCGTCGCGATGAACTGTTCCACGACCTCGGGCGGCTGACTGTTCTGGAACGTCTCCCACGAGCCGCCTGCGTGTGCGATGGAGCCAGGCGCGATGCTGTTCACCAGGATGCCGTCTTTGGCCAACGACATCGCGGTGCTCCTCGTCGCGCCGATCAGCGCGGCCTTGGCAGCCATGTACGAGATGTTTCCGCCCGTCTCGCGGCCCCATATCGACGCGATGTTGATGATGCGGCCCCAGCTTTGGCCCTGCATGTGGGGTATCACTTCGCGCATCAACTGGTAGCCGCCGAAGACATTGAGGTCGAATGTCGCTTTGAAGTCGTCCACCGACGTGCCAGTGATGTCTTCGCGGGAACGTGTGCCGCCCGCGTTGTTGATGAGGATGTCGATCGGCCCAAGGCCGTCGACTGCCCGCCGGTGCAGGTTGCCCATGGTCTCGACGTCCGAGACGTCGCCGATGAGGCCGACAGCCTTGACGCCCAAAGCCTCGAGCTCAGCCACCGTTGAGTCCAACGTGTCTTGCGTCCTGCCGCAGATCGCAACGTTGACGCCCTCCGCGGCCAGTGAAAGCGCCGACTGTCTGCCCAACCCTCTGCTGCCTCCGGTGACCAGAGCGGTCTTGCCAGCTATGCCCAAGTCCATATCTGCTGCCTCCAAGATGAATTCGCGCCCAGAATATCACGCGCAAAGGAGGCGCACAAACCCGTCGGCCTTGACTCGGCTGGCCGCCTGCACATAATATGCTTCAGGGTAGGCGGGCCGACCACGGGCACGGCCCCAGCGGAATCCACGTGAACAGCGAGCAGCCAACGGCAAACATGTACTTCGATCTTCATACACACTCCGTTTCCTCAGACGATTCCAGGGCAACAGTCGATCAGTACGTCAAATGGGTCGGCGTTCTCCGACGCAAGGGATATCACATCGACGGCTTTGTCTTGACCGAGCATCGCAAATTCGATTTCGACCAGGACTATTCGGCCATATCCGCGGACAGCGACGTGCTCATACTGAAGGGCTCCGAACTCGACACCGACCACGGGCACTTCCTGGTATACGGCGTGACTGAAAAGCTGACCGACCGCGTGGACTTCTCGGACGTACACATGGATGGTTTGGAATTGGTCGCCGCCGCCGCTGACACCGGCGCGGTTGCGATCCCGGCCCATCCGGGTAGGTTCGGGATTGGTTTGTGCGAGTTCACGGGGAACGGCGAAGACTACAGTGTGTTGCATGCAGGCGAGCGTTTCAACGGCAGCAACCGTCCGGGCGAACAGGAACGGGCCGAGGAGTTTTTGTCCGGCCTCAACCTTGCGGGCACCGGCGGCAGCGATGCCCATCTGGTCAGCGCGATCGGGAAGTGTATGACTCGCTTCGAAGGTTCAATCGCGACTGAATCCGATCTGGTGCGGGAGATCAAAGGCGGCGCCTTCGCTCCCGTTTGGCTGGACGACACACAACAGGGGTAAAGATGACCAACGAAGATCCGGACCTGAAATACGATCGAAGTCTGTTGGGCGCTGAACAGGACATGGGTTCGATCGAAGTGACGCGCGAGATGATCGTGAAGTTCGCCCGGTCCACGGGTGAGACCAATCCGATCTACTTGGACGACGAAGCCGGCAAGAAGTCCAAGTACGGGAGCATCATCGCTCCTCCGACGTTCTGCAACTCGTTCGTAAACGGCGGGACCCGACCCAATATCGGCCTCGAGTTCGGTGACGTCAGCCTCTTCGCCGGACAGTCCATCGAAAGCCTGGCGCCGGTCAAACCGAACGATTCGTTGCACGCCAGCACGAAGCTGAAAGAGGTCTACGCCAAGACTGGCAGGTCCGGCAAAATGGTCTTCGTCGTTTGGGAGACCAATTTCAAGAACCAGGACGGAGGAACGGTCGCATTGGTCGAAGAGTCCTTCGTAAGCAGAAAGAGGAATCCCCGTTGAACGACACTGAGTTGTATTACGAAGACCTTGATCTCGGCGATGAAATCGGCCCCGTCGGTCGGGTGGTGACGGATGAGCAGGTGCTGGAGTACGTCACGATCTCACGCGAAGGGCCCGGAGCCAGCCGGTTCACCAGCGCCGAGGTCGCCAAAAGTGAAGGCCTCCCCAACCCCATCGTCCCGGGGGCGATGAACATCGCGATCATGTCCCAGCTCATCACGGGCTGGTCGCCCACCGTCACTTTACGCAAGCTCGACTGCGTCTTCCGCGGACTGGTTCCCCACAACAAACCGCTGACGCTCAAGGGCCTGATCACCGACAAAGACATCGTTGACGGCACGCCCCGCCTCGAGTGCGACGTCACGATGGAGAACGAAGAAGGCACGCCGCTGGTCATCGGCAAAGCCACCGTCATCGTTCCCATGCGAGAGGGTTAACAAACCATCAGATTCTTCCGAACATCGCGGGACGGTCTCTCTACAAAGCCAGAGACCGTCCCGTATTGCGTTCTGGTCAGTGCTCCATAATCGTGCCGCCGTTGATGTTGATCGACTGGCCGTGTATCCATGACGCCGCCTCGGTGCACAGGTAAGCGACGAAATTCCCGGTCTCCTCGTCGGTGCCGTTACGTCCGATGGGCGTGTTCGTCGCCATGTCCGACCAACGCTCTTCGCGGCCCAGATCGTCCATCCGGTGCGTGTCGACCGCGCCCGGGCATACGCAGTTGACGTTGACGCCCATGGGGCCCAGCTCTCGGGCCATGGACTGGGTCATGCCGACCAGAGCGAAGTTCCCTGCGTTGTACGCCAGCGTGTTCGCGCTTCCCCGCTTGCCGGCGCTCGACGAGATGTTGACGATCTTGCCGCCGTGTCCCTGGTCTTTGAGCGCTTGCACGAACGCCTTCGTGCACAAGAAGCTGCCTGTGATCTTGATGTCCACCACCCGCTGAAGGATGTCGGGGTCGAGATCGAGGATGGGCACCCGGTCCGGTCCTCGTGCGAATGCCGCGTTGTTGATGAGGATGTCGACCCTGCCGAACTCCTCAACCGTGCGGTCGATCATGTTCTGGATGTGCTCTCGGTTGGTGACGTCGACGATCAACGGGAGCGCGCGCCTCCCGTGTTCTCGAATCTGATCGGCGACGCTCTCGATGTCCCTCCAGCCCACGGCCTTCTCATCGGGCGGGAACGAGTCGGGATTGCGTCCGGTGCCGGTGACCACTACGTCCGCGCCCAACCGAGCAAACTCAACGGCGGCGGCTCGGCCGATGCCCCGAAGCCGGCCTGCACCGGTGACGATGGCTACTTTTCCATCCAGTTCTGGCATGTTCTCATCCTCTCAACGTTTTGATGATGCGCCGCGTCCGAGCCAACGACTGAACACGTCAAACGTGACCAGGTCGTAATGTACGGAAATTCCAGCGCGGAGATTGGCCCGAAGTATATCGCGCAGCGAGCCGGGTGTAAACGCGCCGGCTCAGGCTCCGAGCTTGCCGACCAGCCAACCGGATAGCAGTTCCCGGAGCTCGTCTTTGCATTGCGTCAATCCGTGGCCGGCGTCCGGATACAGCTTCAATTCCTTCGGTTCGATGGCCCATTCGTAAATCTGCTCGGAGCATCGAGGCGGCAGACGAGTGTCTTCCTCGCCGTGCACCAGGAGAAGCGGTCGCGGCGAGACGTCGGCGGCTTTGGTTGCGCCCATGGTTTGGCTGGACAGCGCGACCACGGCTTTCACTCGCTCGCTGAACGGCGCGGCCGAGATGACGACAGCGCCACCGAACGAGTGTCCGACGAGCGCGATCTCCGTGTGTCCGGTGCCTGCCAGGAACGAGACGCCGACCAGCGTGTCGAGGACAGATTCGTGCAGGATTCTGGGGTCGCGATAGTTTATCCGAATCGAGGTCACGTCCGGCTTGAGCTGCTCGGCCAGGTCACCGTATATGCCGTCCGCGGGACCGTCGAATCCGCCCATGGCGCCCCAAACCCAGACGATGCCGCGGGTGGACGTGCCGGGCTGTCCATGGTGAGCGATGGCCTGGATGTCGCCCCGCGTCGTCCGGATCAGCATCCCGCTGCCCGCCTGACCTTCGGGCGCCTGCCACGCGTCGATCTGTTTGATCTGAATGGAGAATTCGTCTTGTGATGAGGTCATAGGCTGTGTTCCACCGATACGTGCGTGCGCGTGCGCGCGCCCTCTAGCAATTGGTTTCCTGAAATTCGGGCTGGTATTTCACCGTTCCGCTGACTCGGGCCAACGCTCCCCGTATGAGTTCCATGGCCATGAAGTGCTCCACTTCGCCGTACTCGTTCCCGAGTCCAAAATCGCTGGCGCGGGAGAATCCGAAGCGAGGGTAGTACCGGGTGCTGCCGAGCACGACGGCAACGTTGTATCCGGCTAGCGCGCATCGATTCAGTCCCTCGCGAACCAGTTTCGAGCCTACCCATCGAGCCTTGATCTCTGCCGGCACCGACAGCGGCGCGAGCCCGACGCCTTCGAAGCTTTCGTGCGGCGGATCGATGAACACCTCGGAGAACATGGCATGTCCCACGACGCGCCCGTTGTCCACGGCGACAAGCGACACAACCGCTTTGTTCGCGTCACGCAGTATCCGTACAAGGTTGGCTTCGTCTGAACCGCCGAATGCCTTCTGAACGACATCCGCGATTCCTCCGACATCTTCGGATCGCTCGCTGCGAATATCGATCACCGATGACTCCCGTCGAGTCCGGCCCGGACAGAGCGTTCCCGATTGCAATGGGATTTACTTGACCGGTTTGGCCTAGTCTCCCTTGGGGACTTCGTCAAAGCCTGTGCCTCTCTCGATCCGGGCTTTGCCGTCTATCGACACGATCGCTGAATCCCAGGCACGAGTTCGTGCCCGAAAAGTTGTCAGTCGGCGGTCTCTGAACTCGGAGCCGCTCGCGGCGCGGCGTTCGGTTGTTGCTGAGCGTCGGCATCGGCGTCGGCTTCCCAGTCCGGGATCAGCATCTTGTGCGTCGGCTCGAGCAGCACGATGCTAACCGCCCCGGCCAGGCTGGCTGCTATCGAGATCGCAATAGCCACGTCATAGCTCTTCAACGCGTCGAATATGACTCCGCCGATCCAGCCGCCAACCGCCATTCCCAAGCCCGCGCCGAGCATCTGAAAACCGTGAGCCACGCCCACCGGCGCCTGACCGTAATACTTTCTGTTCAATATCGGGAACGCGCCAGATTCGCCGCCATAGCCAATTCCGAAAACGACGGCGAACACGTAGAACTGCCACAGGTCATGGGTCCAGTACAGCGGAATGACCGTCACGCCTTGGAGAATATAGGCGATCGTCATGGTGGTCTTTGTGCCGGCGCGTTCGCTGAGGATCGGCACCAACAGTCGCGTGCTTACGCTGACGGCGGACATTACGGTGAGCAAGCTCGCGGCAGCGACCAGTGAGACTCCTGCATGAACGGCGATCGGTATGATGTAGACGATGATGATCGCGTGCCCGGCGCATCCCAGAAAATGTATCGAACTCAGGTTCCAGTAGGCTTTGGTTTCTCGAATGTACCGGGCGAACAGTTGGGCTTTGGATTTGTCTATGCTCTTCCGTGTCGGCAAAGGGTCTCCCGGGCGCGCGCCGTAAGGAAGCAATCCCATGTCCGATGGACGGTCGCGGAAGAACGCGATGAGGATCGCCATGATGACGCCCGAGGCCGCGCCGGTGATCCAAAAAGTGCCTTTCCAGCCGGTTTGCTCGATCAGCAAGCCCATGATCGGGGCCGCCAGAGCCGGTCCTACTCCCCAGGCAGCCATCAGCACGCCAATTCCGAGCCCGAGATGACGCCGGAACCATATCATCGCGGCTGGGATGAGCGGCACGAGGAAGATGGCTTGAGCCACACCCAGCAAGACGCCGAAATACAGGTATAGCTGCCAGGGCTTGGTTATGGTGCCGGTAAGTCCCATGCCGATGATGAACAGGACGCTGCCGACCATCATCGCGCGGCGGGCGCCCAATCGGTCGCCGAAGGTTCCTGCCAGCGGAGAAACCAATGCCGTGACGATGCTGGCCAGTGCATAAGCGAACGTGACGGTGCCCTGACCCCAGCCGTAGGTGGCGGTCAACGGATCGATGAACACGCCGAAAGCCATGCGGACAGACGCGCCGACCATCTGCATCACGGCGATAATGCTGACGATCACCCAGGCGTAGTGCCAGTAAAACGTGCGCGTCTGATAGGAGCCGGACAGTGCGGGGCCGGTTGTCGAGTCTAACGGCATGCTTGAGTTGCCAAGCCCGTCAATGGAGTGGACACAGGAACAATACCGAGGACTCCCACAGTTCTTTTTCTGACTCCTGTAACGGACCAGCAGCAAGCGAACTTGACAGCGTGACTGGCAGACTGGGGACATTTACCCCCGGATATCCGCTGGGAACCTGTTGACGGGCGCCCGTCGACGCGAAAGTCTGGCTGCGAGCTTCGACACGCGCATCCGCGGCCCAGGCGGCGAAAAAGATCGCCACGGCCGCGCTGACCACGACGACGATTGCGAACTGCACGGGTACGCCGAATATCCTCAACCCTGTCCCTCTAGACGCTCTCTCATGCTCGTCATTCACGATTCAGCGATTCAAGAGAAAATCTTCAGTTTCAATTCCAGGGTAACACTGAAGTTGGGCACTGCGCATCTCTTTCTGCAGAGAAGTTCGAGCGAGATGACGCTCGCTAATTAATAGCGGCCGATCCTGGGACCTTCGACGCGCCAGTCTTGTGCGGAGATCGTGCCGGTCTTCGAGACGACCCAACACCCGTCCTACATTCATGCGGCGCCTAGACGACCGCACGTCCACATGGTTTACGAGCTCTCCGGCAGGCTCACAATGTCTTCCAACGTCAGATTGGACGGCTGCGGGGCCATGTGCGGGAGAGTCTCTCTCAAACCCCGTGATTTCGTCGCTCTGATCGTTTCAAAAGGTTCGTTGTTTGTGTATATGTTAACTGGAACGAATCCGCTGTGGACTTCACTGTCCAGCGTCAATTACAGCCGTATGTACAATTGGCGGAGAATCAACGTAGGTCGGACCCAGCCGTCTTGCGATCGCCGTTCGAGGGGGCTTCGCGTGGAGGAATGTCGTGACGATGATGCGAGACTTTGGACCGAAATCGCTGCTCTGAGACCACATGCATGACTCCTAATCGTCCAAAATTCCGACTACATGTGCGATCGTCTGAATGGCCTTCACTCCGTGAAATCGCGCCGGCGGCAATTGGCTTCGTCGCGGTGTTCTCGGCTCTGCTCGTCTTCCAGCCCATGCAGGTGTACCAGGGTTTGTTCCTGGCGCCTGTTTTTATCGCCAGCCGCCACGGATTGAAGAGCGGTCTCGCCGGCGCCGGC
>DCWO01000061.1:8672-9660 GCA_002328865.1 Dehalococcoidia bacterium UBA2160 | reverse complement strand
TTGTCAATGCTCGACTGAGCCTGTTCCCCGTGAGGATTCCGTGTGTTCGTGTCCGTCGGTTTCCTGCGCCTTCGCGACGATCATGACCTCCATCTCGTCCATGTCCAGCGGCTTGCGCTCCCACCGAGCAGCAGTTCCGCTCCACACGTGAACGACGTCGAAACCGGCGCTCTCCACCAGCGCGATCAACTCCGGGGGAGTGAATGGGCGTTCGACGTACGACATCTCCTTCGGGCCATCGGGCAGATCGAAGTCTTCGGTGATGCGTTGCGTCATCGTCGCGGGATCGAATTCGCCCGAAGCGACCTAGTCCGGTGTGATCTGGCGTATCGTTCGGTAGCCGTTCAGGGCGGTAAGTATGAATGGAGCTTCGGGGACTAATGCGCTGCGGATGTTCCGGAAGATCGCGAGATCGTGCTCGACCGGATCCTCGCCGTGATCGAGCAATCCCAAAGCCCCTTCGCACAGGCAGATAGCCGCGTCGTGGGTGGGGCGAAAGCTGAATCTGGTGGCGTCTGCGCGGACCCAATCGGGCCGGACACCCGCCGACTCGGCAGCCGCCACCGCCTGCCGGAGTTGGCCGCCGGAGAGGTCGAGACTGGTGAGGCGGAAACCCCGACGGGCGAGCTCGACAGAATGACGTCCCGCGCCGCACCCAACGTCTAGGATGCGCGCGCCGTGACGGAGTCCGAGTTCTTGGACCAGAAAATCGACCTCGGCCAATGTGCCTCGGGTGAAATTGTTCTCCATGTAGATAGGGGCGTGGGCGTCGAAGAAGTCTCGCCAGAAGTGTTTTCGCCCTTGTTCGGACGAATCTGCGGAACTCATTTTTGAAACCTCCCGGCGATCGTGCGCGCGGATCGGCAGGCAGGACGAGTGACCGCCTGCAGGTGATCTTGCTTGACCGGATGCACACAGCATACGCCCGCAGAGCGCCCGGTCATAGTCGAATGCGACTGGTTTTCGGGCCCGTGCGGATACCTTTCTC
>DCWO01000061.1:7681-8245 GCA_002328865.1 Dehalococcoidia bacterium UBA2160 | reverse complement strand
GATGCATCTCCTCAAGCGTCCGCGATCAGCGGGCGTTTTTTCGTTCACATATTGTCGAGTCTGTGCCTGCGGCATCGCGGACACCGCTCAGCAGCGCGCTTCGGATCGTCGGCCGTGCCGGATCACATTGATCGGGCGCCACGGTGGTGATACCCTTCGGGCGCTGGCCGATGTTCGGCCGTCCACGACAAAGCTTGATCGATTTCGGAGGACTGATTTGAGCACGCCCACTACGACGACCTTCACCAAGACCGAGGCGAGAGCCAGCGGCGGGATGGTGGCGACCAAAGACGTCAGTGCGACTCAGGCCGGGCTTGAGATGCTTCGGCTCGGAGGCAACGCCGTCGACGCCGCTGTCGCCGCATGTTTTGCCGTGGGCGTCGTGGAGCCTTACTACAGCGGAATCGGCGGCGGGGGTTACCTCGTCTACCAGGTCGGCGAAAAGGGCGGCGTGTTCGGCTTCCCCATGCGGGGCCCGTTGGCCGCGAAACCGGACATGTACGAGTTGACCGGCGAGGATTCGGTTGGCGGCTTCGGTTGGGCAGGGGTGACCAACGACGAGAA
>DCWO01000061.1:3359-7297 GCA_002328865.1 Dehalococcoidia bacterium UBA2160 | reverse complement strand
CGAGCGACTGGGCAAGCTGCCGTTGGCCGAGGTCGTGGCGCCCGCAGTGCGGTTGGCCCGAGACGGGTTTACTCCCGGGTGGTACAACCTGCACGCCACGGGCAATCTCGCGGGAATGCTGGTCAAGTACGACGAGCTCCGGCGCGTG
This sequence comes from Dehalococcoidia bacterium UBA2160, assembly GCA_002328865.1. Taxonomy (GTDB): domain Bacteria; phylum Chloroflexota; class Dehalococcoidia; order Lucifugimonadales; family UBA1123; genus UBA2160. The sequence goes on along the minus strand of DCWO01000061.1, from coordinate 7,149 downwards.
CTCATGCCCGGGGGAGCGATGCCCGTTGGCAGAGGCCTCAATCGAGCGAACCTGCGTCAGCCTGAGCTGGCCAACATCCTGGAAGCGATCGGTCGAGACGGCCCCGACGCGTTCTACAAAGGCGATTTCGCCAAGGCGTTGGTCTCGGACATCCAGGCAAACGGAGGAATCCTTTCCGAACGTGACCTGGCCGAATACAAGCCGTTCGTCTGGGATCGCGGCCTCGAGTTCGGCTACCGAGGCCTCACGATCCGAGTGCCGCCATTCGCATGCGCCGGCATCACCAGCGCCATGACGCTCAAGCTGCTGGAAGGATTCGACGTATCGTCGATGGGTCACAACAGCGTCGACACGCTGCACGCGTACATCTCGTCCGCGCGGCTGGCATACGCGGACCGGTTCGAGTACCTCGCCGACCCTGAGTTCGCGGACGTCCCTTGGAACGGACTGCTGTCGGACGATTACACCGCACGAAGACAGCAAGAGATCGACACGGCCAACCTGGGCCGGATCGGTCCGGGAGACCCGTGGCGCGAAGAAGGCCGTCAGCCCACGTCGCGGCTCGTGGCCAGCGCTCCCGCAATCAACGACGGAACGACCCACCTGTGCGCCATGGACTCAGACGGCAACGCGGTGTCGCTGACCAACACCGTCATGTCCGGATTCGGCTCGGGCATCATCCCGAAGGGAACGGGCGTGGTCATGAACAACGGCATGATGTGGTACGACCCCGTGCCCGGACGAGTCAACTCGATCATGCCCGGCAAGTTCCCGCTGAACAACATGACCCCGATGATCGCGATGGACGGCGACGGCGTCAAGCTCGCCGTCGGAGCGTCGGGCGGGCGGATGATAACCAACTGCGTCACACAGCTCCTGGTTAAGATCATGGACTTCGGGATGGGGCCTCAAGCCGCCATCGATTCCCCGCGAGTCGATTGCAGCCTGCCGCAGACGCTGATCGACCCGAGGCTGGACGCGGAGGTCGTCGCCGGCCTCGAAGCGCGCGGCCACCGGCTCCACGCGATCAGCGGCGAGTTCCAGGCGGGCTTCACGACATTCGCCAGCCCGGTCGCCATCCTACGAGAGTCGCCGGACTCCTTCCGAGCCGGCGTCGACACGTTCCACTCGGCATACGCGGAAGGGGTGTAGGGGACAGGCCCGTGCGGTTTCGTACCGACCCTCGTCGGTCGAAACGTCGGCCCCAAACGAAATCTGGCGGCGCGTGATGCGCCGCCAGTCAAAACTTGATTCCGTGTTCGCCGTTTTCCTCTACCTTCACAGGTTCCCCGACATCCAACGCGATTGAGTTCGCGTGTCGGGGAAGTCGGTGGCGAGCACCCGTGCTACTCGACGACTATGTCGCCGTCGCCTACGCGGACCGTCAACGCTGCATCTCCGCCGCCGACGGTTCCGGCGAACCGGTGCTCGGACTGTTCCCGCACCGTCGCTGTCAGGTCGACTCGCACTTTCCCTTTTTGTTCGATCTCGAGGTCGAGGTCCACGCTCGGCGATCCGGTCAGTTTCGCTGTGACGGACCCGCTGCCTGACGAGAAGTTGTTCTCGCTGCCGAGGGCCAGCTCCCCTTGGAACTCGACGTCGCCGCTTCCGGAACTCAGGCCGAAGCTGCCGTCCGACTCGCGCGCTTTGACGTTGCCGCTGCCGCTGCTGAGGGAGAACGATCCGGTCGAATCGCGCAGCGTGATGCTTCCGCTGCCGGTGCTCTGGTTGAACGTGCCTGAGACGCCGGTCATGTCGATGTTCCCGCTGCCAGTGCTCAGTTTGAATGTGCCCGACGCGCCGGTCAACTTAACGTTCCCGCTGCCGGTGCTTCCCGTCACATCGCCGTCGGTGTTCACTAGCGTCAGCGATCCGCTTCCGGAACTCACATGGCCTGATGCATTCACAGCGGGCACGTCCACGTCGCCACTCCCGGTCGTAAGCGAGAACGTCGTGTTTACGGGCACGGTAACCGTCACGTCAGCTTTGCTGCCGTTCCGGGTTTTGGCAATGACCGTAATCGTGTCGCCATCCCGGGTTACGATGTATTCGACGCTCTCTGGTTTCTTCAACTCGGCGGTCACCGTAATGCTGTCGGCGGCGCCCAATACAAGCTCGATGTCGCCGTTGCCGATCTCGGCATTCACCGCCGGATTCGACCCCACACCGAACATGTCCGCCCGATTTGGTTCGTCGCTGTAATGTCCAACGTCCACCTGGACGGACGACCCACAAGCGACCAGAGATATCGCGGCCAACGACCCCATAACCGTCAGCGCCGCGGCTCGCCGCAGCCGAGTCCCAAAGAGTCCACCGATCAGGTTCGTTCGATTCTTACTCATTGACATGGCATAACCTCCAGGCTCGCTGCCCCAAATAGCGTGATCCGTCCGTGTCGTTCAATTTCGCTGTACCTGCACGCTATCATCGGATTCGTCGCGAGCCACCATCAGTGCTACCGATCTCGGCACGCAAAAACGGTCGACCCTGAGAATCGACCGTTTATCCGAGGGAGGGTAGTACTTTTGGCTAATGTGGTTCGTCATCGGTGCTGTGACGGGTGGGGGGTGGGAGTCGGCCGGGCGCGACGGCACCGCCGGTATCCGTCATAGAAAGGCCAACGCAAATCGGGAAAAGGCGCGTAGCAGAGAGTACCTGAGGGTGTGTTGATGAACCGGTTATGAACCTCAGGCTTTGCAGCCACTCACCGGGCGACTGCAGAGTCAACACGCTGTCCGCCTCTCCCTCCAATGTGGAAGCATCAGTGACTCAGGGTGGATCGGTCTTGCCGAGTGCTCGACGACCGCGGGGCCCGCGTATTCCTGAACGACGGGTCTTGTCCGTCAAGATACCGCCTGGGTTTCGTTCGCCTGCAAAGCAGCATCAAGAACGAAAATCTTGGCGAACCCTAATTCAACGGTAACTGGTTTGGGCCTGAATCTCTCGAATTACCCTCTCTCCCGGGTTCCATTTGAATCGTTTGAAAAGCTCTAAAGCGGATTCGCTGGCAAAGTCCCTGGGTCGCTGAACAAGCTCTCCTCTAGGGGTCGTCACAACGTGCGACAGACTCGGAGAAGTCGTCGAATGATCCCCACCCGAGACCAATTGGCGGCGCGTCGCCAGCTGTCTTCCGGCCACGTTGTTCGCCTTCACTTCAATTACCATGTCGTCGTTGCCAGGTAGTGTCTTAGCGAGCGATGCCGCGAACTCAAAAACACAAGTCAGGAAACACACGGCTTGCTGGAGATCAAACAGTGACTCTCGACTAAGTCCTGTTCTTCGGCACAACTGACTGAGATCATCCCAGAAAGCGGATATGGCCACGAATTGCCCACTTTGGTGTATGGTCCACGCTTCAGGAATATCCTCTCGAAAGACTTCTCCCATCCAACTTTCGCCTGACTGAGCATAAGCTTCGCTGTCCATGGACGGGAAGTCGCATGTTGCAAATCTTACTTGACTATCCTTTACCAGCCCATACAGGGCTGAGAAGTCCGAAACCCTCGACTGTCGGAATGTCGCCGGCCTGATCACTATTTGCCAATGACCCTGTGACTCTATGTCGCTAGCGAGGCCGGCTCGGATTCCGCCCTCAGCTTCCTGGTGGAATTGGCTGTCTCCAGCAATGACTCCGCCTAATCCAGTCTGATAGGTGCGGGGCTCCCAGTCAGAGGGGAGATTGAGAGGTTTGCGAAGTGACTCCAAGATGATGCTGGCCACGACTTCGGGATTCCCGATGTCGTCTGTGTCGTTGCCTTGCAGATGGTCATAAAGACCAGGCCGAGGCTCC
>DCWO01000061.1:0-2978 GCA_002328865.1 Dehalococcoidia bacterium UBA2160 | reverse complement strand
GCGAAAGCCATAATAGTAGCCGAGTTCATGGTGCACCCATACACTTTGAGCCAGCGCGTTAGGAGTCAGTAGTACCCAACAATCGACTGCATCTTGTAGGGCATCTTCGATCTGTTGTTCCCACTTCCCCGAAGGAATGCTGGAGGGTGTCGTAAACACGGTCAATCCGTTGTGTTCCAACAGGAGTTTGACATCGGCGGATAACTGGTCATCGTGGCTTGAGTGGTTGAGAAAAACATCGTAGGTATTTCCAGCCGCCGGAGCTTCATCAGCGGTGGATACTCTCTGGAATTCCAGCCTGCCATCTGCGGTCGGAGAAACACTCTGAAGACCTCCGTAGGTCTCGAGGGCTGTGAGCAGGTCGCGGCTCACGAGTAGCTTCACAGCATCCTCAACCCTTTCGAGAGGCAAACCGGTAACACCAAGCACCTCATCGGCTGACAACTCGTAACGACCCATTTTCGGGTCGTCCTCTTGCTCCAACCAAGTGTATACTGCCCTCAGGATTAGGTGCGAGTCACGTTCGATTTCTGTTGCCATGCCCGATTGGTTGTACCTTGTCGCGACCTACTGATTACCGGCGCGATGGAGATTGTCAAATAGGTAGTCCTTTTAGACCACCCCATTTTAGGCCAGGCGTGTCTTTAGCGCAAGAACGCAACGTCGAACAGCGCCAGGCCCCGCGGAGTTACGTGTTCGCTTGGCGACTCCTGCGATTGCCTCAATGGTTGCCTCAGTCCAAGATAAATGGAGTGCCGACCAACCCTCTGGTCCGGCATGTCGCCGCCGCTCGAGCTACGACACCGAACCGCTGCCTCACGGATCACGGTGGTTGGGTTCCCAAAGATGTGGGGATGCTATGACCTGTCCAAGTGCTTCCGGGTGCGGGAAGATCGCCGGACGGGCTCATGCGTTAATAACAGGATTCGCCTGACGGCAACAGACATCGTCGCGATCTACTTGCCTCCGGGGCGGACGGGCAGCTCCGGACGATCACAGATTCGCGTCGAGGAAGTCGGCGATGGCGGTGTAGGCGGTGATGCGGTTTGGGCGTTTGACGAAGCCGTGGCCTTCGTCTTCGAAACGGACGTACTCGACAGTCTGGCCGAGCTCGGAGAGGGTGGCCACGAGCTTTTCGGTTTCGGAGATGGGAACTCTCGGGTCCCGGGCGCCGTGCAGCGCCATGAGCGGACACTTGATGGCGTCGGCGCGGTGGATCGGCGATATCTCTCGCAGGAACTCGGCGTCTTCCACCGGATCGCCGTACTCGAAGGACCGCTGTCGCCGACGATAGGAGCCGGTGTTCTCCAAGAACGTCAGAAAGTCGCCGATCCCGAACAACTCGACGGCGGCCTTCCAGAGATCAGGGTACGTCGTGATGGCGGAGAGCGTCATGAACCCGCCGTAGCTGCCGCCCATGACGGCGATGCGGTCTTCGGCGGCCCAACCGCTGCTGACAAGCCATTTTTGTGCGTAATCGAGATCGCGGACCGAATCCATCCGGTTCCGCACGTCGTCCAGGTGGATGTAGGTTCGGCCATAGCCGGAACTCCCCCTGACGTTGGGCGCCAGGACGGAGTAGCCGCGGTGGACGAAGTACTGGTAGATCGGGTTGAAAACCGGACGATCCTGACTCTCCGGACCTCCGTGGACGTGGAGGATTATCGGGTTTTCGCCGGTCGGCCTGATCCCTGCGGGCGAGTACAACCAGGCTGGGATCTGTCGTCCGTCGAAGGTCGGATACGACACCAGACGAGGTGACACGAATGCTCTGCGAGGGATGCCGCCCGTGTCGGAACGGGTGACCTGGTTAGTGTTCCAGGTGTCCGCGTTGACGACCCAAACGTTGGGATTGTGCGCAGGGCCGTTGACGGTGAAGGCTAGTTTCATGCCGTCATGCGACCAGTCCATCGATCCGGGACCGCGGGCGTTTTGGAGGGTGGCTTCCGGCAGAGAATCCACCGAGGACTCCGCGCCCGATGCGATGTCCATTGTGTGCAGGCGGGAGAAGCCGGCTTCGTTGACGACATACGCTAGACGGCCGCCGGTCGGCGCCACCGCGACGGCTTCGACGTCCCATTCGGGCTCAGCCAGCCAGTCGATCTCGCCATCGGGAATCGACATCCTGGCCAGGCTCTTGAATTCCCTGCCTTTGTTGGTCGTCAGATAGAGAGCCGAGCTGTCCGGGCTCCAGGCCGCGCACTCATACGCAGATTCATGGCCGTCCTCGGTCAATCGGCGAGACTCACCGGTGTTGACGTCCAGCAGAATAAGATCGTTGTAGATTGCGGATTCGGCGCGGGAGACCACGATGCGTCGTCCGTCGGGCGACCAACCGACGACCGAGTTCGTGCCGTCGTCTTCGAAGACCAAGCGCGGCTCGCCGTCGGGCATGTCCTGAACGTATACGTCGAAATACGTCCCGGTGCGGGCGTTGGACGCGTATGCGATTTCATAACCGGACGGCGACCAGCATCCGAGCAGGTGCATGACTTTCGGGTTTGCGGTCAGGGCGGCAATCTCGCCGGATTCGTTGTCCAACAGGTAGAGCTGATCGCGCTCGTCGCCGCCCGTGTCCATCGAGAATAGGATGGCGTCGCCGGTCGGCGACCACCGGAAGCCCGATATTCTTTCGTCAACAAAGGTCCGTTGCCGCGGCCATCCACCGTCCGCGGGCATCTCCCAGATCTGCGGCACACCGGTGATGTCCGTGATGAACGCTATAGTCCGGCCCGACGGCGGGAACTGCGGGGCATATGCCGATCGGACGCTGAGAAAATCCGAAACCGGTCGAGTGGTCGTTGCCATTGACTGCCCTTTCAGTGCCTCTCGCGGAAAGTGTCCTGAATCGCAGGTTCGTCGCACAAATCGAGTCGTTTATTTGAGTGGCACTGTGGTTCGACAGGCTCACCACGAACGGGGGGAATTCACGACTCCGTTGGCCCCTTCGGAAATCTCAGAGCTTGTGAGTAAATTGA
>DCWO01000118.1 GCA_002328865.1 Dehalococcoidia bacterium UBA2160 | reverse complement strand
CTGAGGCCACAGCCGAAGAATCTAGGGCCTCGCAGGGTGATGTGTTTCGACGCCGTTACTTGGAAGCCCGTCGAAGGACATCGACGCGCCAGGTTCTGTCGGCCAATGGTCCGAGTGCAACAACGCCCACTGAGACGCTGGAACAACCAATTGACCTTAGGAGCAAGAATTGAAAGTTACCGAACTCAAGACAATGGTCGTCCAAAACGAGGAGCCGTACATCGGCGGCAGATGGCTGCTGTTTCTGCAACTGATGACCGACGAAGGGATCGTCGGCCTTGGCGAGCGGATCACTGGCGGCTCGTACTCGCGCAACCTCGGCGATCTGAAGACGCAGATCAGCCTGATCGAGGAGATGGTGAGCCAATACGTCATCGGGGAGAGCCCGTTTCAGATCGAAAGAATCTGGGACCGGATGTACGCATCCCGTCACGACTTCCGCCACCCAAGCCTCTACGCGACCCCGGTGATCAGCGCGATCGACATGGCGCTGTGGGACATCGTCGGCAAGGCGGCCAACCTGCCCATCTACAACCTCCTCGGCGGTCAGTACCACGAGAAGCTCCGAGCCTACGCGTACATGCCCGGGGGCGCGTTCAAAGAGAACCCCGAGGAAGCCGGCGAGGTCGCGGCCAAGCTGCTCGAAGAAGGCAACTCGGCCTGCAAGCTCGACCCGTTCACGCCGCTGTACCCGATTCCGAGGGACATCCCGCTATGGGAGATCGAGCACGCGGCGAAGATATTCGAGAGCATCCGGAACGCCGTCGGCAACAGGCTCGAAGTGGGGATCGGGACACACGGCCAGCTAACCACGTACAGCGCGATCCGTGTCGCCGACTATCTCGAACCGTATCATCCGTTCTGGTTCGAGGAGCCGGTTCCGCCGGAGAACATCGACGAGATGGCCAGGGTCGCCGCCCACACCAGCATCCCGATAGCCACCGGTGAGCGGCTGGTCACGAAATACGAGTTCTCGCAAGTTCTTGAAAAGAAAGCGGCACAGATTATTCAGTTGGACGTCGGGCAGTGTGGCGGAATAACAGAGGCGAAGAAGATCGCAGCCATCGCGGAGGCGCACTATGCGATGATCGCGCCCCACATGTATTGCGGGCCTATCGCAGCCGCCTCCGCCATTCAGATCGACACCTGCTCTCCGAACTTCGTCATACAGGAGGCGAACCAGGGGCCGCTGCACAAGACGATCTTCAAAGAACCCCTCGTGTTCGAGAACGGCTACATCATCCCGCCGACCGGACCGGGACTCGGCGTCGAATTCGACGAAGACGTGCTGAAGGCGCATCTGATCGAGTAGGCGTCTGATCGCCGAAAGCCGAACCGGCGCCGCTTCCAAGAGAATGGAGAAAAACTTGGCAGACAAGCTACGCGCGGCAGTCATCGGCTGCGGCGAGATTTGCAGCAACCACACGCTGGGGTACCTGAATTCGAAGAGGTACGAAGTCGTCGCCCTCGCGGACCTGAGCCCTCAGGCGATGATCGACTTCGACGATCGTTTCACAGAGTTTGACGACTACAAACCCGAGCATTTCACGGACGCCCGCGAGATGTTGGACAAGACCAAGCCGGATGTCGTCTCGGTGGGTGTGTGGGATCAGGGCCACGCGCCGATGACCATCGCGGCAGCCGCGTCCGGCGTTAAGGCTGTCCTCTGCGAGAAGCCGATGGCCGAGTCGATCGGCGCCGCCGCAGACATGCTGCTCGTGTGTAGGCGCAACGGTGTGAAGCTCGCGATCGGGCACCAGCGCCGGTTCCTGCCCACGTACACGTTGGCGCGGCAGATGATCGCCGACGGTGCGATCGGCGATCCCTATCTGATCACCAGTTTCACCCGTGACGGCCTTCCGAACTACTCGTCCCATCAGGCGGACATGTACCGATACGTGCTCAGCGATCCGGAGTGCACCTGGGTCATGGGCGGCGTGGAGCGCGAGACGGACCAATGGGCGCGCGCCGTCCCAATCGAGGACAAGGCGCTGGCCGCGTTCGGGTTCGACAACGGCGCCCGCGCGGCAATCTTCTCCGGCCTGACGCCGGAGTCCAGCTTCGACGCTCGCATCTACGGCAGCGACGGCATGATCCACCTTTCGGTGACCGACCTGAAGATCATGAACGGGAAAACGGGCGGATGGCAAGAGCACAAGCTCGACGGTGAGTACGTCAAGTACGGAGCCGACAATTTCGAGATGGTCGAGGCCGGCGCCGCGCAGGCCCGAGGGCTCGCCGAATGGGTTTCGGGCGAAGCTGCCGAATACAGAGGCGAAGGCGCCAACGGCTACAAGGCGCTGGAAATGGTGCATGCCGCGTACGAGTCGGCGCGGACTCACACGCAAGTCCAAATGCCGCTTCAGACGAGGGTCAACCCCTTGGAGCTGATGATCGAGTCCGGGCACCTTCCGGTGCGCTATCCAGGCAGATACGACATCCGCAACCGAACACTCCGCGGCGAGAACGTCGTCATCGACACCGACAACGTGTAGGGGCGCTATCGAGCCTGGTCTGTCCCACCCGCCCGTCCTCGGAGGTTTCTTGGGGACACCTCGAATCCCGGCAAGGCTTCGCCCTTGCATCCCAATTTGACGCGGTGCAAACGTGCGTGCTCAGGCACGACGCCGTATCCGATTCGATTGCAGGAGAACAACACATGCCTGACAGGATCAAGCTGCTTGTAACCGGACTGAACGGTGTCGTCGGCAGAGCGCTGCGGCCTGTCCTGGAGGAGCGCTACGAGTTGAGCGCCCTGTCCCGCAGCGGCGTTGACGGCCTGCCGGAGGGTCGCGTGTTCAGGACAGACATCGCCGACATCGATTCGCTGCGGCCCGCGTTCAGAGGCGTCGACGTCATGCTGAACCTTGCGGCGGACGGCGGACAGAGCAGCGCCGAGGGGATGAACGCAGGCTGGGACTCGATGCTCCACAACAACATCATCGGCACGTACAACGTGCTCGAGGTCGCCAAGGAAGCCGGAGTGTCGCGGGTGATCCTGGCCAGTTCGGGCGCCGCCGTGAACGGGTACGAGCTTGAAGAACCGTACCGGAGTCTCGTATCCGGAGACGACGTGGACCTGCCGGCGTCTTGGGAGATGATCGACGAGTTCGCCGAGCCGAAGCCGATCACTCTGTACGGGGTGACGAAGCTATTCGGAGAGGACCTCGGCCGGTACTACGCGCTGACGACCCCGATGTCGGTCATCAACCTCAGGATCAGCAACTGCACGCCCGTGGACGAAGCCACGCCCGGTCGAGCTCAGGCCAACTGGTCCAGCTACCGAGACATCCAGCAGCTCACGGTCAAGTGCATCGAAGCGCCGCCCGAGGTCAAGTTCGACATCTTCTGGGCGACATCCGACAACGCCAAACTTTACCGCGACAACCGCCACGCGAAAGAGGTGCTCGGGTACGCGCCGCAGGACGGTGTGCGGTAGGTCGTTTGGCTGCGGTGTCCCAGATCCTTCCCCCAATTGCATCGGAGTTAGGATGACAGCTTGGCATACGCGACGATGCCTACCCTGCCCCAGTTCGCCCTGTCACTTGATATGTCGATCGCTACGACTCAGCAGACGCCCTCGGTGATATCATGGGACCGAAATCTTGCTTCGAGGTGAGAACGTGAAGATTACCGATATCAAAGTCAACAGGCTGAAGCCACCGGAGGGGACTCCTGAATCGTTCGTGGGAACCGCCGGGCGTCTCATCGTTCGGATATTTACCGACGAAGGGGTTGTCGGCATCGCTGAAGGGTCGCGGAATCTGGGCGTCATGCGCGCCTACGTTGACGATCTGATCAAGCCGCTTCTGGTCGGTATGGACCCTGTCCAGCCGCGCAAGATTTGGGAGCTATTGACGCTTGGCACGGGCGAACGCGCGACTCGATTCCCGTCGCAGATCGTCGGGACAATCGATGTCGCGCTCTGGGACATTGCCGGCAAAGCAGCGGGATTGCCTTTGTACTCGATGTTCGGCGGCGCCGCACGGACCGAAATTCCACTGTACTGGAGCAGAGGCAGCGGCTGGCGCAAGCAGCCCGAGGAGATGCTCGAAGAGGTCCAGGAAGGCTTCGAAAAGGGATACCGCTCGTTCAAGATTCGAATGGACTGGCGCGACTACCGGCAAGACGCCGACCCGGCCAAGGACTTCGCGATCTTCAAGAAGGTCCGCGAATGGCTCCCGGACGACGTTCCGCTGAGCTTCGACGCCAACTGCGCCTACTCCGTCCCGACGGCCATCGAACAGGGCAGGAGGTTCGAGGAGCTCGGCATCGCGCATTTCGAGGAACCGTTGCCCCAGTACGATCTGCGAGGCCTCCGCCAGGTGGTCGACGCGCTGGACTGCGCCGTGTCGACCGGCGAGCAGGAGATTTCGGCGTGGCGGTTCCGGGACCTGATGGACCTCGCGAACCCCGACATCTTGCAACCGGATGTCCTGAACGTGGGCGGGTTGTCGGAGATGGTTCGCGTCTACGAAATGGCAGTGGCGAACAACAAGATCGTCATGCCGCACAGCCCGAGCATCGGCGCGAACTCAATGGCGAGCCTGCAACTCTACGCTACCGTCACCAACGCCGTTCGGCCGCACGAGTTCTCCGAGGAATTCACGGGACCGGTCGACCGCGTCGCCGAGCTTTTCGTGGAACCGATCATCCCCGAGAACGGCACGATCACGCTTTCCGACAGACCTGGGCTTGGCCTGGAATTCGACGAGAAGGCGCTCGTGAAGGCCATCGCTGAGTAGGGGCGGTGCGGCCGAAAGGTGAAAGTTGGCGTGCCGGGGTCCTTCGACAGGCTTCCATGTAACGGCGTCGAAACACATCACCCTGCGAGGCCCTAGATTCTCCGGCTGCGGCCTCAGAATGACGACATTTGGAGCGCCGTTGCTGTCAT
>DCWO01000002.1:624-8869 GCA_002328865.1 Dehalococcoidia bacterium UBA2160 | reverse complement strand
ACTTGGAAGCCTGTCGAAGGGCCGTCGAACGACAACGATCGTCGTGCCGACTTCAGAGCTGCTGCCGTCAGTCGCCCAGCAGCTCCACCAACCGCGCGGCGTCGATGTTGCCGCCGCTAAGCACGCACACCACCGTCTCTCCTTGTCGCGTGACGACCTTGTCGGAGAGAAGGGCCGCGTAAGTTGACGCCGCCGCGGGCTCTGCCAGCACTTTGCCTCGCTCCAGGATCAGCTTCATCGCGCGAACGATCTCTTCGTCGTTCACGGTGACGACGCCGTCGACGAACGCCTGCACGTGGTTCAAGTTGTGCTGCCCCACGAACGGCGCGGCCAGGCCGTCGGCCACGGTGCCCACGGCTTCGAGGTGAACCGGTTGCCCTTCCCGCAAAGCCAACGTCATCCCGAGAGCGCCTTCGGGTTCGACGCCGATGACCTTCACGGGCGAGTGGCTCGTTTTGATCGCCGCAGCGACTCCCGAGATCAGACCGCCGCCGCCGATCCCGACGATCACCGTGTCGATTTCCGGAACGTCCTCGAGAACCTCCATGCCCAGCGTCCCCGTTCCGGCGATGGTGTTCAGGTCGTCGAACGGATGCACCATCGTCATGCCGCGTTCTTCTTGCAGCGACAGAGTCGTCGCCAGCAGATCTCCGTCAGTGAGGACGACCTCGCCGCCATGCTCTCGCGTTGCGGCGATTTTGCTCGCGACGGCATTGGCGGGCATGACGATCGTCGCGGCAATGCCCTCGCTGGCCGCCGCGTACGCGAGCGCCTGAGCGTGGTTGCCTGCCGACAGCGAGATGACGCCGGCGGCCCGCTCGTCGGGCGACAGGCTGTGCATCTTGTTGAGCACTCCCCTGGGTTTGAACGACCCGGTGATCTGGAACATCTCCAGCTTGAAAAACAATTCGACGTCAGCGATCTCACCGAGATACGTGGATCGGGCGACCGGCGTGCGCCGAAGGTGGGGCTCAATTACCCGTCGGGCAGCGTTGATCTGCACCGCTCCAACGAGCGGATGGGTGTCGTTATCCATATGGTATCCTCGTCGTGTTTTCTGAAATCACATCGCTCAGTCGGAGGTTCACGATGCCCGGTCAAGTACGGTCCGTCGTCAACACAAAGTCAGCTCCCGAACCGGTCCAGGCTTACTCACAGGCGGTCCGGGTGTCGGGAGGCAGTCTGTTGTTCGTGTCCGGACAGGTGGCGGCGGACCTGAACGGCGCCGTTGTCGGTGTCGGAGACGCGGCCGCCCAAACCAAACGGGTCCTGGCCAACATCCAGGCGATCCTCGCGAGCCAGGGCGCCGCGATGACCGACGTCATCGAGTTCACAACGTACCTGGTCGGCCGAGAATCGGTTGCCGGGTACATGGCTGGCCGGTCCGAAGTCTTCCCCGAAATGTACCCTGACGGCGATTTTCCGACGAACACCGTCCTCGTCATCAGCGGTCTCGCCCGGGAAGATTTCTTGGTCGAGATCAGCGCCATCGCCGCGCTGCCATAGGCTGATCGACAATTGGGACCGAATCGCGTCACGCCCGCTCCCGCAAGCTACCCTGCGTGCGGACGGACCCAGGTTTCGGACCAGGCGATGCAGCAGGTCGTGGTCTCTTTGTCGCCCCGCATGTCGGGGAACGGCCTGCCTCCCGCGACCAATCCGTTTAGCGTTAGCTGCGCCCGCCTCGCTGGCAGGAAGCAGCTATAAACGCCGAGAGGCCTTCCGGGAATGTCGCCGGGCGCCACCCTCAGCACGAACGGCTCCGCGAAATCGTACCAAGTCAGGTTGACCGATTCCTCTTCGCTCTGCACTATTTCGGTCCAGAAAGCCCTCCCGTCCCCGGCTTTCGTGAATACCGCGTCGGATACGGGGATGTCCTGATCGGAGAATTCGGGGAACAGCATGGATTCGATCTCGTCCTGAAGCCAACGAGCCAACGCGATGTTGTCCGCGAAGATGCTCACGGCGTCGTCCGTAACATCGCTTTTGAGAAACAGCACGTGACCGGCGCCGGCCGGTGACCAGAGCACTCGCCAGTGGCTTGCCCGGGTCGTCAGCGGTCCATCGGAGGTCTCCGCCAGTCTGATGAACGAGTTCTCGCCCGTCATCCGCACCTCGTTGGGGTCGGTTTGGCTAGTCATCGCTCGCCTCCTTCTCAACTTTGCGTGGTTTATTGCCCGCAGTTCGGCCCTTGGGGCGTTTGGCGGCTTTTTCAATTGCGGCCCTAGAAGGACAGCCCCAGGCCAAGGCGCACTCGCCGCATCTGGGCCTCTGAGCCTTGCACACCTGCCTGCCGTGATAGATCAAATACATGTGGAACGGAAGCACGTCCTCGGGAGGAACCTTCGCTTCGAGCACGTCATGGGCTTTGTCAGCCGATACTTTCGAGCCCACCAACCCGAGCCGTTTCGAAACCCGATGGACGTGCGTGTCGACGGGCATCGCCGGCATGCCCAACGCGAAGCACAGGATGATCGCCGCGGTTTTGGGGCCGACGCCCGGCAGCCTCTTCAGCCACGCTTTCGCCTCATCCAGGGGCATCTCGGCCAGGAACGACAGGTCGTACGAGCCAACCTCTTGTTTCACCTGGATGAGGATCTCTTTGATCCTGACGGACTTCTGAGCGGCCAGTCCGCCTCTGCGAATCGCGTCCTCGATCTCCGAAGGCGCCGCCGCCGCGATGGAGTCCAACGACTCAAATGTCGTCATGAGGTTGTCGTACGCGCGGGTTGAATTGACGTCGGAGGTGTGTTGGGAAAGAATCGTGTATACCAACTCTTCCGCGGCATTGTATCTCGGCGTCCGTTCGATGGGTCCGTGGATGGGGCCCAGTAAATCCATGACATCGGGAACCTTCACCCGTCGCCTTCCGCCACGCGGCATATCGATCACAATCCCTCTCGCCACCGCCAACCAGGCGGGTCCGTTTCGCTCCGATCAGATTATATGGCACGCAATCGACAAATCCCAGATGAAACTTGACAAATCGCCACAGGCTGACTAAGTTCAAAGTGAGCGACGGCGTGAGTTTGGCGCCTTCGAATAGGCTGAATTCTCTCCCACCCAGGACGCCATCTTCTGGCATACTGGAAAGCGCATAACTGTTCTCCGTCGAGACGCGGAGGGCCGAGAACTCGAATAGGCTGACCGGAGTGCGACGCAGTGACTCTACAGCAGTATATTTCCGAGCTGTCAGACCCAGACGCATCCATTGACCATCCCGGACTGCTACAGCTATCGGGCTTGAGCAACACCGAGGTTCTCGAAGTGATGTCCGTGTGGTCCGGCATCTCGACGCAACGTCGTTGCGAGATTCTCGAATGGCTGATCGAGCTCGCCGACGACAACCTCGAGTTGGACTTCACGGCGGTGTACCGGGCCTGCCTACGCGACATGGACGACGACGTTAGAGCCAATGCGGCCCGCGGAGTCTCGGACTGCGACGACCGCACGATCATCCGCCCTCTGATCGAACTTGTGCTCAAAGACAAATCGGCGGACGTTAGAGCTGAGGCTGCGATCTCTTTGGGTAAGTTCGCGGAATTCGCACAAGAAGGGAAAGTCCTGCGCCGAGACGGCGAGAAGATTCGCAACGCTCTACTGGAGGTGATCGGCAGAAGCGGCGAGAGCATGGAGTCTCGACGCCGGGCCATCGAAGCGGTTGCCAGTTTCAATTCGCCCCAGGTCGAAAACATCATCCGCGAAGCGTACTACGACGGCGACCTCAAGCTGAAGCAGAGCGCGGTTTTCGCGATGGGTCGAAGCTCCGACTCCCGGTGGCTCCCGATCGTGATCCAGGACACCCGAAATCAGGAACCATCCATCCGTTTCGAGGCTGCCAACGCCTGTGGATACCTCGGAGACGCTGTGACCGTCCCCCATCTGATCGCTATCCTCGAGGACGACGATGCCCAGGTGCAGCTCGCCGCCGTAAAGTCCCTGGGGCTCATCGGCGGGAGCCTCGCCAAACGCGCGTTGATTCAGTGCCTGACCATCGGCGACGAGACAATCGAGGAGGCCGCCACGGCCGCTCTCGGATCGATCGAATTCGATGAAGACCCACTGGGGTTCACCTTCGAGCCCTGATCTCGGATAGCTCCTCTAGTGTCCGTCGGGCCTCTGTGGCCGTAGTATCTTAAGCGCCATTTTATACCCGCCGCATCGCGTTCGCCGACTCTGGTCGACGCCCCACTATGCTAAAATCGAACCGATTCCGTCCGCGTGCGACGCTGTACCAGGCAACCCGAAATGCTGACGCTGGAACTGATCGGTGCAGCCTGCGCCGTTAGCACATTCCGCATGCGTTCAGGCCGATCCAATGTGCGGCCAACATCCAAGGAAGGCGATAGATGAACCCATACGTTTCCGCCCAGATTTCGTCGCTCGTGGAAGGGCTCCGTTTGCTGGAGGTCTATGTCACCGCGCCACTGGCTCTCCACACCGACATCCGGATGATGCGGGAGTCGCTTCCATTCCCACTTGCCAAGGAACTCTCTCGCGACGAGACGTCGCTGCTACGTCAGGGGCACGCCGAACTCACCGACGACCACGCTGGCCTGGCGCTCGATGCCATCTCGGCGATCAGAGCGACGGCTCACACGCTGGTCGGGATTAGAGGACAATCGGACGCGGCGCTGGACGAGTCGTGGTTGAGGCGCGCCCGGTTGGTGCTGCATCGCGCGGAGCAACAGGTGAGCTCCGATGTCAGAAGCGCCATGGCTCAGAAGGTGGCCGGCATCTACGTGATCGTCGATCCGGAGGCCACACAGGGGCGACCCGTGGAAGAGGTTGCGCGCGCGACTCTCGAAGGCGGCGCCCGCGTGATTCAGCTTCGAAGCAAACTAGACGACAAGAAGATCGCACTGGAACAGGCCAACGCGATCAAAGAATTGTGCGACGAACACGACGCCGTGTTTTTCGTCAACGACGACGCCGATGTCGCCCGCGCCGCCAATGCCCACGGCCTCCACATCGGTCAGACAGACCTGCCGACCGAGGCATCCCGAATGGTCATAACCCAAAGGCAGATTGTCGGCAGATCCAACAACGGCCTCGAACAGGCGTTGGAGTCCCATGCGCAGGGAGTCGACTGCATCGCGGTCGGCGCCATCTATTCCACGTCCACGATGGGGAAGTCAGGTCGGACCGCCCTGGGGCCGGAAGCGATCAGGGAAGTGAAGGACGCTGTTCCGAGGCCGATCATCGCCATCGGGGGGATTGGGACGAGCAACATCGTCGACGTGGTCGAGGCCGGGGCCGACTGCGTGTGCGTCGTCAGCGCCATCACGTTCGCGGACGATCCCGAAGCTGCCACACGCGAGTTGGTCCGCATGTTCGAGGGCGCGTCTGGGTGATTGCGAAGGCTTGGGCGTCGTGGCGCCGGCTTGGGCGTGAACGCCCAGAGCACAGGTTCTCTCACATCCAGCCAATTCGACAGGAGCAAACATTGTCCGAGGCATCGAACACGGCAGACGTACGCCAACTGGTCGAAGCGGTGCGCGCCGCGGGAGAACTCGCCAGCCAAAAGATGAGCGAGACTCATTCCGCCCGCGAAGCCGCCTTGGGCGCCTCCCGTCAGATCATACGGCTCTCAGCTAACTCGATCCGTGCCGCCCATCGAAACGAGTTCGCGGACGCCAGCCGGTTGATAGCAGAGGCACGCCAGATGGTCGAGGAGCTCAAGGGTGTTCGCGCGGATCACCCTGAAGTCTTCTTCGGCGGTTTCGTCGAGGACAGCCTGAAGGAGTACGTCGAGGCGTCAGCCACGCTGGCCTTCACACAAGGCTCTCCGCTGCCGACCATGCAAGAGTTGGGCATCGGCGCGGCCGCGTACATGAATGGCTTGGCCGAAGCTATCGGCGAGCTTCGCCGCTTCGTGCTGGACATCCTCAGACGAGACGACGTCTCCCGTTGCGAGAACCTGCTGGAGATCATGGACGAAGTGTACGCCGTGCTCGTGACGCTGGACTTTCCCGATGCCGTCACCCGCGGGCTCAGACGCAACACCGACGTGATGCGCGGCGTCATCGAGCGGACGCGTGGCGACCTAACCGTGGCCCTCAGACAACGATCGCTGGAAGACCAGCTCGCACGGCTCGCCGACCGCCTCGACTCGGACGCGGGGTGAATCGCCTCTCTGGCACGTCTCACATCGTCCGCCTGAGCCGAAGCCTGCCACGCAGGCCCCAACCACAAACACAAACACCGGTGGCGAGGTCCTAACTCTCCTTGACCCTCCCATCGGGCCTATGTTAGCTTTTCGTCAGCTACCAGACCCTGGAACGTGCGGCCTTCCCAGCGAGACGGAAGGCCGTTTTTGCGGAGGCACGCATTGACGATCATCTATCTGGCCATCGGCGCTGGAGTTTTTGCCCTAGCATACGCCGCCCTGCTCACGATCCGCATCTTGAAGAGCGATGCCGGATCTGAGCAGGTTCAGGCTATCGGCAGGGCCATCCAAGAAGGCGCGATGGCGTTCCTGTCACGCGAATACCGCCTGCTGGCTATCTTCGTCGTCATCATGTTCATCGTCCTGGCCGTATTCATCGACCTCGACGTATTGGACAAGATTCCCGGGGACAGCGAGAGCGTTCCCAAGACCGCGATTTCCTACCTGGTGGGCGCAATCGGCTCCGGTCTAGCCGGATTCATAGGCATGAGCATCGCCGTCAGAGCCAACACCCGCACAACGGTTCAGGCCCAACGCGGCCTCAACCCTGCCCTGAGAGTCGCTTTCAACTCCGGCGCCGTCATGGGTGTCTCCGTCGTTGGCATCGGCCTCATCGGCATCACGGTGATGTACTGGATATTCAAAGACATCAATGTCGTAGCAGGATTCGGGTTCGGCGCATCTTCCATCGCCCTGTTCGCCAGGGTCGGCGGCGGCATATACACCAAGGCCGCCGATGTCGGCGCCGACCTGGTCGGCAAGATCGAGCAAGGCATACCGGAAGACGACCCGCGCAACCCCGCCACGGTGGCCGACAACGTCGGCGACAACGTCGGCGACGTGGCTGGCATGGGCGCAGACCTGTTCGAGTCGTATGTCGGCTCCATCATCGCGACCATCGCCCTGGCCGCGGTCGGAGCAGGCGCTCTGGACATGGCCGCACCAACCGAATTCGACGAAAACCTGGTCTTACTGCCGATCTTGATCGCCCTGACCGGCATCTTTGCTTCCGTTCTGGGCACCTTCCTCGTGCGCACGAGCGAGGGCGCCAACATGGGGCGGTTGCTCTGGTCTCTGCGCACGGGCATCTTCGGCGCCGGCATTTTGGTGCTGATCGGGACTGCCATATCCATCACCGTGCTCGATCTCGATTTCAAGCTGTTCTGGATAGTAGTCATCGGCCTCGTGGCTGGCCAGGTCATCGGAACGAGCTCGGAAGTGTTCACGTCCTACGAGTACCGTTTCACGCGCAACATCGCGCAGCAGTCCGAGACCGGACCCGCAACCGTCATAATCGGCGGCCTGGGCCTTGGAATGCTTAGCACGGTAGTGCCTGCTCTCGTCATCGTCGTGGCAATGTGGTTCGCCAACGACCTGGCCAGCACGTACGGCGTGGCGTTGGCGGCCGTTAGCATGCTCTCGACGCTGGGAATAACCCTGGCGACTGACGCCTACGGTCCCGTGGCCGACAACGCCGGCGGAATCGCCGAGCAGGCCGGTCTGGACCCAGAGGTTCGCGAGCGCACTGACGCGCTGGATTCGCTGGGCAACACCACCGCTGCCACTGGCAAAGGGTTCGCCATCGGTTCAGCGGTCCTGACAGCATTGGCGCTGATGGCCGCCTACTCGGTCGTGGTGGACAACATCAACGAAACGAGAGCGCTGGCGGAGGGGATACCGTTCGTGAAAATATCCTTCGACCTGACAAATGTCGAAGTACTGATGGGACTGTTCATCGGTAGCCTGACGCCATTCCTGTTCGGCGCGCTGACGATGGAAGCGGTTGGCCGCGCCGCCATGGCCATGGTCACCGAGGTTCGCCGGCAGTTCCGTGAGATCCCCGGATTGATCGAAGGAACAGCCGACGCCGACTACGCTCGCGCGGTCGACATCAGCACCAACGGCGCCATGAAAGAGATGGTGCTGCCCGGAATCCTGGCCGTCGCCGCCCCGATCCTCGTGGGCGCTATCCTGGGGGCCGAAGCCCTTGGCGGCCTGCTCATCGGCTCCATCGCGTCAGGGTTCCTGCTGGCCGTCATGATGGCCAACGCGGGCGGCGCCTGGGACAACGCCAAG
>DCWO01000002.1:0-311 GCA_002328865.1 Dehalococcoidia bacterium UBA2160 | reverse complement strand
GCCTGGGACAACGCCAAGAAGTTCATCGAAGCGGGCGCGCACGGAGGCAAAGGTTCGGCGTCTCACGAGGCCGCGGTCGTCGGCGACACAGTGGGCGACCCCTTCAAAGACACCTCCGGCCCGGCGCTGAACATCCTCATCAAGCTGATGTCCATCGTAGCCCTCGTCTTCGCGCCGCTGTTCTTATAGGCGATCTTCTCGCGATCACGGCGACGGTTCGACGTCGCCGTGACGCGCTGCCAACTCAACGTCGCGCTGTGGGAAGCTTACTCGTCAAGAACCGTGCGTATCTTGCGACCTGTTGGCTGTCA
>DCWO01000168.1 GCA_002328865.1 Dehalococcoidia bacterium UBA2160 | reverse complement strand
CTCACAAGCTCTCAGCATGGCGATCTATTCGTACAAGGCGCCGCTAGATCGTCAGCGTGCCGCCGTGGCCGCCTCGGCCGGACTCGAATGCGGCGATCGCAGGTTCGTGCTCCAACGTGAGACCGATGTCGTCCAGGCCGTTGAGCAGGCAGTGTCGCCGGAACGGCTCCACGTCGAAGGCGGCGACCACTTCTTCGGAATCGTCCCACACTCTTTGTGCTTCCAGATCGACGTGAATGGTGTATCCGGGGTCGTTCTCGGCTGCTTCCATGATCTGCTGCACGATCTCTTCGGGCAGCACGACCGGCAAGACGCCGTTCTGGAAACAGTTGTTGTGGAAGATGTCAGCGAAACTGGGAGCGATGACGCACTTGATCCCGTAATCCTCCAGGGCCCATGGCGCGTGCTCTCTGGATGACCCCGAACCGAAATTCCGCCCGGCCACGAGGACTGACGCCCCTTGGTAGCCAGGTTGGTTCAGAATGAAATCAGGGTTGTCCGACCCGTCCGAGTTGTAGCGCCAGTTGAAAAACAGGAATTCGCCGTAGCCAGTTCGTTCGACGCGCTGGAGGAACTGTTTTGGGATGATCTGGTCGGTGTCGACGTTGACGCGGTTCATCGGCGCCACGACGCCGTTGAGGCTCACGAATGGTTCCATTGATCGCTCCTTGCTTTTTTGATATGAGACGTTCATCGCCTCACTGCCGGGAGGGTGTTGTTGCGTCGATGTGGTTCGACAGGCTCACTGCGAACGGAGGAGGCAGGCGCCTCCCCCGCCATGAGCCAGCCGAAGGTTCGTCTAGAAGTCGCGTACGTCCACGAAGTGTCCGGCAATCGCGGCGGCGGCGGCCATCTCAGGGCCGACCAAGTGTGTTCGACCGCCAGCGCCCTGGCGGCCTTCGAAGTTACGATTCGACGTGGACGCGCAACGCTCTCCGGGTTTCAGTATGTCCGGATTCATGCCGAGGCACATCGAGCAACCCGCGACACGCCAGTCGAAGCCGGCGTCTGTGAAGACCGAGTCGAGCCCTTCGGCCTCTGCCTGTGCCTTGATCGCAGCCGAACCCGGCACGACCATCGCGTAGACCCGGTCGGCAACCTTGCGTCCCTTGGCGACCTCAGCGGCCGCTCGCAGGTCTTCGATCCGAGAGTTGGTGCACGATCCGATGAACACGCGGTCGAGCTCAATGTCCTCGATGCGGGTGTCGGGTTCGAGTCCCATGTAGTCCAGGGCCCGGCCCGCCGATTCGCGCTCCCCTTCGTCTTCGGCGGACGCAGGGTCGGGAACGCGACCTGATATCGGCGCCACCATGCCCGGGTTGGTGCCCCATGTCACGTGTGGCTCCAGGTCCGACGACTGGATGATCACCTGCCGGTCGTATGTCGCGCCGTCGTCGGACGGCAGATTGCGCCACTGCTCGACGGCTCGGTCGAAGTCGTCTCCCTGCGGCACGTTGGCGCGCCCGCGCATGTATTCGTAGGTGGTGTCGTCAGGCGCCACCATGCCTGCTCGGCCACCTGCTTCGATTGTCATGTTGCAGACGGTCATGCGGCCTTCCATCGACAGTTGGCGAATCCCTTCGCCGGTGTATTCGATCACGTGCCCAGTCGCGCCGGCCACGCCGATTCGGCCGATTGTGGCAAGGATCACGTCTTTGGCGCCCACCCCGACGGGCAGCGCGCCATCGATCCTGATCTCCATCGTCTGAGGCTTGAACTGCCTGAGGGTTTGGGTCGCGAGAACATGTTCGAGCTCGGAGGTGCCGATCCCCATGGCGAATGCGCCAAACGCTCCGTGCGTAGACGTATGGCTGTCGCCGCATACGATCACCTTGCCTGGCTGGGTGTAGCCCTGCTCCGGTCCGATCACGTGCACGATGCCCTGCAGCGGGCTGTACCGGTCGAACAGGGTCAGGCCGAACTCGCGGCAGTTCCGCTCCAGCGTGTCGAGCTGCTTGATGGCGATTGGATCGAGGATCGGCTGCGACAGGTCCCAGGTAGGCGTGTTGTGATCCATGACCGACACCGTGAGATCGGGACGCCGAACCTTGCGCCCGGACAGCCTCAGGCCGTCGAAGGCCTGGGGAGAAGTAACTTCGTGGACGAGGTGCAGATCGACATAAAGCAGGCTGGGCTGTCCCGATTCCTCGTGCACCAGATGAGAGTCCCAGATCTTTTCAAACATGGTCTTCGCGGTCATTTATCGCCTCAGCATGGTTGTAGGTTGTGGACATCATGTGCGAGGGCGTCCCGATTGCATCGGGACGCCCTCGCAGTTGGTCTTAAATCGTTGAACCCGTCAATTTACGGCGACGGGTCGTCCGTGTGCCCTCCGCCGTTGCTGGAGGCCAACATGCGGTTGAGCGCGTTCATGTAGGCTTTGGCGCTGGCCACCATGATGTCGGTGTCCGAACCGCGGCCGATGTACGCGTTGTCGTCCTTCTCGATTCGGATGGTGACGTCGCCTATGGCGTCGATGCCTTCGGTGACCGAGTCGACTCGATATTCGGTCAGCTTGTTGGTCACTCCGACGATCCGGTTGATCGCTTTGTACACGGCGTCGACTGGCCCAGTTCCGGTCGCCGCGTCGGTGGTAGTCGAGCCGTCAGCCGAGGTCAGGCGGACCGTGGCGGTCGGCACCTCGTGGCTTCCCGCGGTCACCTGAACGTGGTCCAGCGTGTATACTGCAGGCACGTCGACGGTCCGCCGCTGGCTCGACATCAGAGCAATCAGATCGGCGTCGGTAACCTCTCGCTTCTTGTCCGCGAGGACCTTGAACTGCTCGAACGCATCGTTGAGTTCTTCCTGCTCCAGGTTGTAGCCCAACTCTTCGAGCCTGACACGCAGCCCCGCTCTTCCGCTCAACTTACCCAACACCAGTTCGTTGCTCGGCCAACCGACCGAGCGCGGGTCCATGATCTCGAAGGTCGTGCGCTCTTTGATTACCGCATCCTGGTGAATTCCCGATGCGTGGCGGAATGCGTTCCCGCCGACGATCGCCTTGTTGGGCTGGACTGGGAAACCGGTAATGTCGCTAACAAGTCTGCTGGTTCTGTAGATCTGACGAGTGTCAATGTTGGTATCGACCTGAAAGAGGTCTTTGCGGGTCTCGATGCCCATGATGACCTCTTCGAGCGCCGCGTTGCCCGCCCGCTCGCCCAGACCGTTAATGCAGCCTTCGACCTGCCTTGCGCCGGCCGTTACCGCGGCAAGGCTGTTGGCGACCGACATGCCGAGGTCGTTGTGGCAATGGACGCTCACCACGGCTTTGTCGATGTTCGGGACGTTTTCTTTGATGAGCCTGATCCGTTCGGCGAATTCCGCAGGGAACGTGTAGCCGACCGTGTCGGGGATGTTCACGGTTGTGGCGCCCGCGTTGATGACCGCCTCCAGCATCGTGTAGAGGTACTGCGCGTCGGTGCGAGTTGCGTCCATCGGCGAAAATTCGACGTCGTCGCAGTAACTCTTGGCCCTCTCCACTGAAGCGACCGCGATCTCCAAAACCTGCTCTGGGTCTTTTCTGAGTTGGGCCATGATCTGCAGGTCTGAGCTGGAAATGAAGACGTGGACCCTCGGTCGAGATGCGTCTTTGATGGCTTGCCAGGCTTGATCCACATCGTCCGGATAACACCGCGCCAACGAGGCGATAATCGGCCTCCGGACCTCAGCGGCGATGGTCTGAACCGCCTGGAAGTCGCCGGGCGAACTCGCGGCGAATCCGGCTTCGATGATATCGACGCCAAGCCGGTCGAGTTGCTTTGCGATCTCCAGCTTTTCGGGCGTGGTCAACCCGATGCCGGCCGACTGCTCGCCGTCTCGCAGGGTCGTGTCGAATATTGCTACTTTGTCCCTTGCCATGTCTGTCCCCCTATTGTCGGAATTGGCTGGTTGCTCCCGCGCCGCTGCCGGACGGCCGCATCAAAGGGAGGTCAAAGGACAACGCAGTCCGCCGGATCCAGCCTTGCCAAGACTCGATCGCTGTGGCGAACTACGTAAATTACCTCGTTGCTGCTCATTGTCCGCGTCTCCGTTGCCTCATTAGCGCCGAACCGCCCAAGACGAGCCTAGTCGGCGTCTTTCAAGAAACTCATCATCCCCCGAAGTTCTTTGCCGATGTTCTCGATGGCATGGCCGGCGTTCTCCTGGCGTAGGCGATTGAACGTGGGCCGGCCTTCGTCGTTTTCGGAGATCCATTCACGTGCGAAGGAACCGTCTTGGATGTCCGCGAGAACTCGCTGCATGTTCTCTTTGACGTGATCGTCGATCACTCTCGGTCCTCGGGTGTAGTCGCCGTACTCGGCTGTATCGCTCACCGAGTACCGCATGTACTCTAGACCGCCCTGGTAGAACAGGTCCACGATTAGTTTGAGCTCGTGCATGCATTCGAAATAGGCGGATTCGGGCTGATATCCGGCGTCGACCAGCGTGTCGAATGCCGCCTTGACGAGCTCGGCGACGCCGCCGCACAGGACGGCCTGCTCGCCGAACAGATCGGTTTCTGTCTCTTCTTTGAACGTGGTGTCCAGCACACCGGCCCGGGTGCATCCGATGCCCCTGGCATACGCCAGCCCTCGGGCATGGGCTTCACCGGACGGGTCCTGGTGAACCGCCAGCAGTCCCGGGACTCCGGAGCCGCGGGTGAACACTTCTCGCAAGCGGTGGCCCGGCGCCTTGGGCGCCACCATCGACACGTCGACGCTTTCCGGCGGCTTGATGGCCTCGTAATGGATGTTGAAGCCGTGCGCGAACATCAAAGTCTTTCCCGGCAACAGGTTGGGAAGGACTGACTCCCGGTAGATTTCGGATTGGGTGTGATCGGGAATCAGGAGCATGATGACATCGGATTCAGCGGCGACTTCGGCGACCATCCCGACGCTCAGCCCTTCCGCCTCGGCCTTCTCGATGCTCTTGCTGCCTTCGTACAGCCCAACGCTCACGTTCATTCCGGACTCTTTCAGGTTGAGCGCGTGGGCGTGTCCCTGGCTGCCGTAACCGATGATCCCGATCTTCTTGTTATCGAGCAACGACATGTCCGCGTCGTTCTCGTAGTACATTGTGGCCATTCGTTCAGTTCCTCTCGTTAGTCTCGCCGGTGTTTGATGCTGTTCCGCCGTTCAGCAATTCCCTCAGCCCCGTCTACGTTCGCCCTAAGCCTGTGGGCCGACGGGCTCACCACGAACGTGAATGAAAGCTCACATCAACCGTATCGGGCTCGCTTCGAATGATATTGCGGGCCAATGTCGACCGGAAGTACACAATAATCCGTTCGCCCTGAGCCTGTCGAAGGGCCTTCCGAACAATCGGTCCGACTCGGTTGCGTCGCACACTACAACCCGCTCTCCATGCGGTGACGGGGCGCCGGGGCCGGTTGGCTCTCGGCCGATCCGTCCATGCCTCGGTCCATGGCGATGGTCCCGGTCCTCATCACTTCCAGCACGCCGAAGCTGCGCAGCAGGTTTTGAAGCGAGTCCACCTTGTCTTCGTCGCCCGTGACCTCGATGATGAGCGAGTCGGGCGCCACATCGACTATGTTGGCCCTGAATATGTCGACGATCTGCATTATCTCGCTACGGGTCTGGACGTTGGCCCGCACTCGAACGAGGGCCAGTTCGCGAGACACGCAGTTCCCGTCAGAAACGTCCGA
This sequence comes from Dehalococcoidia bacterium UBA2160, assembly GCA_002328865.1. GTDB lineage: Bacteria > Chloroflexota > Dehalococcoidia > Lucifugimonadales > UBA1123 > UBA2160. The sequence continues at coordinate 14,219 of DCWO01000168.1, read as the reverse complement.
AACTTTGATGACGTCGATCAGCTTGTGCAGGTTCTTGGTAACCTGCTCCACCGTGGCGACGTCGCCTTCCACGACGAACGTCATCCGAGAAAGGTTCTCGATCTCGCTGTGGCCGACCGCCAGGCTGGCAATGTTGTATCCCCGGCGCCGGAACATGCTTGATATTCGATTCAAGACTCCGGGCTTATCTTCGACCAGCGCCGTGATCGTGTGCCTGGGAGACTCGGTGGTTATCGTCATCGGCGGGCCTCCTGCGGCGACGGTTCTTCGATGAGCGCGTCAACGGTCATTCCGGACGGGATCATCGGGTACACGTTCTCTTCGTGGTTCACCACGAAGTCGACAATGGCGGGACCGTTGTACTCCATGGCCTGCAGGATCGCGGGCATGACCTGGCTCTTGTCGGTCACTCTCGCTCCGAAAATGCCGAAAGCGTCGGCCAATTTGACGAAATCCGGATTGCCGGGGCGAGTCGTGGCGACGAAGGACTGCTCGTAGAACAGGTCCTGCCACTGTCGGACCATTCCCAGCACCCCGTTGTTCATGATCGCAATCTTTACCGGGATGTTGTTCTCGGCCATCGTCGCGAGCTCGGCCATCGTCATCTGAAAGCCGCCGTCTCCCGCGATTGACCAAACCAGCTTGTCCGGACGGCCGACCTGAGCGCCCATTGCTCCTGGGACTTCATAACCCATGGTGCCGGAACCTCCGGACGAGATCAGGCTGCACTGTTCGGTGAACGTGTAGTGCTGCGCCGCCCACATTTGGTGCTGGCCCACCCCGGTCACGATGATTGCCTTGCCTTCCGTGGCCTGGGACAATTGCTGAATTACGTATTGGGCGATTAACTTGTCGGTGGATCGCAACCCCAGCGACGGGTGATCGCGTTTCAATTCGTCAATTCGCTGGATCCACTCGACTCTGGAAGCGGGCTTGATGCGTTTGTTGAGCTGTTGAAGCACCTGTTTGACGTCGCCGACTATCGGAACGTCCACCGGAATGGTCTTTCCAATCTCCGAGGGATCGACGTCAACGTGGATTTTCTTCGATTTTGTGGCGAATTTCTTCGCGTCCCCGGTGATTCGGTCGTCGAAACGGCTGCCCAGGGCGATGATGAGATCGGCTTCTTCCAACGCGAGGCTGGCATATGCCACCCCGTGCATCCCTGGCATTCCAACCGACAACACGTGGTTCTCGGGGAACGACCCGATGCCCAACAGTGACGTGACCACGGGCAACTGGGCCGTCTCGACCAGCTCCGCCAGCTCGTCGTAGGCGCGGGACAGGATGATCCCGTGACCGGCCAAGACCACTGGACGTTCCGCCTGCTCGATCAGCCTGGCGGCCCTTCGAATCTGGTTCGGATGCCCCGTCTGAGTCGGGCTGTAGCCCGGCAGATCGACGCTTTCCGGATACTCGAACTCCGCATCTTCGATGATCACGTCCTTGGGGATGTCCACGAGCACCGGGCCCGGCCGGCCAGTGTTGGCTATGTGGAACGCTTCTCGGATCACCCGCGGGATGTCTGCCGTTTCCATCACCAGGTAGTTGTGCTTCGTGACAGGCAAAGTGATGCCCGTGATGTCGATTTCTTGGAAGGCGTCGGAGCCAATGGCCGCCCGCGGGACCTGCGCCGTGATGACCACCATCGGTACCGAGTCCATGTAAGCGGTGGCGATTCCGGTTACCAAGTTCGTGGCGCCCGGGCCGGACGTCGCCCATGCCACGCCGGGCTGGCCCGTGACCCGCGCGTAGCCGTCGGCGGCGTGAGCTGCTCCCTGTTCGTGGCGTACTAGAATGTGCCGGAGCTGCGGGTACTCGGGAAGCGTTTGATAGAGGGGCAGCATCGCGCCGCCCGGAATGCCGAAAACAACGTCAACACCTTCACGGAGCAGACTCTCGCAAACCATCTGGCCTCCGGTCAGTCGCATCGCTCTCCTACCTCCATGGTCGTTCGTCTTGGACCCTTGACTTCAACTTGTTTCCGTTATGCGTACAAATGAAAAATCCCGTCCACAACAAAGGGACGGGATCGTTGATTGACTATTCCCGCGGTACCACCCTAATTGCCGGTCCTGTCCGGACCTGGCCGCTCGGAGGCTGTGATAACGGCGCCAACCCGTCCGAATCCTACGTGAAGCCGCGACCTCAATGTCACGGAAACGGCTCCTTCGAATCGGATGCTCCGGGGTGAGTTCCCGCGCGCCCTGACGCCGGTTTTCCACCATCGCCGGCTCGCTGTGGCCGGACGGATGCGGTACTGCTCCCCATCGTCGCATTTGTGAATGATTTTACAGGTGCGTATCGAGAGACTCTAGCAGAAGTGATTGAGACGTGTCAATTAACTCACGGGCGCACGCACGCCTGTTCCAGCCGCGACGCCCTCCACGACTTTGCCGTCGGAGACGACTTGTGCGCCGCCAACGAAAACGTGAGGAATGCCGTCCGGCGCCAACGTCGGTTCGTCGTACGTGGAGCGGTCCAGCACCGTATCGGGGTCGAAGACCACGATGTCGGCGTCCGCGCCCGGTGTGATGCGCCCCTTCCGGGCGAACGAGGGCGCCCTGGCTTCGAGCCTCTGGGCAGGCATCAGTGACATCTTGCGCAGCGCGTCCATCAGCGGCAGTGCCTCCTGCTGTCTGACGTACCGGCCCAGGATCAGCGAATAACTCCCGGCGGTCCTGGGATGACCCTTGCCGTTGTGCAGCAGGCCGTCCGTGGCGATGGCCGTCAGCGGACTGAGCACCGCCGTGTCCACCGCGTCTTGCGGCGTTGAATGGACGATCACCATGCCGCCGATCTCACGGTACTCTGCGAACGTCGTCGAGTTTAACCGTTCGCCGGTCTCCACCCACTGAAGACTGGAATAGTCGATGCCGTATTGCTCCTGCCAACCCTCGTTGAACAGAGCCGAGTCGATCGCGGTCATGCCAGCCGTGTACGGGTAGCACTCGGTCGTCACGTCGAGTCCGCGTTCCCGCGCCCCTGCGATCATCTCCAGCGTCCTGCCGGTTGCCGACATGCCGGTGCTCTGGATGTGGACGATGTGGAGGGCCGCGCCGGTGATCGCCGCCGCCGCGATCACTTCGCCGGCGGCCTCGATTCCACTCATCGGCTCCTTCGGTCCTTTACCGCGCAGGTGCACGTGGCACGAGGCGCCGTGGTCGGCCGCGATACGGAACATCTCGATGGCTTCCCATCGAGAGCACCCGCGGGTGTAGTCCAAGCCAAAACCCACGGCCAAGGCTCCCCGGCGAAGTCCATGCTCGATTCCGTTTTCGATTTGCTCCAGTTCCTCTGGGGTCGCTTCGCGGTTTGCGGCGTCAGCCACTGGGAGGAACGCGCCGGGATCGTTCATGACTTCCATGCGAACGGGGATGTGCCCGACGCTGGCGCCGAAGTTGATGAGCGCCGAGCCTTCCCGTGCCTGGTACCATCGGTCGATGTCGTTCGTGCCCACTTCGAGCTCTAGGGCGGTGGTCACCCCGTCCCTGGCTTGAGTCTCGTAACTTTCAGCGTCTTGTCCGTGCGAATGCAGGTCGATGAATCCGGCCGTTACCACCATGCCGGTGGCGTCGACGGTTTCGCGCCCTTCGAGCGACGACTCGGACAAGACTTGGACTTGCCCACCGGAGACGCCAACGTCTCGGACCGCGTCCAGCCCCGATTCGGGGTCGACCACCCTTCCCCCGTGAATCACAAGATCGTATATCGTGGAATCGGCCATCGGCTCAACCTCCGGAGTTCAATATCTCTGAGATTGGCGACCATTCGCCGTTGTTTGGAAGCGGTTCCTCCACAATGGCGCCGCGCTCTCGTCGAAGGCGGAACGCTCCCGCCCCTGCCCTCGCCGAGACCACCTGATAACTGTCGTCACGAAATGCGATGGCGCAGTCGTTGTCGATAGCGACCGCGGGGCCGCCCCGCTTCAGCACCATCCGACGGAAGTCCTCGCGACGCGGTACCCCTCTGGTGTCGCTGTCGTAGTGCGGACAGGCCAGCGCATCCACGAAACCCATGCCTTTGACCGCGACGTACTTCCAGTCGTCGTCGCTGTAGAACGACATCGAGTCGCTGTGGCCGTGACTGAACCAGCAGATCGCGCCCGCACTGACGCCGCACAGCACCGTGCCCTTGTCCCAAACCTCGGCGACAAGCCGATCGACGCCGAGCCGCCTCCAGCGACGCATCATCTTCAGCGTATTGCCTCCGCCTACGTATACGATGTCGGCGGACAGAACCTTCTCCGCCAGTTCGTCGGCGCTCGGGTCGCGTCCCAGCAGATAGAGTACGTCAACGTCGCAGCCGAGTTTGGCGCCGTAGACTTCATTGAAAGCTTCGACGTACTCTTCCGAGTCGCTGCTGGCAGTCGGCACGAACAACACTCGCGGCTTGGCCGCCCCGGAGTAATCCAGAATGAACCGGTCCATCGCGTCCGTCTCGCCGTCTCGCAAGACGCCGCCGCCGATGGCTACGATCTTTCGCATTGCATATGCTCCTGTGTAACAATCACTTGTGCGCTCACAGCGGTCAGAATCGAAACTGGGGCCGTAATCCGCAACGGAGGGTTTGCAACCCTCCTGCGTGGCATCGCGTCACACATAGCGACGTTATTTCGCTGTTGCTGCCCTCATTACGCATGTCGGGACGTTTCATTGAGCATAACGCGCGGGAGGGTTACAAATCCTCCCCTACGGGTGTTGTCCACCGCACGGACGTCGTCTGCCGCCGTATAAGCGCCCGGGACCGTGGCTGCCGATCTCACGTCAACTCGCTGACCACATCTTCCGGATGCCGTGTGTGCCAGTCGGTGATCGATTGGTAGGCGCGGGCGATGGCCAGTATCGTGTTCTCCGCGTAGGGCCGGCCCATGAATTGGATGCCGGTCGGGAGCCCGTCCTCGGAGAAGCCGCTTGGGACCGAGATCGACGGCAGCCCGCAACCGTTGCCCGCGGCGCCCATGACGTCGGGCGTCGATGGGACTGAATTGCGGAACTCTTCCGTTATCGGAGAAGCCGTTCGGCCCGAGGTCGGCGCGGCGATCGCATCAAAGCGAGACATGACGGCATCGACCTCTTTCGCCATGACCCCGCGCAGTCGCGAAGCCTTGATGTAGTCGGTCGCCAGGACCGATGTGCGTGCGTACGGCCCGTAATGGTCCTCTGGCGCAGTGAGTCCGGACGCCCTGCCCTCCTCGATAAAGTCCTCGAACGCGGCAGCAGATTCGACCATCAAGATCGTGCGGGTGATCGCGACGTAAGGCAGATCCGGGAATTCGATCTCCTCGACGTCCATCGAATCAGCCAAGTCGGCCAACGCTTTTTCGAAGTTGTTTCTCACGGCTGGTTCGGCCCCGGTCGCGGCGTCTCGAAGCACGCCGATTTTGAACCTTCTGCCCGGCGGGTCCGTGTCATCGTACGCAAAAGGCGCTTCGAACGTCGTCGGATCGTTGGGATCGGGTCCGGCGATGGCTTCGAGCACAATGCCGCAGTCGTCGGCTGTCAGGCACAACGGTCCCAGTTTGTCGAGCGTCCAGCACAAGGCCATGGCGCCGTGGCGGCTCACACGTCCGTATGTCGGCCTGAGCCCAGCCAAACCGCAGTTGTTGGCGGGTGACAATATGGAGCCCCAGGTCTCAGAGCCGATGGCGAACGGCACGAGTCCGGCGGCCACAGCAGCGCCGGAGCCCGCCGATGAGCCTCCCGTCCACCGCTCACGATCCCAGGGGTTGCGCGGCGGGCCCGTGAACGTGGCGTGCGGCTGCCGGTAGCCCATGCCGCCGGCAAGTTCGATCATCGCCAGCTTGGCGCCGAGGACCGCCCCGGCTTCGTCCAGCTTGCTGACGACCGTCGCGTCGACATCGAGCTGTTGCCCCCTGAATGGCGCTGCGCCCCAGGTTGTCGGGATGCCTCCCGCCGTCGCCAGCAGGTCCTTCGCGCCCCATGGGATGCCGTGCAGAGGCCCTCTGTTGGTTCCCGCGGCGATATCCCTGTCCGCTGCCATGGCCTGGCTTCGCGCCAGATCTTGGGTGACCGTAACGACGGCGTTGTAGTTGGAGCCTAGGCGCTCCAACCGATCAAGGAACAGTTCGGTCAGCTCCAGAGGTGAAACTTGCCTGCTTCGGATCATCTCCGAGAGCTGGCGCACGGGAGTGAAGACGATCTCGTCAGCCATCGGCGTCCTCCCCTCGATGAGGTCGGAACAGGGAGTACGGCTCGACCGAATTGTCCAATTTGACGCCCCGGAGTTGCGACACGAGGTCGACTGTGTCTTCGACGTTCTCCCGAACGGCTTCGATCTGCTCGTCGTCCAAGTGATGGCCGTATCTGGCTCTGACGATCTCGAAGAGATGCTCTGCCTCTGATTGTCCCTTGGTCGACTGCTCCATGCTTTACCTCCGGACAGAACTCTGATGGCCCGCCAATTAGGCCATCGCCCACCGCGATGCCGTTCCGATCGAGGCCGGTCCATCTTATCACCCAACGTCTCCTTTGTTCGGCCAATACGCGACTGCTATAATCGCGCCAGCACGAGATTGAGGAGCCGGAATGACAAACCGCGTCGGCATATTCGGATACCCGCTGGGGCATTCAATGTCGCCCGCGCTCCAGCAAGCCGCCCTGGACGATTGTGGGCTAGACGCACTCTACGAAGCCTGGCCGACACCGCCCGAGAAGCTGGAAGCCGCGGTCAACAGTCTTCGCGAGGTCAACTGCTACGGCGCCAACGTGACCGTGCCGCACAAAGTGGCGGTCATCGGCATGCTGGATCGACTCGACCCTCAAACCGAAGCCATCGGCGCGGTCAACACCATCGTGGTTGAGGGCGGTGAGGAGCTGATCGGCTACAACACCGACATACACGGATTCCTGACGTCGTTGAGTTCGCAGGCGGGCTTTGACCCGGCCGGAAAGCGCGTGCTGCTGTTGGGCGCTGGCGGCGCCGCGCGGGCTGCCGGCAACGCGCTGGCACAAAAGGGCGTCCGATCGATGCACATCGCCAATCGTACGGTGTCCAGGGCCGAGGCGCTGGCCGCGGAGTTGTCAGGACTAGGCGCCTCTGCTGACGCCATCGCAATCGACTCGCCAGAACTGAAAGAGCGTTGCGAGGTCGCCGATCTCATCGTCAATTGCACGTCAATCGGCATGCAGGGGTCGTCTGACGAAGGCCGTTCTCCCCTACCTGAGGGCTGGATCCCAGGCGGATGCCTAGTGTTCGACATGGTCTACAACCCCGAAGTGACGCCCTTGCTGGCCCAAGCCCAGAAAGCCGGCGCCGAAACGCTGGGCGGCTTGCCGATGCTCGTCCACCAGGGCGCAGCCGCCTTCGAGATGTGGACGGGGATGTCTGCGCCTATCGACGTGATGATGGAAGCAGCGCGTAAGGCGATGGCGGAGCTGACGCGATGATGCGGATGCGACAATTCGAAAAGCCTGTGAACGACAAGGTGATCTAATGCGCACACCCGCGCTCGACATCCCGTTCGCGACGTTCGTGGTCGGCAGCCTGCCGCGGCCCAGGTGGGTTCGTGACCTGATCGACGACCGCATCGCCGGCCGCGTCACGGACGCCGAAGCGGACCGGCTGCTCGACGATGCGATTCCTGATGCGGTCCGAATGCAGGAACGAGCGGGTTTGGACTACGTATCCGACGGTGAGTGGCACCGTGAGAGCTACGTCAAGGTCTTCGCCGAAGCGGTGGACGGATTCGAACGCGACCTGCTCGCTGGCGGCAGCTCCGGATTCTCGACGCTGGCATACCCCGCGGTCGTGCGTCCGATAGCCGCAAAACGGCCCATTGCGGTCGACGAAGCACGGTTCTTACGCTCTCGAAGCGACTCACGAATCACCGTCGCCGTGCCATCCCCGTATACAATCGCTCGCCGGATGTGGAGCGCCGAGCATTCATCGGCTGCCTACTCGACGCGCGAGGAGTTCATGGGCGCCTGCGTCCCAATCATCCAAACTGAGCTCCGGTCCCTTGCCGAAGCGGGAGTTGACGCGATTCAACTCGACGATCCGTGGCTGGCGCTGCTGGTGGATCCCGATTACCGTCGCAGCGAAGGCATCGACGACATCGAGCGCGAAATCGACATGAGCGTGCAGTCGGTTAATGCGGTCGTCGAGGGTCTGGACCACGCCTTCGTGAGCTTGCACTTGTGCCACGCCCACTTCAACCGACGCCACAGCACACGAGGGCCGTACGACTTGATAATCGGCGCTCTAGGACGCATGAACGTCCAGCGCTTTGCCTTGGAGTTGGCAACGCCGGACGCCGGAGGCATCGAGGCGCTGGCCAACTTCCCGGACGACAAGATTCTTGGCTTGGGCGTGATCGACCACACCGACTCCAACGTCGAATCCCCCGGTTTGGTCGTCGAGCGTGTCGAGGCCGCGATGCGATACGTTCCGGCGGAGCGGATAACGCTGAATCCGGACTGCGGATTCGCGCCGTCCAGCGCCAACCCGATGGACCTCGACGAAGCTTACCTCAAGCTCCGGGCCATGACACGGGCCGCCGGGATTCTGCGAGACCGGTATTCTTGAGTGCGCCACTCGGTGTGTGGACGAGTGGTTCGACAGGCTCACCGCGAACGGGTTGCATTGCAACTTAGATTGCCGCAAGTCCACTGTTCGTCGCGTCGTCAACGATTGGAGAAACTCACCCCTTTTCCCGTTCGGCCCATCGGCATGCTTAGGGCTGGCTCTGGGCCTGTCGAAGGTCCGCCGAACGCCATACAACCTTGCGCTGAGGGACACTAGCATTCTTCACCCTGCACTCATACACTGATTCGTGACATTTTCCAGAACAACTGCGGCACAGGACCCGCGTGCAGTCAAAAGGCTAAACAGATGAAACTTGTCTCCAAAGCGAATGTCTATCTCGTCTCACGTCCAAGCGTCGACTGGGAACAGGTGGCCGCGTTCCTCGCGGATGAGGGCGTGCCGCCGGTGCCCGACAGCATCCGCGCGGGCAGCGACGCGTCGAACGCCATCGTCGAGATATCGGCGCGGCTCTGCTACATGAGCTATGGACGCGGCCGGCGTGACATCGCGGATTTCATCCACAACCTGCTCTCGTCCAAGGACGGCAGTGTGTTCGAGCACGTCAACTACGGTTTCGTGTTAACCGGGGTCTCCCGGAGCCTCACACATGAGCTGGTCAGGCACCGCGCCGGGTTCGCGTTCAGCCAGAGATCGCAGCGATACGTCGACGAGACTGACAGCTCGTTCGTCGTGCCGCCGGCTCTGGCCCAAGACGGCGAAGGCGCCGAGGAGGCTTCGGCGATCCTCGAAAAAGCGCTGGAAACCGCGACCGACAGCTATGCCGACCTCGTCAATGCGCTGGGCAGCGTCATCCCGCGCGAGAGGTTCGATAGCGCAACCGATCGCCGCAAGGCGATCAGGCAGGCTGCTCGATCCGTGCTTCCCAACGCGACCGAGACGAAGATATTCGTCACGGCAAACGTCCGCGCCTGGCGGCACTTCATCGAGATGCGAGGGGCGATCTACGCCGACTGGGAGATCAGGGCGGTCGCGTTGCAGATACTCGACCTGCTGCAGAAGGAAGCCCCGCTGCTGTTCGGCGATTTCGAGGTGTCGGACCTGCCCGACGGCACCCGCATCGCGACGCCGGAATTCTCGAAGGTGTAGGTTGTCGGCGGCCGGCCCGCAGTGGCGCGTTGTGCCCAATCCGGCGAGACTCGACGCGATGCCTCGCCTGTGATTGGCGTGGCGGCGATGGCCATGGCACACGATTGACGGTCCCCTAGCCCGCTGCTAAACTCGCATGGCGTCCGGATGGGCGTCGTTTCACTCCGTCTTCAGTCATGTCCCGATCAACACGGCAAGGAGCGCTTACCCGTTGGCGTCCGCTGAAATCGTATCCATTGGCTCCGAGCTGTTGTTGGGCCAAATCGTCGACACCAACGCCTCCTGGATGGCGCAACGCCTCACCAATTTGGGAGTCAACCTCTTCTACAAATCGGTCGTCGGCGACAACCCGGACCGCATGGCCGAGGTCATCGAGCGCGCGTTGGGGCGCGCCGACATCGTCATCACGGGCGGCGGTCTGGGACCGACACAAGACGACCTGACCCGCGAGATCGTCGCCAAGGTCACCGGCCGGAAGCTCATTCGCGATCCTCGACTTGTCGAGCAGATCGAAACGCGCTTCCATCGGCGCGGCATGATCATGACCGAAAACAACATGCGTCAAGCTTATGTCCCCGAGGGGTCGATCACTGTCGACAACCCCAACGGAACCGCCCCGTCCTTCATCGTCGAGGACCCGCGCGGCGTGATCTTCACCCTCCCCGGTGTTCCGTTCGAGATGAAATGGCTTTTCGACAACGAAGTGGTGCCCTACCTGCGGCGGAATTTCGACCTCGCGGAGACGATCACCTACCGGGTGCTCAAGGTCGCCGAGTTGGGAGAGAGCCGCGTGGACGACCTAGTCGGACATCTGATCGCCAACTCGACCAACCCAACTGTCGGCGTCCTCGCCCATCCCGGGCAGGTGGACGTGCGAATCGCCGCGAAAGCCGCGAACGTCGCCGAGGCGATGAAACTGATCGCTCCCGTTGAAGACGAGGTCAAGAATCTCCTTGGCGCCCACGTGTTCGCCGCCGATGACGAGACCATGGAGGAAGCCATCGGACAATTGCTGTCGGAACGCGACGCAACGGTGGCGGTTTTCGAAGACCTAACCGGCGGGATGCTGGCGGACCGTTTCCAGCGATCGGGAGGAAGCCGGTTCGTGGAAGGCGTCGTCGCGAACGGAGCAGCGTCCGTCGAGCGCGTACTGGCACACGTCGAAGGCCCGCGAGTCGTTTCGCCCGATACGGACGACCATGTCGCCTTGACCGAGCAACTGGCTCACGCTGTTCGGGCGATGGCGGGGGCCAACATCGGGGTAGCCCTCCACGCTGTGCCCGCGCCGGAAGAGAGAGCCGAAAACTTGGCACGAGGCCAAACGTACATCGCGGTTACAAACGGCGACTCCACCAAGAGCCGGAACTACAACTACGGGGGCAGAGGCGTCCCGGACCAAACTCGCATGAGCTTCAACGCCATGGAGCTGGTGCGGACAACGCTGCTCGAAGGGGCGTAGGGCGTAGGGGCGTACGGCCCAAATGCCGCACACCGCCCCTCGCTAACCGATTCGGAGGAAGGCCATGGCGTCGCCGCCAACGGCCAACGAACAGACCCGTTCACATTGGCTGAGATTGCGCCGGCCAGGCCTGCTTGCCGTCGTTCTTGGCGCTCTGGCATTGGCGCTGTTGGTCGCTCGCGGCGCTCTATTGCCTTTCATCGCCGCGATCATCCTCGCTGAGTTGCTTCATCCGACGGTCAGCTTCCTCGAGAACCGCATTCCCTGGCGGGCCAGATGGCCTCAGGCGAGCCGAATCGCGGCAATCCTCGTCATCTACGTCGTCGCGGCCGGACTATTGGCCGGGCTTTTATACCTGACCGTGCCTACCCTCTTCCGCGAGTCGCGGCAGTTTGTGGACACGCTTCCCGATCTCTACGAGGATGCTCGGGCAGCGGTCGAAGACTGGAGCCAGGAGTATGCCGACCGCGTACCGGAGGAGGTGCGGGAGAAGATCGAATCTTCAGTCGAGAGTTTCGGCGACACGTTGGTGTCGGCGGCGCGTTCTTTGGCTTTGAAGACGATAAGCGGCGTTTCCAACGCGGTAACGGTCGTCATCGGGTTGGTTATGGTGCCGTTCTTGTTGTTCTATCTACTCAAAGACCGCGAAGAGGCGCTCGGCAGTTTCTACTCGATGATGTCGCCAACCAACCGAGAACACGCCCAGAACGTCGTTGCCATCGTCAATCATGTGGTGGGCGCCTACATCCGAGCGCAGTTATTCAGCGCGACGGTGGTCGGCGTCTTCGTATTCCTGGGATTGTTGGCCCTCGGCATCGAGTTCTCTGCGCTCTTGGGGTTGGTCGCAGGGTTGTTCGCACTAGTGCCTATAATTGGCACAGTTCTCGGGGCAATCCCCGGCATTCTCGTGGTCCTGGCTACCTCTCGCGAAGACCTGATCTGGGTCATCCTGGTTTACGTTGTGGTCCAACTGGTCGAGAGCGTCTTGATCTCGCCCAGGGTGCAGGGCAAAGCGGTGAGCATCCATCCAGTGTTGATCATGGCCATTCTCGTGGTGTCCAGCGAGGTCGCCGGCCTATGGGGAGTCGTGATCGGCGTGCCGCTGACCGCCGCGGCGCGAGACGTTTTCAATTACTTCTACGAACAGTGGGGTCGCTCCGACGAAGGCAGCGCCACGCAATCGAACGAGCCCTCACTGGAACCCGACGAGTCCGAACCGACCGACGAGCTCCAGTCCGGCTCCAGCGAAGAAGCAACGCAACAGGAGGCATGACCATGCGATGGATTCGATATCAATACGGGGGCAGCAACAGCTATGGCATCGTGGAAGGCGACAAGGTGGAACAGGTCTCCGGCGACCCCTTCGACGGGTACAACCGCACCGGGCATAAGCTGCCGTTGAGCGCGGTGCAGATCAGGATTCCGTTCGAACCGCGCACGTTTTACGCGGCCGGCATCAACTACGAGGAGCACGTTAGGGAGGCGGCGGCGCTTCTGGGCCGAGAGCCCGACCTGCCTGAGAAAGCAGACGTCGGCTACCGCGCCAACAACGCGCTGATTGCCCATGACGAGCCGATCATCATCCCGAAGGACGCGACCGAACGCGTGCAGTACGAAGGCGAGCTGGTCGTCGTCATCGGCAAGCGGGTAAAGCACGTCACGGAGGCCGACGCATTCGACTGCATCCTCGGATACACTGTCGGCAACGACGTCAGCGAGCGGACCTGGCAGGCGGCGGACCGGACGATGTGGCGGTCGAAGAACGCAGACACGTTCAAGCCCATGGGTCCGTGGATCGAGACGGACGCGAACCCCGCGGACATGCAGACCACCGTTCGGCTCAACGGCGACGTGGTGTCGCAGTTCGCGACCAACAACATGATCTTCGGCATCGCCCATTACATCTCCGAGATGACAAAGTACCTGACGCTTTTTCCGGGAGACATGATCTGGATGGGCACCGACGGCGCCACCGACAACATGAAGGCGGGCGACGTCGTCGAAGTCGACATCAGCGGAATCGGAGTGCTGCGAAACCCTATCGTGATGGAGGAGTAAGTATGGCGCAGATCAATTCGGTCCTCGGCCCCATCGACACCGCGGACCTGGGGTTCACCCTGTCCCACGAGCACGTGGTCGTTACGTCGGCCGGCATACAGTACGTGTACCCCGAGTTCATCGACCGTGAGGGCAGCATCGAGGCCGGAGTAGCCGATCTCAAGACGGCGTACTCCGAGGGGTTGCGCACGATCGTCGACGTGACCACGATCGATCTCGGGCGCGACATCCGGTTGCTGGAGCAGGTGTCCAGGGAGTCCGGGATCAACATCATCTGCGCTACGGGAACCTGGCGCGACATCCCAAGGGTGTTCTGGACGGCGGAGCCCGATACGGTCGCGGCCCTCTACATTCGAGAGATCGAAGAAGGGATCGAAGGCACCGGAATCAAGGCAGCGATTATCAAAGTCGCCAACGATGTCGGCGGTGTGACGCCGGAGGGCGAGATCATCCTCCGAGCCGCAGCCCGCGCGCAGAAAGCGACCGGCGTCCCCATCTCGACCCACACCTGGGCGCCCGAACGCGTCGGAGAGCAGCAGGTTGCGATATTCGAGGACGAGGGCATCGACCTCAACCGCGTGTACGTCGGCCACAGCAACGACACGACCGATACCGAGTACCTGATCGGATTGCTGGAAAAGGGCGTGTGGATCGGGCTGGACCGGTATCCAGGCCGGCAAACCGAGCACACGCCGGATTGGATCGGCCGCACCGAGACCGCGAAGAAGCTGATCGACGCGGGCTACGGCCATCGCATCATGATGGGCCACGACTGGTCGGTCACCTTGCTCATCGCCAGCGGCGAGATGCAAAAACGACGCCGAACCGGGAATCCGGACAGCTACCTGTTCATCCAACGGAACGTGGTTCCAAAGCTCAAGGAGCTGGGCGCGAGCGACGAGGACATCCAGAACATCTTCGTGAACAACCCCAGGAGGTTCTTCGAGGGGGCGCAGTAGAGCAAACGCGATCCGTGGCTCATAGGCGCCGTTCATCGACCAGGCGCGGCAAGGTCCTTCGACAAGCTTCCAAGTAACGGCGTCGAAAC
>DCWO01000062.1 GCA_002328865.1 Dehalococcoidia bacterium UBA2160 | reverse complement strand
ATCGGGAGAGCCGTTACTTGGAAGATTGTCGAAGGGTTGCCGAGTCACCTTCGGTGTTTAGTGAACTTCTGGGACAGGAGATGCCTATGCCAGGCCAAACAATTGCCGAAATCAGCGTGACGCCCGTGCCGGTCCACTACCGCAAGGAGCTGGGCAGGAATTCGCGCGGCGAAAACATGGGCCGCGAGCGCACCGAGTGGCTGGTGCGAGCTCGGGCCGACGGCGGGTTGGAGGGCCTCACCATTGCCAACCGCTTCATGCGGAAGTTCACCGGATTCGACTCCTCGGAAGGCACGGTCCGAGGGTTGGAAGCGTTGCTCCGTGAAGCACTCTTGGGCAAGCGTGTCGACGAGTTCCTCGAAGTGTCCGACGGTCAGGTCGTGGGTGTGAAGCAGGCCCACAAACAGCTCTTCTGGGATCATGGCTGGATGAGCATCCTCGCCTTCGACCTCTTGGGTCGTGACATGGGAGTCTCGGCTGTCGAGCTGCTCGGAGGCCAAGTCCGCGACTGGGTGCCCGCGTACGACACGACCCTTTACTACCAGGACATGTTGAATCCCGAGAAAGGCGCGGCTCAAGTGGCGGCTGAAGCTGGCGAATCCCACGGCGATGGATACAGACAATTCAAGATGAAAGTCGGCAGACCCGGTCGGTGGATGGCGCCGCAGGTCGGGATGGAACGGGACGTCGAAGTGGTGCTGGCCGTGCGAGAGGCCGTCGGACCGGATGCGGCGATCATGGTGGACGCCAACTTCGGTTACGACGGGAGGCTAGACCTGCTGGAGGATTTCATTCGCGAAACCCTCTCCGCCAACATCTTCTGGCTGGAGGAGATGGTCACGGCGGACGTTGGCGATTATCGGACGCTGAGACGAATGCGCGACCGGCTCGGTACGAACGCGCTGCTCGTGTGCGGCGAAGTTGACCGCGATCCGCCAAGCCAGGTGTTCGTCGACCTGGTGGACAACGGTCTGATCGACGGCTACCAGCCTGACACCGTTTCAGCAGGCTTCTCCCGCTGGCAGGCCCTCGAAGAATGGCTGGCGTCGACGGACGTGAGGTCGATTCCTCATAATTTCGGCAACTCGAACTTCGGAGCGCGGGCCACGCTGGTTTTCGGCGCGGCGTCCCCGACGTTCGTGTCGCTGGAGGACGAGCGCTACCTGCCGAACGTGTACGCAGACGACGACGTGTCCTTCGACAACGGATCGTACTCCGTGCCAGCGGGGCCCGGGCTCGGCCTGGCGGTCGACGCCGACGTGTACCAGCGCAAGTTCGCGGGACACGAGGTTCTGATCAGATAGCGTTTAACCTGCCAATCGGCGAATCCGAGTAAAGTGTGCGGTACGCAGGACGATCTTCTACGCCGACAAGTCGTGACGCTGCCACCCTCCGCCATGCTGAACGAAGTGAAGCATTTGAGGGCTTGCAGGCGAGAGTCATGCCGTCCGGTCAGATCCTTCATGCCGATTCCGTCCGGAGTTCAGGATAGCGATCAACGTTCGTCGATCATCGGCTCGTGAGCCCCTCGGCGGCTAGCCGACTCGTAACTCAGCGCGTAACTCCGAACCACCAATCTCGCTTTACAGGAGGAAACAATGACGGACCTGAATTCGCTGGCCGCGCCTGTGGCCGAATTGCTCAAGCAGTCCCAGCAGAACCTGGCCGTTGCCGAATCCTCCGCGGGCGGACTGATATCGGCATCGTTGCTTTCCGTTCCGGGGGCGTCCGCGTACTACGTCGGCGGCGCGGTCATATACACTCGGGCCTCCCAGAAAGGGTTGCTGGCCGTCCCTGATTCGACGATGGCGGGCATGCGAGCCAGCACCGAAGCCTATGCCCTGCTGAACGCGCGCACGATTCGCGACGCCCTTGGCGCGACCTGGGGTCTGGGTGAGACCGGGGCCAGCGGTCCGACGGGGAACCGGTACGGCGACTCGTTCGGCCACGCCTGCTTCGCCGTCACCGGACCCGTCGAGCGCACCATAACTGTCGAGACCGGCGACACGGACCGCGAAGCCAACATGTGGGCCTTCACCAAAGCGGCGCTTGAACTGCTCGAAGAGTGCGTTCGAGAGACGAACTGATTGCTGTCGCTGATCCAGGGAGCCGACGACGGAATCGTATCTCGAAAACCGGTCCCGCCTTTCGGCGCGTATTGCAACACTTCGGCGTTTCTCAGCGAATAAACAAGCCTTTGGCGACGAACGAGTTGCATCGCCCAGGGTGTCGCGGGGAATCAGTTTAGTCGCTGACAACGAGGGCCATCTAACAAGAATCTTCTAGCCGTACGGAATGGAATGCCGAAACCGCCGAGCATCTTGAAGAACCCACGCCTCGCACTCGCTGTCGTCTGCGCACTGATGGCGCTCGCTGTGTGGCCAGAACTCGGAGCTCGTGCGAATGTCCGGTCGACGCAACTCGAAGGGCAATCGTCTGTTCTCGCCGCCGCCAACGCCTACTCGGTCCGATCGCTTCGGGAAGGACTCACCGGCAGCATCTCCGGGGATGCCGTGACGGAGGACATCACTGGGGACGGCGTCCGTGAGGTATTGCTGGGCACGTCAAACGGACTGTACGCCCTGTCCGCGGGCGACCTGTTAAGTTACATCCCCACCTCCAGCGCCGTGACGGACATTGCGATGCTTGACGACATCACCGGAGATGGCGGCCCGGACGTTGTCGTGGCGGTCGGCGATACTTTCTTCCCCAACATCCGCGCCTATGACGTCATCACGGGTCAGACCGTGTGGCAGTATGCGCCTAAGCAGGAGGTCTTCATCGATAACCTCATGTGGACCGAGCAGCAGACCCGCACGTTCGACGTGGAGACCGTCGAGCTGACGGGCGACGGGTCGCCCGACGTCGTGGCTACATCCGGCTATTTCGCGTACGCCCTGGACGGTCCCACGGGCCAACCCGTCTGGAGCTTCGAGGCGCGTGACAACTTGTGGAGTGTGGTCGAGATTTCGGACATAGACGGCGACGGCGTCGCCGATCTGGCGCTGGGCGGTCAGAACGGCTACATGCACGTCTTGTCCGGCCGAGACGGCGGCTTGATGTGGGAGAGTCGCATAGCCCCGCGGTACGCAGCCCGCGATGATCGCGGTGAGCCGTGGAAAGACATCGACCAGTCGGTTTGGGATATGGCGCCAGTCCGGATCGGGAATGCGCCGAAAGCTGTCGTCACCGCCGAGGATGGTCGGGTCCGCCTGGTCGACCTGGAAACCGGATCGGTGGATTGGCAGCTCCCCGTCATCGATCACGTGGCGGCCCTGCTGGACAGATATTACAACCAGAAATCGGGACGGGCGACCAGTCCCGGCGACTTTCACTTTTTCAACTTGAGAGCTTTTCCAGTTGAGGATGTCACCGGCGACGGCGTCAACGAAGTTCTGATAGCGGCGTTCCTGGGTCGAGGGCAAGCCCAGGGTCAGGAACCGCGTGATGCCGGTGTGACACTGCTGAATCCGGTCTCAGGAACCAAGCTGTGGGAGACCTCCTCGCTGTCGATGGACCAAGCCGGCCAGATTGCGTTTGCGACGATCGACGGCCGTCCGAAAGCCCTTTTTCCGTCGGCCAGTCTGAGCGTGGTCGATCTAGAGGACGGGACGGTCGAGACGATCAAGCTTCCCGGAGAGCGCGACAGAAGCGGAAGAGACCGGTTCGCGGTCGCCAACCTAGACGCCGGCGAGATTTTGGTCGTATCCGATGTACGAGACGCGGTCGGCCTCACGGTCGCCGGGGTCGTGCAGTGGGATTACCCGCGGGTGGAGGCAGTGACGGTCGAGCGAGGCGACTTCACAGGGAGCGGCGTCCAGGATATCGCCGTATGGTCGAAAACCGCGTCGCGCAACGGCGACGAGCCGAGGGCTCGGGTCGTCTACGTCGTGGACGGAAGCGACAACGAGATCGCGTGGACCTACGCGATGCCGCATGCCGAGTTCGCCGAGACGGGAGGCCTCCGAGGCGTCATGTCCACCCCTGATCTGAATGGCGACGGCAAACGGGACATCGTCGGGTACGCGCACGAAGACATGGAGATGAACGACGGCCGATCCGGCACAGGTTCGGAGATACTCGCTTTCAGCGGCGCCGATGGCTCGATCATTTTCCGAGGCGCCGCGACGTCTGACACGTACTACGGCGTCTGGGAGGACCTCCACGCTAACCCAGACTTGCTCGAAACCATGATCCGCGCAAGGTTCGACAACGAGTTCGAACCGAATTTCGCCTCTGAGTGGGACAGACAAGAACAGGATCAACGCCAGCAGTTCGAACAGCGCATCGGCGGCGACTGGGACCAGATGGAAAACCAGATGCGCGAAGAGCTCCGGCAGCAGATAGACCGGGATTGGAATGACAAGGAGCAACAACTCCGAGCCCTATACGACGAGCAACTCCGAGACGAGTCGGACGGCTTACGCGCCGGGGGAGCTTCCGACGACCAAGTCGCGAGTTTCGAATCACAACGTCGAAACGAGTTCGATGAGCTCATCGAGCAAAAACGCGGTCGATCCGAATCGGCTTCCTGGCAGGAATGGGAGTCTCAACTGCCCGCGGAAAGGGCCCGTGCCGAAGACGATTGGCAGGAGGGTTTTGAAGCCCAATTGCTGACTGGCCGCGAAGATCAGGAGAAGGGCGCTAGAGAGAACTTCGAGCAGGATCAACTTCCCAGGGAACTGGAAGAGTGGCGTCAACGGCTGGCCGGCGAACGACGCGACCATCGAATCGACAAGCGACTCGTCTCGCTGGACGTGCTGCGCGATCCGCAATCGAACGGCGGCGTCTCGCTGATCGCGGCGAGTTCCAAGGATGTATTCCTGCTCGACTCCAAAGGCAAGCTACTGTGGACCAGATCCGTCGAACCGTGGTCGTACCAGGACCCGTTCACCGGCGAGCCTGAACCGGGCAAAGAGTTCAGCCTCACCGTCGACCACGGGACGCGGTACAAAATCCCAGGCGATCTGAACGGCGACGGCATCGACGACCTGGTCGCGTTTGGCAGCAGAGAGATCGTCACGGCACTTAGCGTTCGCCAGGGCGGGCAGCTCACGTTCAAGCGCGATCACGTGATCACCTTGGAGCAAGGCATGGACCCGAGGCAGGGGCGTCTCGCGGACGACCTAGACGGAGACGGCGTCAGGGACATAGCCTACCCTATCCACCAAGAAGCCCAAGGGCCCCGCGGCATGTTCGTCTCGTCGGGCACCGGAATGAACATCCTCGAGTTGCCGGAGTACGACCCCAGCCAGCAAGGCTTCGGCAACGTCACGATTGACATGGGCGCAGCCGACGTCAATGGCGACGGTCTGTCCGATGCGCTGCTGTTCCAGCGGTGGGTCGAAAATGCGGAGGGTTCGCGGCTTCGGGCGATCGACCTTCGGTCGGGCGACGCACTATGGGACTTCACCGAGTATCGAGAGACCTTTCTGTTTGACAGATATGACGGTCCGATCATGCCCGCGACGTCGATCTCCGACTTCACCGGCGACGGGATTGCAGACATCGCACTGGTGCGCAACCTGACCTGGCAAGCCGGGGCGCGGGTTGAAGTCTACGACGCAACTACCGGGATCCTAGCCAAATCGGTAGTTCTCGAGGAGATCGACGACCGAAAGCACTCGGACCAGCGGTGGCACCCGGGCTTGCTTGCCAGGGAGATCAGCGACTTCACGGGCGACGGGAACAACGAGTTGGCGGTGGTAACGGCGCTGGGTCAGAGCGCGGAGCGAAAAGAGTCCAGGCTCGTCGTCGTGGACCTCTACGAAGCATTGGTATTGGCCGACTTCGGCGCCATGGGAACGGAACTGCTTGATCTGGGAAGCGCCGGCGAGTTCGGAGTCGTCGGAATGACCGGGCAGATGCACATCCTCAGTGTCATCAGCGATCTCGAGGTCCACGTCTCCGGCGCTGACGGCGGCGCGCGGTCCCCTCTCACCGTGCAGTGGACAGGGTCGGCGCCCGCCTCGTTCAATCAGGTGTTCATCGACGGCATCGAGGTCGCCCGATCCAACGAAGACACCGCGATCGTCGCCGCGGGCAGCGGCGAGCATGCGATAACGGTCCGGTCGCTCGACGAAAACGGACGCGGAGTCTATCGCAGTGTCAGTTTCACCGTCGAAGAAGGGGCGCTGCCTGTGGTGCTGGCGTACGTGGCCATGGCAGCGCTTCTGTTCATCGCGCTCTGGGTCCCGTTGAGCCGGATCGTTGGCAGATATGCTCGAAGGAGGGGTCAAGATGGATAAGGACCTCATGCTGCGAACGTCCGGCCTGACCAAGACCTTCGGCAGCCTGACGGCGGTGGACAGCATCGCCCTGGAGGTCGAACGCGGCTCTATCCACGGCTTCGTCGGACCCAACGGCGCGGGCAAGACCACGACGATGAAGATGCTCGTCGGCGCCTTGCGCCCGACCCGTGGCGAAGGCTGGATCGACGGCAATAGCATCGGCGCCCTCGCCGCCAAGGCGCTGATCGGATACTCTCCGGAGCACGCGGTGCTTTATGAAGACATGACCGCCACCGACTACCTCGTGTACATGGCCGCCGTGTGCGGCGTGGACGAGGGCGTGGCGAGAAGCAGGGCCGCGAACCTTCTGGAGTGGATGGACCTTACCGCGGCGGCCGATCGACGAGCGGGCGGCTTCAGCGCGGGCATGCGGCAGAGGCTGGGTTTGGCCCAGGCGCTCATTCACGAACCCGATCTCCTGATCCTCGACGAGCCCACGGCCAACATGGACCCAACCGGCAGAATGTCGATACTCGATCTGCTAAGACAGCTCTCATCTGAGCGCGGCGCGACGATACTGCTGAGCAGCCATATCCTCTCGGAACTCGAGCAAGTGGCGGACTCCATCACGATGATCTACAACGGAAAGATCGTGGTCCAGGGCGGGATCGACGAGGTGAGGAACCAGTTCGCCGAGAACCAGTACCTGGTCAAAACCTCCCGGAACGAGCTCATCCTCCCGATCTTGGAGGGCTCGGGCTTGGTGCGTGAGGCGTGGGAGGAAGAAGACGGCTTCATACATCTGGTCGGCGAGGACGGACCCGCTCTGAGGCGACGGATCTTGGACGCCGTGGTCGAATGCGACGCCGATCTCCAGCATCTGAGCCGCGAGTACGTGAGCCTCGAGAGCGTCTACCGAAGGACGATCGGGCTATGAAACAGAGCGAATCATGACCTCCACCGACACTCAAACCACAAAGCGAGGCATGTTCGCCTTGTCCGGACGCTCGGCGCTCTACACCGTCATGGCCAAGACGATCCGGGATCTGCTCGGGGCGCGGCGAGTCATCGTCGCCATCCTGGGCGGGCAGGCGCTCGCGATGTTTCTGTCGCTTGTCGCGTGGGCCGACGCCTTCGAGGTCGGCCGCATGGGACTGGATATGCAGACAAGCTACCTCGTTGGCTACTTCATCACAGTGTCGTTCTTTTGGATGACAGGGTTGTTTCTCGCGTACATGGTCGTCGGCACATCCGGTTTGGAGTTGGTGGATCAGGAGCGGAAGCGAGGCACGCTGCTCTTGATCGTAAGCAAGCCGATAGGCCGGCTGCAGTTTCTGGCGGGCAAGTTCCTGGCGCTGGTGCTCACCGCCGCCCTGCTGGAAGCCGCGATCCTGCTGGTTTCCGCGATGGCGGTTAAGGCTTTGCTTGGATTCGGGCCGCACGTGCTGACTGCGCTCCTCAAGGTGCTCCCTTGGATCTTCCTGTTCTCGCTCCTGGTGATCGTCGTCTTCACGGCTGTAAGCGTGGCCCTCTCGACGCTCGTGCGAAGCGCGTTGGTGCGCAACGGAGTGTTCACGCTCGTGCTGGTCGCCGTATTCGCGGTTGGCCCGGTCATGAGGATGGCCTGGCCGGACATCTACGAGGACTATCGCGTCTACTATTTCGACGGCGGCTACAATCTGGGCAACGTTTACGTCGACATCCTCGACCAAACCGCGACCGTCCGGCTGGGACCGCAGGCGCAGGCCTGGTTGGGGATCACGACTGGCGCGTATAGGGCCGGCGCCGAAGAGCTGTTGACCGCGTTGGTGGGAGCAGAGGGCGCCTTCGACCCTGACATCGGCGCCATGCCGCCGTCGATGGAGCGGTCCACGTACGTTTCGCCTGCCGTGTCGCTGGTGGGAATCGTGGCGGTCGCGGTGGCCGTAATGGCGGTCGCCGCCATCGCATTCCGACGAGAGGACGTGCAATAACAATCCGCGCCTCTTGGGCAAACGGCGCCTGGTTGATTTCGCGTGTGCTGTGTAAGATTCGCTTGACAAGCAAACGCGAAACGAGCGCTCCCAAATGAAGCCTTCTTTTTACTATGGCTGGGTGATCGTGGTCACCCTGTTCTTCGTGAACTTCGCCGTCCATGCAACCGGAACCTTGAACTTGGGCCTCTTCGTTATTCCGATGGGCGAAGCGATGGGGATCTCCCGGAGCACGTTCGGTTGGCTGACGACGGCACGATATTTGGCCGGCGGCTTCACCAGCCTTTTTCTGGGGCGATTGCTGGATCGGTTCGGCCCCAGACTGATAATCCCCGCGTCGGCTGCCGTGACGGGCGTTTGCGTCATCGGATTTGGGTTGGCCGACAACGTAGTCCAGCTCTTCATCCTGTTCACCGTCGTCGGGTTGGCTGGACTCAGCACCCCGGGAGGCGGTCTCTTGAGCACGGTGCCGGCGGCGAAATGGTTCGTTCGTCGGCGGGGGATCGCACTCGGACTGGCGTCCCTGGGTTTGGGCGTCGGCGGAATAGTGATGTTGCCTCTCACCCAGTTCCTCATCGATTCGGTTGGGTGGCGGGACGCCTGGTTGTACTTGGGCATCATCAGCATGGCGCTGATCATCCCGTTGTCGCTGACATTCCTACGGCGTCAACCGGAAGACATGGGCCTCCGACCCGACGGCGACGCGATCTCGCCGGCGCCGCAAAAGTCAGACGACCCGGAAACAGCCGATGAAGCTGTTTGGACTTTGAATGAAGCCCTCCACACGAGGGCGTTCTGGCTGCTGACTCTCGCTTTGGTGCTGGGCGGATTCGGGATGGGCGCGAGCGTGCACCGCATACCGTATTTCGTGGAATTGGGTTTTGACGCCGATTTGGTGGCCGTTTCGATTTCGGCCGACGCGGGCGGCGCCGCGGCCATGCTGCTGGTGGTTGGACTTTTATTCGACAGGTTTCCTGCACGTTTCGTCGCAGCCGGCGCATACGTGGGTTTCACGGTGTCAATGGGTTTGACGCTCACGGCGTCCAGCACGTTCGACCTGTTCGTTGCGGTGATCCTCTGGGGCCTGTCCGTCGGGATCAACATTGTCTCTCAGAGCTACCTATGGGCCGACTACTTTGGACGGACGTTCTTGGGTACAATCAGAGGAATCACGATGCCCACGATCCTGCTGGCAAGCGCGTTTGGCGCGCCTCTCGTCGGCTACATCTACGACACGACCGACGGCTACGAGCTGGCGTGGAAGACGCTCATGGCAATCTACGTGATGGCTTTGGTCGTCATGCTAATCGCCACACCGCCACGCAAAGCCAACAGCAACAGCGCCTTTTAAGATGACCCGAGTGAAGAGCGGTGTGGCACCGGCGCGCCCTGAGACTGGCTGCTAAAATGGTAAGCTGTTGACGAGTCCGCCCGTGGCGTCCTCGCGCTGGGCCTGGCTTTGCCCGTTCGCAATGCGGCGGCAGACAACATCACGCCATCACCATTTCAGGAGGAGAGCATGCCATTCGCCATCGACCACGTACATATCAGGGCAACCGATCCTCAGGCGTCCGCAGCCTGGTACGAACAACACTTTGACGCAAAGATACTCGGAGCCCGAGAAGTCATGCCCGGAACGATCACGGTGAGCATGCAGATGGGCGGCGAGGTCAGGCTCAACATTTCGTCCGCGCCCGCAGGGTCGTCCGATCAGCGAGGCAACGCGGAGTTGAACCATCTGGGCTTAGAGCACTTCGGCTTCGGCGTCGACGACCTCGCGGCAAAGCTGGCCAACCTCGAACAAGCCGGGGTGCGCATCGTCCTTCCCAGCACCGAGATAGCCAGCGGCGCTCGCCTGGCCTACATCGAAGGCCCGGACGACGTGCTCATAGAGTTGGTTCAGTCGGCGTAGGGAAGTTGCCAGTCGAGATTGGGGCATGTGGGAGGTCCAACAGGCGGGCGCAGGATCAGGAGTACACAAAATGGACTGGGGATTCAAAGACGCCGTCGCCGTCGTGACCGGCGGAAATTCGGGCATCGGACGTAGCATATCGATTCACCTGGCAGAAGCCGGCGCTCAGGTCATCATGGTGGCGCGCGACCCTGTTAAGGGCGAGACAGTCCGCCAGGAGATCGAGGAGCATGGAGGGCAGGCGGAGTTCCACTCGGTGCAACTCGGCGACCACGATGCGGTCAAAGCCCTGATGGACGAAGTCGACGCCAAGTACGGCGCCTTGAACGTCCTCATCAACTGCGCGGGCGGCAGCGAACGCAATCAGGGCGTCGATGCGTCCTTCTCGCTGATGCAACGGTGGGATCGTGTTTCCGGAGGCAACTTCCTCAGCGCGTTCCTGGTGACCACCTACGCGGCGCCAATCATGCGGCGGACGGGCGGCGCGATAGTCAACATATCGTCGACGGGGAGCATACACGGAAACTACGGCCTGTACGGCGCGATGAAGGCCGGACTCGAAGGGCTGACCCGAAGCATGGCGCTGGAGTATGCGCCCCTCGGCATCCGCGTCAACGCCATCAGCCCCGGCTGGGTCGAGACGCCGTTCACCGCGCCCAACCCGGACGACCCGGCGCACGTCGAATGGGCAACAACCGCGTCGCTGCTAGGCCGAATGGGCCACGTCGACGAAATCGCGGCGCCGACCCTCTTCTTCGCGTCCGAGCACTCCTCGTACATAACGGGGACCACGCTGATCGTAGACGGCGGCAACTCGATCATCGACGCGACGACGAAGGATGTTCACGCTCGGTAGGAGCAGAAACGCCCAGCAGGGAACCACGTCGAATACTCGCGTTCAGTCGCGGCCGTAACGAGGCCTCAGTAATCCGACAGGTTAACGATCGAGGGCACGACCTCGCGGTCGTTGATCTCGAGGAACCCCACCGTGCCCAGCTCTTTGATCTGGCCCGGAAGCGTTGGGCTTCCCGGATTGATGATCAGGACATCGTCATACCAGTCGAATCGCGCCATGTGGGTGTCGCCGCACACGACGATGTCGATCGGTCGCGTGAAATGCAAGTCCAGCAACTCTTCGAGGGTGCGCCACGGCAACTCGTGCGGCAACGGGAAACCATGGATCAGCCCCACTCGCAAGCCTTCTAGCTGCAGCGTGTGCACCTCCTCGACGCGGGCGTCGGGCGGCAGGCCTGGTCGATTGGGATTGATCCCGTCATTGTGGTCGCCGTTTCCCTGCGCGCCCCACACCGGCGCCAGAGGCTCCAGCCAATCCAGGACATCGATTATGTGCATGTCGCCGGCATGCAGGATCAGGTCTACGTTCTCGAATGCTTTGAACACCTGTGGCGGGATTTCGGGGCCAGCTTCGGGTATGTGCGTGTCGCTGATGAGTCCTATTAACATGCGGCACATGGTAGCGGCTCGGTGGCTGCGTATCAAGCCGCCTGACCGTTAGGCGGACCAAGCTGCAACCCGTGGGACAGACCGCGGATCAGTCTCTCCCGC
Source organism: Dehalococcoidia bacterium UBA2160 (assembly GCA_002328865.1). Lineage (GTDB taxonomy): Bacteria > Chloroflexota > Dehalococcoidia > Lucifugimonadales > UBA1123 > UBA2160. Next base: position 2,287 of record DCWO01000062.1, on the reverse strand, counting down.
CGAGAGGCGGTCCATTTTGGCAGCGAGAGGCGCCTCACATTCGACATCCAGTCAGTTTACCGCCGTCGCCATATCATCCTGAGCACGGGCAGAGCAACCTTAATCCGCACAACGGATTCGTTTGACCGGCTCCTCGAAATGATGTACAAAGCACCTTGTGCAGCACGAACGCAACGAGTCCCAAAATGACGCCCAAAGGCAGGGTCGAAGCGCGGCAGGCATGGCGCAGACCGTGCTGGGCTTGGTTCGCCCGGACGAGTTGGGCGTCACGCTGACGCATGAGCACCTGCTGGTCGACTTGTCCGGCAACTTCGGTCCGCCTGACGAGGCCAGCGCCCGCGACCTGTTCCATGCGCCGCTGACTCCCGAGACACTGGGCCGCATCCGGTACCACGGCGCGCTCAACGCCGACAACTATCGTCTCCTGGACGTCGACACGGCGATCACGGAAGCAAATCTCTTTCGGCAGTACGGAGGCGGCACGATCGTCGACGCCACCAGCATCGGCATCGCTCGCGATCCGGTCGGTCTGGCGAGGATCTCGCGCGCCACCGGCGTCAACGTGGTCATGGGCGCCGCGTTCTACGTGAGCGACGCGCACCCGGCGTACGTGGCATCGTCCACATCGGAGGAGCTTGCCGCCCGAATCACTCGCGACGTCACCGAGGGCGTGGACGGCACGGGCATTCGGTCGGGCGTCATCGGCGAAGTGGGTTGCTCATGGCCTATGACTCCAAACGAACGCAAAGTCGTAGCCGCATCCGCGATGGCCCAACGAGCCACTGGAGCGCCGATACTGATCCATCCCGGCAGAGACGAGTCCTCGCCGCTCGAGATTCTGGATCTCCTCGGCGAGCATGGGGCAGACCTGAGCCGGACGATCGTGGGCCACCTGGACAGAACGGTGTTCGAGCGTGACACGCTTCGCAAGATGGGCGAAAGCGGATGCTACTTCGAGTGGGACCTGTTCGGGAGCGAAGGCTCGCACTACCGGCTCAATCCTGCGATTCACCACCCGAACGACGACACCAAACTCGACGACATCGCCTGGCTCATATCCGAAGGGTATGGCGACAGGATCGTAATCGCTCACGACATCTGCACGAAGCACAGGCTGCTGACCTACGGCGGCCACGGGTACTTCTACATTCTGGCTCAGATCGTGCCCCGCATGCGTTCGAAGGGATTCAGCGAGGACGCGATCGAAAAGATAATGGTGCACAACCCAGCGGCCGCCTTGACGTTTGCCGAGCCACAATCAGGCTAACGAACCGTCGTTCCGACCGCGACGCATTTAACATCGTTCCAAATTACCGATAAATTCACCTGGGAGGACCAAATGGCGACGCTTGGAGAAGGAAGTTTCACTTACGAAGTGTCCGGCGAGAACTGGGGCAAGCTGCCCGAGGGCTGGGTGTACAAAGAGGCCGCCGACGTGGCGGTGGACTCCAAGGACAGAGTGTACGTTTTCAATCGCGGCACGTGCCCAATGGTCGTCTACGACAGTGGCGGGAACGTGGTCACGACTTGGGGCGAGGGCGTGTTCAAAAACCCGCACGGCGTCACCGTCGGTCCCGACGACTCGGTGTACTGCGTGGACAACGGGGACAGCACGGTCCGCAAATTCACGCCCGAGGGCGAGCTGCTGATGACGCTGGGCACGGCGAACCAACCGTCGCCGAAGATGAGCGGCAAGCCGTTCAGCGCACCGACACAGGTGGCGATCGACCATCGCAACGGCGACATCTACGTCGCCGACGGCTACTCGAACGCGCGCGTCCACAAGTACACGGAGGACGGCACGTACATCATGTCCTGGGGCGAGTCGGGCACTTCCGAGGGGCAGTTCAACATCGTCCACAACATCGACACGGACAGCGACGGCTGGGTTTACATCGCCGATCGGGAGAACCATCGCATCCAGGTTTTCAGCTCCGAGGGCGTGTTCGAAACCCAGTGGGTGAACCTATCCCGTTCTGCGGCGGTTGCCGTCAGCTCTAACGGTCAAAATCAAGAGGTGGCCTACGTCGGCGAGTACTTCGGCGGGATCGGCTCCAATGACATCGGAACCGACCTGGGACCTCGCCTGACGATTCACGACAAGAGCGGCAATGTCCTGGCGCGCCTGAGCCATGAGACCTTCGGCGAGCAAGCGGGCAGATTCTGGGCCCCTCACGGGATCGCGGTCGACTCGAAGGGCGACGTCTACGTGGCCGAGGTCTCTTGGGCCGAGTACGGGCGCCTCCTGGACCCACCGCAGGAACTGCGCTCGATGCAGAAGCTGGTC
>DCWO01000070.1:32815-45821 GCA_002328865.1 Dehalococcoidia bacterium UBA2160 | reverse complement strand
AACTCACAAGCTCTCAGGATGACAACTACGCAGAACAAGTATTAAGTTGATGACCATCAAACCCTCCCGAGGATTTCGGCCAGATACAATACCACCCGCAATGCGGTTCACCTGATTCGAACGGTCTCGCACGGCAACACGACAGGAGGGTTTGAAACCCGCCCCTACGGGTTTTCGAGCGTTTGTTGCGCTGTCGGAAGGATATCGTATGAAGTTCAACTCCAGGCGCTCCAACATGTCGGCGCGGAACGGGATGGTTGCCACGACCCAGCCGCTCGCGGCGATGGCGGGCCTCCGGATCCTGATGGAAGGCGGCAACGCTGTTGACGCCGCGGTCGCCACGGCGGCGGCGCTCAACGTCGTGGAACCGATGTCCACCGGGATCGGCGGCGACGTGTTTGCTCTGGTATGGATGGACTCCGAAAAGCGCGTGCGCGCCCTCAACGCGAGCGGCAGGTCGTCGGCCAACGCGTCGCTCGACGAATTGGTTTCGCAAGGTCTCGGCGCCATCCCGGATCAGAGCCCGTACTCCGTAAACGTCCCGGGAGCGGTCAGCGGATGGGAGGCGATCCTCGACGCACATGGACGAATGTCACTTGCAGACGTCCTCAAGCCGGCGATTGCCTACGCAGAGGACGGATTCCCTGTCTCCGAGGTAATCAGCGGAGCGTGGGAGACAAGCGGCGCCAGGCTCGGCGTGGGCCCTGCCGGCGGTGAGCTCCTGATCGGCGGCCGAGCCCCCAAGACCGGCGAGATCATGCGTATGCCCGAGCTCGCCAACACGTTCCGAGCGGTCGCGGAAGGCGGCGCCGACGCGTTCTACCGCGGAGACATCGCCGAGCGGATCGCTGCGTTCGTTCAGAGCCAAGGCGGATGGCTCACCTCGGACGATTTCGCGGCGCACACCGCCGAGTGGGTCGAGCCCATCAGTACGACGTATCGTGGCCACACCGTGTGGCAGTGCCCTCCGCCGAGCCAAGGCGTCAACACACTCATGGCCCTGAATTTGGCCGAGGGGTTCGACCTGAACGCAATGGGGTTTCAGAGTGTCGACGCGTATCACCATCTGATCGAGTGCATCCGCCTGGCCTTTGCCGACGGCCTGCACCATGTCACCGATCCGGACCACATGTCCGTCGCCGTATCGTCGCTGCTGTCGAATCGCTACGCCGGGTCGCGACGAGCCGAGATCCGTGCGGACCTAGCGATCGCCGAGGTCGGGCCCGGACTCGTGCCGGCGCATCCGGACACGGTGTACCTGAACTGCGTCGACGGGGACGGCAACGCTTGCTCTTTCATCAACAGCCTGTTCATGGGTTTCGGCTCCGGATTGGTGGTCCCCGGCACGGGCATCGCGCTCCACAATAGGGGCGCGTCGTTCTCGTTGGATCCGAACCACGCGAATGCGCTGGCCCCCAACAAGCGGCCGTTCCACACGCTGATACCGGGGTTGGTGACACAAGACGGCGAATTTGAGATGGTCTACGGAGTCATGGGCGCGATGCAACAAGCCCAGGGTCACCTGCAGGTGCTCGTGAACATGATCGACCATGGGCTCAGCCCGCAAGAGGCGCTTGACGCGCCACGGTTCAGCGTCCGACTGGGCGACGGGGTGTACGTCGAGGACATCGCGAACCCGAGTATCGTGAACGGCCTGAAATCGAAAGGCCATCCAGCCCTGAACCGCACGCCCCATCAGGGCTTTTTCGGCAGCGGTCAGATCATCCGTCGGGACTCTGAATCGGGAGCGCTCACCGGCGCCAGCGAGCCGAGAGCCGACGGCGCCGCGGTAGGCTGGTAGCGAGTGCAGAGGCGGGAATGTGGACGATCAATCGCCAGAAGCGATCGTGCGAGCGTTTGTCGATCATGTGAACGGTGGAAACCTCGCGGGCATCGCGTCTCTGCTGTCGGATGACATCGTGTTCATCGACGCCTCCGGCAATGTTCACCGCCGGGACAAGAGCTTCATGGCCGGCTATCTGGCGCAGTTTCCAGAGTACCGAATCCACGTGCACGGAATATTGCTGAGCGGGAACGGTGTCGCGATCATCGGCCAAACGACGGGCTCGCACGTGTCGCCACAGGTCGAAGCGAACGAGACCATTGTTTGGGCTGCCGAAGTCCGTGATGGGTTGATTGCCGAGTGGCGGATATACGCCGAGTCAGAGTGATCACGCCGCCCGTAGGGTTCCCTTAATCAACGAACTGAAGTTGGGCGGTTGTTCTCCCAATGAAAAGCCCCATCATAACTCCCCTTCGGTTTCCAACAGATCCTTTAGCGTCATGAGCTCTCGCCGGAGTTGACGGCCCATCGACGGCCGCAACAATGGCGCGAACAAGGCGAACCAGATCGCCGATACGAAGCCGGTTGGACCCGCATCGACGGAGTTGGCGACCCGGGCGCCTTCCTCGGTGGGCTCCAAGGTCATCTCGGACTCGTACGGGAACGGACCCGAGGTCGTGCGCCAGAGCAGCTTTGTGGGCGGTTCGAATACAGCGAACTCATACGCAAGCGTATGGGATCGGCCAACGTACGTGTAGACGCTTGAGAACGTCGCTCCGGCTTCGGGTCCATCCGGCGAGGTCATTTGTGGCTCAGATACTCCGTTCATCCAGGCGTCGAGGTTTTCCACGTCTGCGAGAAATTCGAATACCTCGGCTATGGGTCGATGAATGTTGACTGTCGCCGACGCCTTCATCGCGGCCTCCGTTTGTCGAACGCAAACGTCTATCCCTCTCCGCTCCCCCGAAGAGGGATAGACTGCGGGGGGAGGAGTTGACTTGGCCCCTCGTCCCGGGCTAACTGTGGTTTTGTCCGGTGAACAATCCTATCGTGTTGCCCTCCGGGTCGGTGAACATCGCCGCCTCGCCTATGCCGGGGATCGGGGTAGGCGGCATCGATGTGCGTGCGCCGAGTTTGTTGGCCTTGGCCAGGTAATCGCCCAGGTTGTCCACTTCGACGTAGAAGGTGACGTGAGGAGGCGAGCCGTCCGGTGAACTGAAGATGCCGCCGTCGATTCCACCCTCCCCGCCCGTCTCGACGACTCCGTAGTCCATGGCCTCAATGACGGTGATCTTCCAATCGAAGAGTTGACGGTAAAACGCCTGTAGATTGTCGGTGTCTCTCCCGGCTATCTCCCAATGAACCACCGGCTGTCCCATACTCGATTGCTCCTCGTAATCTCGGCGCCGGCCGCAAGCCGACCTTCACCAGAACCACGATAATCATATGAGGGAACATTTGTTCGTGTCAAGGCGTTTCTGGCGCCATTTCTAGGTTTCGCAGAACAAGTGTGCTTCGAGTCTGACATCTTGGATCGCGAAGCTCCGTCCTTGCCCACGTAGCTCTCAATCAGGGCAACGACCAGGGTCGCTGGGCACGGTCCAAGTTCGCCAATAGACTAAATTGCGTAGGCGTTGATACACGTTCACCTTGTTCAGTCAAGCGCGATAGCGTAGACTACAGCGCGATCGGCTCAAATGACCCGCGAGAGGTGTCCGATGGTCAAGACGGCGCACGAGACGGGGGACCAAGTTTCGGCCCCTGGACTCAGCACGCCTGGCGACAACTTGATGATAGGTCTCGACGTCGGCTCGACGACTGTAAAAGCCGTGGTCGTCGATCCTCTGACGAATGAGATCTTGTGGAGGCGCTACGAGCGGCACCACACGAGGCAGGCCCAAAAAGTCCTTGAGTTCTTGCAGGAAATCGAGGGCGAGTTTCCCCGGTCCAGCGGCAAGTTCCGCATATTCATAACCGGCGGCGGCGGAAACCTCCTCGCGCGGTTCGTCGGCGCCAAATTCATCCAAGAGGTCAACGCCGTTTCACTCGCGGCCGAGCAGCTATACCCGGATGTCGGGTCCGTGATCGAGCTCGGCGGCCAGGACGCCAAGATCATCATCTGGTTCACCGATCCCGAAACCGGCACAAAGCGAAAAGTGCCGAGTATGAACGACAAATGCGCTGGCGGAACGGGCGCCGTAATCGACAAGATCAGCGGCAAGCTCCGGCTCAGCAGCGACGATCTTGCATCGCTGACCTTTGGCGGCGTCGAGATCCACCCGGTGGCGGGTAAATGCGGCGTCTTCGCCGAGACCGACATCAACGGTCTGCAGAAGCAGGGCGTGATGCCCGATCAGTTGATGGCTTCCCTTTTCGAGGCCATCGTCCAACAGAACCTCAGCGTGTTGACCAGAGGGAACACGCTCCGTCCCACCGTCCTGCTCCTCGGCGGTCCCAACACGTTCATCCCTAGTTTGAGGGACTGCTGGAAGGAAAACATCCCCAAAATCTGGGAAGAGCGGAGAGTTTACATCCCCGAAGGCGTCGATCCCAGAGACCTGGTGTTTGTACCGGAGAACGCCGAATACTACGGTGCGATCGGGGCGGCCATCTACGGCAAAAGCGAAGAGCCTGACGTGGGGCTGTACTCCGGCACGGACGCGCTGAACGACTTCATCGAGGTCGGACGGTCGAAGATGCGGGAGGCGTCGGGCGACGTGGGACTGTGGCAAACGCCGCAAGAGCTCGCGGACTTCAAGGAGCGATTCACCAAGAAGCCATGGCTGGCGGCGACCTTCTCGCCGGGCCAGACCGTGGAAGCGTTCATCGGGATCGACGGCGGCTCGACCTCCACCAAGGCCGTGCTCGTGGACGAGGCCGGGACCCTGCTGGCCAAAGCCTACCAACTGTCGAAAGGCAACCCTCTTCTGGACACGCAGGATCTGCTGAAGCAGCTCAGAGAGCACGTGGAAAGCCAGGGCGCCACGCTCGAAGTCAAGGGCGTCGGAACGACCGGTTACGCCAAGGATCTGCTTGCGCAGGCGCTTGAAGCCGATGTGGCGCTCGTCGAAACAGTTGCGCATACGCAGTCCGCCCTGCACTACCACAAAGACGTTGACGTTATCGTTGACGTTGGCGGTCAGGACATCAAGGTCATCGTGCTGAAGGACGGGCAGGTCAAGGACTTCAAGCTCAACACCCAGTGCTCCGCCGGCAACGGCTACTTCCTGCAGAGCACCGCCGCGAGATTCGGCTATGAGGTCGAGGAATACGCCGACATGGCGTTCGAGGCGGAGCAGGTCCCTGTGTTCGGGTACGGCTGCGCGGTGTTCATGGAAACGGACATCGTCAATTTCCAGCAGCAGGGCTGGCAAGAGAAAGAGATCATGGCGGGACTCGCCAAGGTCCTGCCCAAGAACATCTGGCTGTACGTGGTGTCGGAGCCCAATCTCGGCAGGCTTGGCACGAACTTCGTGCTCCAGGGCGGCACTCAGCACAACCTTGCCGCCGTCAAAGCCCAATACGACTTCATCAAATCCAAGGTCCCCGAAAGCAACGTCCGAGTGCACGAGTTCCCGGGAGAGAGCGGCGCCATCGGGGCTGCGTTTGAAGCTGCGCGGGTCGTCGCGGACCAGGAGACCACGTTTATTGGCATGGCAGCCGCCGAGACCCTTGAGTTCACCGCGACCCGAGACGAGTCCACGCGGTGCAGCCTCTGCAAGAACAAGTGCCTTCGGACTTTCGTGGACACGAAGACGCGCGAGGGCGTGAGCAAACGCTTCATCATCGCCACGTGCGACAAGGGCGCCGCGGACGACATCGAAAACGTCAAGGCGGTCCACAAGCGCATGGAGGCGGTCAAGAAAGTACACCCCAGCTATGTCGAGAAGGCCGGTTTGGCGGTTTTCCGAAGCTCGAACCCACCCAAAGTCAGTACGCTGAACGATGAACCGACCGAGGCGACTGCCACGCGTGGCGGGACTCTCGCGTTCCTGAAGCGGAATCAACAGGGCGATCCGGCCGATGGGCGTCTGCCCGAGATCCTCGAGCTCCGCCAGAACGTGAAGATTGGCATGCCGCGCGTGCTCAACATGTACGCGATGTCGCCTCTTTTCGCCGCGTACCTGCAGGCGCTGGGCATTGACTTCCGCAACATCATCTACTCCGACTACACCGACCCGCAGATGTGGTACCGAGGCTCGCGGCGAGGTTCAATCGACCAGTGCTTCCCAAGCAAGGTCGCCATCGCGCACGTCCACAACCTCGTTTTCGACAAGAAGCGGAAACCGGACCTCATCTTCTTCCCGATCATCCAGAAACTGCCGCCCGAAATTTACGACGGGGTGGACAGCGACGCCTGTCCTGTAGTGTCGATCACGCCCGATGTAACCAGGGCGGCGTTCACCAAGGAAGGCGATGCCTTCGCCGAGCGCGACATCAGCTTTGTCGCTCCGTCTCTCGACATGGCGAACCGGCCTCTGTTCGAGCTTCAGATGTTCGAGTGCTTCCGCGACATCCTACGGATTACGAGCGAGGAGAGCCGGGAGGCGATGGAGATCGCATTCCAGGCATGGGAGAAGACCTGGAAAACCCTACGAACCGAATCTCGCAAGACGCTGGACAAACTGGAAGAAGATGGCAAAGTCGGCGTCGTGATGTTGGGACGCCCCTATCATAACGACCCGGGTTTGAACCACGAGATCGCCGTCGAGATTCAGAGGAAGGGCTATCCGATCTTCAACCTGGACTCGCTGCCGCAGGATGAAGACATCCTCGATCGGCTATTCGGAGACGAGGTGCGGGCGGGCGTCATCAACCATCCGTTGGACATCGCTGACGCGTGGAAGAACTCGTACAGCGAAAACTCCAGCAAAAAGGTTTGGGCCGCCAAGTACGTAGCTCGACATCCCAACCTGGTGGCGATAGACCTCTCCAGCTTCAAGTGCGGCCAGGACGCGCCTATGTACGGTGTTGTGGAGAACATCATCGAAGCGTCCCACACACCGTTCTTCAGCTTCCACGACATCGACGAGAACAAGCCGGTGGGCTCCATTAAGATCAGGGTCGAGACTATCGACTACTCGTTGAAGCGTTACCAGGAAGAGCTGCAACGTCGCAAACAGTCCGAGGACAACCTACAGCGCTTGATGGAGAGATACGAAACACAGGTGATGGCGGGCCACGACGAAGCAGCGGTTGCCGGCGTCGCCCTTGCATTCGCCGAAAGCGAGACGGTCGTCGAGCAGGACACGCTCGGCGCCGGTCGCGACAAATCGGCCCCGTCGCCGATTGCCGCGAGCCTACCCGGTGCAAACGGAAACGGCTGGCGCCCGGTCGGAGGCCCGAACGGCTCGGCTAACGGCAATGGCCACGCGGTCGGGCCCAACGCGACGAACGGGTCTGATGTTGAATCGAAGATTCGCGAGTACGAGACGCGGCTCAGGGAAGCTTCCGGCTTGATTCGAAAGACAGTCAAGCACTTCGCCAAACCGTTCGAACGTCCATGGACAAAAGATCAAATCGAAACCACGACAATTCTCTTTGGCGGCTTGTCGATGGCCCACGAAGATCTGTTGACTGACTCGCTGGTGAAACTAGGATTCAAGTCTCGCGCGATGCCGATCCCCGACAACGACGCGTTGCAGGTCGGCAAGGAGTACTGCAACCGAGGCCAGTGCAACCCGACGTATTACACCGTCGGCAACCTGGTCAAATACCTGAAGGAACTCCGTGACCAGGGCGAAGAGAACATCGAAGACCGCTACGTGTTCGTGACGGCTGGCTCATGCGGCCCGTGCCGCTTCGGGATGTACGAGGCCGAGTATCGCCAGGTGCTGCGAGACGCCGGATTCGGCGAGTTCCGAGTCTTGTTGTTCCAGCAAAACGGAGGGATCGACACAAGCAGCGACGACGCGATGGAGATCAGCGTCCCGGTCGCCCTCGCTTTCCTCCGAGCCCTCGTTCTGGGCGACATGGTCAACGAGCTCGGGTACAAGATCCGCCCCTACGAGGTTCATGAAGGGCAGACGGACCTTGCCATGGAGCAAGCCAAGCGGGTGTTGGGAGAAGCGCTGCGCGAAGGACGCTCGATAGTGCGCGCTCTACGCAAAGTCAGAAAGCTGTTCGAGTCCATCGAGGCCGACTACACCCGTGTGAAGCCGAAGGTGAAGATCATCGGCGAGTTCTGGGACCAGACCACCGAGGGCGACGGCAACTACAACATGTTCCGATGGCTCGAGTCCGAAGGGGCCGAGGTGCTCGTCGAGCCCGTCGGCACTTGGGTGGATTACAAGATCTGGATCGCCAAACATCATGCCGAAGAGGCGTTGAGAGTCGACAAGACCAAAAAGTCGTTCATAAGAAAGCTCAAGGCGGCCCAGGTCGCATTCCGGCTCTACCACAACTTGTATCGATGGGGTCTTGGCTTCAGGATCGACCCGTTGCCCAACCAACAGAAGATCGCCGACTACGCGTCCGACTACTACAACACGTACATCGGAGGCGGAGAAGGGCATCTGGAGGTCGGCAAAAACGTCCTGGTCAACGAGGAAGAACACGCCCACATGGTGTTGTCGCTCAAACCATTCGGCTGCATGCCAAGCACCATGAGCGACGGGGTGCAAAGCCGCGTCGTGGCCGACTACAAAGACGCCATCTACGTCCCCATCGAAACCTCCGGCGACGGCGAACTCATCGCAAAGAGCCGGGTCCAAATGAAGCTCTACGAGGCCAAGATGAGGGCGCGGCAGGAGTTCGCGGAGGTCCTCGAGGCCAACGAAGTCACGCTTGAGAAAGTCAAGGGATACGTCGCCGAAAATCCCGAGCACAGCAGCGCCATGCAGATGCCGCCGCAACACCACAAGATCGGCACGGCGGCCAACTTCGTCACGAAGATCGCAAAGGACGCGGTTGTCAGATAGAGCGATCCCGCTTTCTGAAAAACAGACGCAAGAATGCCCGCCTGTGAAGGCGGGCATTCTTGCGTTGGGCACTAGAAATCGTCACGCTCCTCCAGGGTTGACACGACCGTGTTCTGCAAGCGACAACCAAGAATCGATCCGGCCGCGGAAATCGATCATTCTGGTCCTTTCGGTGAAGGATCAATCGTTGCGATTTCGGTGGGGCTCCCCCAGCGATTGCGGTCCACGGTTCGTCAGATTCTGACTTTGGTCGCCACGCGCGGAACCGCGACATACACGCGCATTTGTTGGCAGTTTAATGATGCTTTGATCGGCGATGTCGGTGCGCACCCAGCGCATTCGAGGCTCAACAACGCTAATCCTGGTGATGTCGACCCTTCTTCGAATTGCCATTCCGCCCGGGCGGTTAATCGACCTGCTCGCGCTGAGACAACCGAATCAAGCTCGTCTCAACGCGGGTCCAATTGGTGAGGAAAATCGGCATCCCAGGCGTCCGATAGTCTGGGAAGAACCTCGTTGGCGTTGCTTCCATGATTCGAAACAGCGCCTCTCAAGAGCAAGCCGATTCTCGCAGGTTGGTTGGCGCTCACCTCGTCACTCAAAAATGCGTCACAATTGTTTGGAAATTCTGGGAGTTGTATCTTGTGCTTTTTATGCTAATAAGTTACACTTCCGCGAACATGAGACATTTCCGACCCAAGGGGGGCCGATTGTGACGACAGCGCACGAGTCAGAGGTCCGAGGTTCGACTCCGGAAGGCAATTCGCAACACGAGAATCTGATGATAGGGCTCGACGTGGGTTCCACAACCGTCAAAGCGGTGGTGATGGACCCTCGGACCAACGAGATTCTCTGGAAGGACTACGAGCGGCACGAGACCAAGCAACCCGAAAAGGTATTGGAGTTCCTCAAACGCATCGAGGAAGCGTTCCCGCTGCCCCAGGGCGAGATTCGCATATTCATTACAGGCAGCGGCGGCAAGATACTCGAAGGCTTCATCGGCGCGAAGCTGGTTCAGGAAGTAAACGCGGTGTCCCTGGCGGTGGAGCACCTCTACCCTGACGCCGGTTCGGTCATCGAACTGGGAGGGCAGGACGCGAAGATCATTATCTGGCTCACTGACGAGGAGACAGACACAAAGCGCAAAGTCCCAAGCATGAACGACAAGTGCGCCGGCGGTACGGGCGCCGTCATCGACAAGATCGCCGCCAAGCTCCAATTGGAAGGCGAAGATCTCCGGTCGCTCCCATACTTCGACGTTAAGCTCCATCCGGTGGCCGGCAAATGCGGCGTGTTCGCCGAGACCGACATCAACGGCCTCCAGAAACAGGGGATTCCGCCGGACCAGCTCATGGCGTCCCTATATGAAGCAATCGTCCAGCAGAACCTCAGCGTTCTCACGAGGGGCAACACCCTTCGACCTACCGTGCTGCTGCTCGGCGGCCCGAACAACTTCATCCCCGCCCTTCGAGACTGCTGGAAGGAGAACATACCCAAGATTTGGGAGGAGCGCGACGTTCGCCTGCCTGAAGGCGTCGACCCGGCTGACCTGGTCATGGTCCCGGACAACGCCCAGTACTACGCGGCCATCGGCGCGGTGCTCTACGGTCAGGGCGAGGATCCCGACGTGGGCGTTTACAAAGGCATAGACGAGTTGACGGGATTCATCGAGGTCGGGCGAACGCAGATGCGCGAGGCGTCCGGCGACATCGGCCTGTGGCGGACCTGTGAAGAGCTGGAGGAGTTCAAGCAGCTATTCGCCAAAGAGACCTTCGAGCCGGCGGCGTTCACGCCGGGCCAGGATGTCGAGGCCTTCATCGGGATCGACGGCGGGTCAACATCCACCAAGGGCGTCCTCATGGACCGAGAAGGGACCGTTCTCGCGACGTCGTACCAGCTTTCCAAAGGGAACCCTCTGGCTGACACCCAGGACATATTGGCCGACCTCAGAGCGTCCGTCGAGAACCAGGGCGCAGTCCTGAACGTTGCCGGAGTTGGAACAACGGGCTACGCCAAGGACATGTTGAAAGACACGCTCGCCGCGGATGTCGCAATCGTCGAGACAGTGGCCCACACCAAATCCGCCCTCCACTACTACAGTGACGCGGACGTGATCGTCGACGTGGGCGGCCAGGACATCAAGGTGATTGTCCTGAAAAACGGCAAGGTCAAAGACTTCAAGTTGAACACTCAGTGCTCCGCCGGCAACGGGTACTTCCTCCAAAACACCGCCTCGAAGTTCGGATATTCGGTTGCCGAGTTCGCCGACGTCGCCTTCTCAGCCGAAAAGATCCCGGTCTTCGGTTATGGGTGCGCAGTCTTCATGGAGACGGACATCGTCAACTTCCAGCAACTCGGATGGGAGAAAAAGGAGATCATGGCAGGGCTTGCCAAGGTGTTGCCGAAAAACATCTGGCTTTATGTGGTTGCCGAGCCGAACCTCAGAAAGTTCGGGACCAACTTCATCCTGCAGGGAGGCACTCAACACAACCTCTCGGCGGTCAAGTCCCAGTACGATTTCATCAAGTCGAAAGTGCCCGACTGCACGATTCGCGTGCACAAGTTCACGGGCGAGAGCGGCGCGATCGGGGCGGCGCTCGAGGCCGCCCGAGTAGCTGCCGAGAGGGACTCCAGTTTCATCGGCATCGCCGCCGCGCAGACCCTCGAGTTCACCTCCACGAGGGACGAGTCCACCCGGTGCAGCTTCTGCAAGAACACGTGCCTGCGGACGTTCATCGACACCAAAACGCCGGATGGCGAGACCAACCGGTTCATCATCGCGACATGCGAGAAAGGCCAGGTCGAGAAGGTAGAGGACGTCAAAGCCATCAAGTCTCGGATGGACGAGGTCAGCAAAGCCAATCCCAACTTCGTGGAAAAGGCGGCCAACGCCGCTTTCCGGGCCACGGGCGTAGGCAAAGTCAGCGCGTTGCTGGAGGACACTAACGACGAGCCGGCAACCAAGCCCAAAGGTCTGCTGGCGCTGCTGAAGCTGCAAAAGCATCCCGCGACGACCCGAACGGCTCCAGAGGTCGTCGAGGGGCGAGCGAACGTCAAGATCGGGATGCCCAGGGCGCTTAACATGTATACCCTGGCCCCCTTCTTCACCGCCTATTTCCAAGCGTTGGGAGTGGGCTCCCGCAACATTATGTACTCCGATTACACCAATCCGGAGATGTGGTTCAAAGGCTCTCGGCGCGGGTCCATCGACCAGTGCTTCCCGAGCAAAGTGGCGATCGCCCACGTTCACAACCTCATCTTCGACATGAAAGTGAAACCGGACATCATATTCTTCCCCATCATTCAGAACATGCGGACCGAGCTCGTCAACACGGTCGACGACCTTGCGTGCCCGGTAGTCTCCATCACTCCGGAAGTGATCAAAGCGGCGTACACCCAGGAAGGCGACATATTCGCCCAGAACGGGATACGCTACCTCGCCCCTTCGTATGACATGGCGAACTGGCCTCTCTTCGAGCACCAGATCTACGATTCTTTCCGCGACATCCTCGGCCTCACTGAAGAGGAGAACAGAGAAGCGGTGCAGATAGCCTTGGATTCGTGGCGCAAATTCTACGAGGTCACGCTCAGGGCCGAAGCGCGACAGGTGCTGGACAGCCTGGAAGAGGAAGGGAATGTCGGTGTCGTGATGCTCGGCCGGCCGTACCACAACGACCCCGGCTTGAACCACGAGATCATGATAGACATGCAGAGGAGGGGTTACCCCATCTTCAGCATCGACTCCCTGCCTCAGGACAAGGACATTCTCGACCGGTTGTTCGGCGAGGACATACGGTCCGGCCTCATCACTCACGCGATGGACATCACCGACGTCTGGAAAAACAACTACAGCGAGAACTCCAGCAAGAAGATCTGGGCGGCAAAATACGTGGCGCGACACCCGAACCTGGTCGCAATCGACCTCTCCAGCTTCAAATGCGGGCACGACGCCCCGATCTACAACACTGTCGAACGGATCATCGAAGCTTCAGAGACGCCGTACTTCACATTCCACGACGTGGACGAGAACAAGCCCACCGGCTCCATCAAGATCAGGGTGGAAACTGTCGACTACTTCCTGAAACGTTACCAGGAGTATCTCCAAGCGCGCCGCGGTGACGAGTTGGAACTGGAGCAGTTGGTGGCGCAGTACAAGGCCCACCTAGAGGGCCAGATCGAGAGGAACATCGCCCGCTCCGAGGTGAAGGCGGCGGGCGCCGTCAGCTTCACGGGCGCCGGCTCGGACAATCACGTCGGACATGACCATAACGGGAACAACGGTCACGGCGGCGACACGTGGGTC
>DCWO01000070.1:0-32422 GCA_002328865.1 Dehalococcoidia bacterium UBA2160 | reverse complement strand
CCTGCAAACGGCGCCGCGATCGCGTCGAACGGAAACGGACATGCCCGAGACCACGCGCGGTACGACGAGATTCTGGCCTTGAATACGATTGACGATCTCCCAGAAGACGACCTGGCAAGCGCGTCGCTTAGTTGTAATCTGCCTACGCGGGACTTCGCTCCGAAAGCTTATCAGCATCTGGGCGATGACGAGGCCCAATCGGACGAAGCCATTCCCGGAAAACCGAACCACCAATGGATGACGATGCAATTCGTGACGCCCCGCGCCAAGAAGGGCGACAAGAAGGTCGGCGGGCGCGCCTAGTCGAGGTGATGGAGGCGATGTAATGGCGAAGGTAATGGACAAGCACGAGATCGAGTCAAAGACGCGCGAGTACGCCGAGCGTCTGAGAGACCAGATGGGTCTGCAACACAGAGCGACCACGCCGTTCGAGAAGCCATTCGAGCGACCGTGGACCAAAGCTGAGATCGAGACCACGACCGTCCTATTCGGAGGGTTGACGTTGGCCCACGAGGAGCTGACGGCCAACGCCATGCGCGGCATGGGTTACAAGATCCAGGCCCTGCCCGTTCCGGACCTCGAAGCCCTTCAGATAGGCAAAGAGTACGGCAACCGCGGCCAGTGCAACCCGACGTACTTCACGGTCGGCAGCTTGGTGCAGTATCTGAAGAAGCTCGAAGCCCAGGGCGAGACCGACATCGAGGATCGGTACGTGTTCGTAACCGCCGGTTCCTGCGGACCGTGCCGCTTCGGGATGTACGAAGCCGAGTACCGTCAGGCCCTGCGAGACTCTGGCTTCGGACGGTTCCGCGTGCTGATATTCCAGCAGGCCCCTGAGACTGAACAGAGCACCGAAGACACGGCTCTGGAGTTCTCGGCCAAGTTCGGCCTCACCTTGCTCAGGGCTTTCATATTGGGTGACATGCTAAACGAGCTCGGATACAAGATCCGCCCATACGAAGTGAACAAAGGCGACACCGACCGGGTCATGGCGGAGGCCAAAGAACTTCTCGGGACCGCGCTGCGAGAAAGCAAATCAGTATTCCTCGGCCTGCGCAAAGTGAAAAAGATGTTCAACTCCATCGAGGTGGACATGACACGGGTCAAGCCCAAGGTCAAGATCACCGGTGAGTTCTGGGCCCAGACCACGGAAGGCGACGGCAACTACCATATGTTCCGATGGCTGGAGTCCGAAGGGGCCGAGGTTCTGGTGGAGCCGATCGGCACCTGGATCGAGTACAAGATCTGGATCGCCAGACACCATGCGGAAAAGGAGTTCGCCACCAACAAAGACAAAAAGTCGATGATACGCAAGCTGAAGCTGGCCCAGATCGGTTTCCGCATGTGGCACAACTTCTATCGAATGGCGCTGGGCTTCAAGACGGACCCGCTGCCCAACCAGGCGAAACTGGCCGAATACGCCACAGCCTACTACAACACCCACCTCGGCGGCGGAGAGGGCCACCTCGAGATCGGCAAGAACGTCATGGCCACCAAGGACAAACACGCCCACATGGTCATCTCGTTGAAGCCCTTTGGCTGCATGCCCAGCACGATGAGCGACGGCGTGCAGGCGCGTGTGGTGGCTGATTACAAGGACGCTATCTTCATCCCCATCGAGACCTCGGGCGACGGCGAAGTCAGCGCGAGAAGCAGGGTCCAGATGAAGCTTTACGAGGCGAAGAAGAAGGCGCGAGCGGAAATGGACGAACTCCTAGAGGCCCGAGGAGTGACAATCGAGCAGGTGCAGTCTTACGTCGGCGAGCATCCGAAGTATGCCAACGCCATGTGGAAGCTTCCTGAGCATCACGGCATCAGTTCAGCAGCCAACCTAGTGGCCGAGGTGGCTGGACGCGTCAAGTAAGGGCACAGAGCCCAGCGCAATCGCCGGCCGATGACGGGCGCGATCTAGAGATTCATCGCGTGAATTGCGCTGGGCATTGTGTTGTCGGAGTGTTTCGACAGGTCTCGACAAGGCCGGGATCCCGATGCGCCAGGACCTCCAAGTAACGTCTCCCCCGATGTAATCCTGAGCCGCGGCGAAGGATCTGGCTGAGTGCGACAATTGCCTCCCTGCGAGGCCACAGCCGAAGAATCTAGGGCCTCGCAGGGTGATGTGTTTCGACGCCGTTACTTGGAAGCCCGTCGAAGGGCCGCCCGTCGCCTGGCCGGAACTCATTCCCATATGAAACTGAATGCAGGGCAGCCGGGCTACGACCCCTCGAAAAAGCGCCTGGGGTTGTCTGTCATGATCCGGTCCAGCATTTCCTGGGTGCATCCCGACTCGATTAGGCGCGGCAGCACGCGGCGTGTGATGAACAGGTACCCGTCCGGGTTGCGACGCTGGACCTGCTCCTGCGCCTCCCGGCTGCCCCACGGCTTGATGACGCACCAGTCGTGCGACAGCATTATCTGATCCGCGTATCCCGCGTCGATGAGCTGCTTCGCCACCTCCGTGCGCTGCTCCCAGTCGAGACTTTGGGGCGCCGGTCCTCCGGGGTAGATGTCCAGACCGAGCCAGACGCCCTTTGCGGCGAGGCCGGTCAGGTAGTCGAGATCGGTGGTTCCGTTGCTGTGGCCGATGCACACCGTGCTCAGGTCCACGCCCTCGGATTCGAAGACCGCGACCTGCAGATCGCCGGTCCGCACCGGCGCCTGCGTGTGGGTGGTGATGCGAACACCGGTCTGTCGGCTGGCCCTGGAGGCTGCTCGGAGCACGACCTCGGCGGCCGGGGTGAGCCCGTCCTCGACACTGTCATTGCTCGCCACTTTGATGATCCCAGCCTTGATTCCCGTCCCCTCGATCCCGTCCTCGATCTCCCGAACGAACAGCGCGGCAACCTCGTCGGGATCGGCGCCCCAGAATATCCGCGGGATGTCCGTCCAGAAGCCGGTGGCGGCGATGATGTTTACGCCCGAGCGCTCGGCCACGTCCTTTGTGAGCACGATGTCGCGGCCCAGGTCCATCGTCGTGACGTCAACGGCGGTGCGAACGCCCTCGTCGCGCGCCTCTCGCAGCAACGCCACGGCCCTTTCCACGATTGCCTCTCGGTCGAAGAACTCGGGGTACGTCGCGTTGACGCCTGCCGCGCTCTGCCATATGTGCTCATGCGTCAAAGTGAATCCCAGTTCGCTTGTGTCCAGTTCGCCCAGGATTGAGTTGATCGTCGCCATCTCATTGCCTCCACGCGGAATGCGCCCATCTTACCATCGCTTGAAGGTCTGCGAGGCCACCGGCGCCGCAGCATCTGGTACACTTGCGCCGTCCAATCTGAACCGTGGAGCATCAGCCATGAACGGCGTCGTCTTGGTAGGTGACCGAAAGCTCGAGATCAGGCGGTTCGACGACCCCAAACCTGACCGAGGACAAGTCGTCGTCCGCATGAGGGCGTCAGGATTGTGCGGCAGCGACCTCAGGCCGTATCGGTCGACGCCCGAGGAGTTGGCCAATCGAGCCAACACTATCTGCGGACACGAGCCGTGCGGCGAGGTGGTCGAGACCGGGCACGGGGTCAGCGACGTGTCGGTCGGAGACCGGGTCATGGTCCACCATTACTCCGGCTGCGGCCAATGCGTCCACTGCGAGACGGGTTGGACGCAGCTTTGCATAGAGGGATCGACCGTCTACGGTTCCGGCGCCCACGGGGGCAACGCCGACTACGAACTCGTAGAGTCCTACATGTGCGTGCCGATGCCGGATGCCCTCACCTTCGAGGAGGGCGCGGCCATCGCCTGCGGGACCGGGACCGCGTACCAGGCGCTGAAGCGGCTCGCAATATCGGGCTTGGACACGCTGGCGGTGTTCGGACAGGGTCCCGTCGGATTGAGCGCCACGTTCTACGGCGCGGTGATGGGCGCCCGGGTCATCGCCGTGGATCCCGTGCCGGAGCGTCGCGAGCTAGCCGCCAAGCTCGGCGCCGCAGAGACCATCGACCCGACATCGGCCGATTCGATTGAGGCCGTGCGCGAGCTCACCGGCGGCGTTGGGGCCGACGCTTCGCTAGACGCCACCGGCATCGACGAGGTCCGGCAGAACACGGTGCGGTCGACGCGAATCTGGGGCCGCGCGTGCTTCGTCGGCGAGGGCGGGACCGTGAGTCTGGCGCCGACGCCCGACGTCATCCACCGCCAGCTCACCCTGCACGGTTCGTGGACCTTCAGCACCCACACCCTCAAAGAGCTTGCCAACTTCACCGTCAACCGCGGCCTGCCTTTGAGCGACCTGATCACGCATCGGTTCGCTCTGGCCGACGCCAAAGAGGCGTTCGAGTTGTTCGACACGGCCACGACCGGCAAGCCGGTCTTCGTCTGGGATTAGCCTCGGTTCCCATAAGATCGCATCGCGGGGCAACCTTGGAAATGATTTCCCATTGCCTGTGCTACAATCGCGCGGACAAATACGGAAACGTCTGGCTGCGTGCCTACCGGAGGATAATTGATGCGCCCGATAATGGAAGTGGCCGAGGAGCTTGGTTTCGATCGCGACTCGGTGATCCCTTACGGTAGATACAAGGCAAAGATCGACCTCAGCGCCATTCGTCCGAATGGGAAACAGGGCAAGATGGTCGTGATCACAGGGATGACGCCTACCCCTGCCGGCGAAGGCAAAACCACCACGGCGGTCGGGCTCACCCAGGCCATGGGCAAATTAGGCAAGAAAGTGGTCGCCACTCTGCGAGAACCGTCGCTCGGACCCATTTTCGGCATCAAGGGCGGCGGCACCGGCGGCGGCAAGGCGTTGGTCGAGCCCAACGATGAGGTCAACATCCACTTCACGGGCGACGCGCATGCAGTCGGCTCGGCTCACAACCTGCTGGCCGCGCTGACCGACAACGTGGCTCAGCGCGGACGGATCCCCGGGTTCCATCCCGAGGGCATAGCCTGGCGACGCGTCACCGACGTCGAGGACCGCGCGCTCCGAACGATCGTCACCGGGATCGGCGGCGCGAACAACGCTCCTGTGCGTGAGACGGGCTTCGACATCGTTACCGCGTCGGAGATCATGGCGATTCTGGCGTTGGCCCGAGATCTTGCGGACCTGCGCGAACGGCTGAGCCGCGTCGTGGTGGGCTATGCGGGCGACGAACCGGTGACCGCCGACGACGTCAAAGCGGTCGGCTCGATGATGTCTTTGTTGCGATATGCGATCCAACCGAACATCGTGCAGACCACGGAAGGACAGCCCGTCATCGTTCACGCCGGCCCGTTCGGCAACATCGCCCACGGGTGCAGCTCTGTCGTCGGAGACAGGCTCGCCCTGGGATACGCGGACTACGTGCTGACCGAGGCTGGGTTCGGCGCAGATTTGGGATTCGAAAAATTCATGCACATCAAGGCCCGTTTCAATGGCCTCGAGCCGAGTGCAGCGGTGCTGGTGGCTTCGGTGAGGGCGGTCAAGTATCACGGAGGCGTGCGCCCGCGCGATCTCGACACCCCTGACCTCGAGGCCGCCCGAAAAGGCGTCGCGAACCTAACTCACCTTGTCGGGGTGATCAAATCGTTCGGCTTGCCGGTCGTCGTTGCGCTGAACCACTTCCCCACCGACACGCCCGAGGAGACGGCGATCGTCAAACAGGCAGCCGAGGAAGCGGGGGCCCACTCAGCCGTCGAAATCCGCGTATTCGAGGAAGGCGGAGACGGCGCCATCGAGCTCGGACAATCGGTGATCGACGCCACGAACGGAGACGACCCCGAGATCACGTATGCCTATGAAATGGATTCACCCATCCGCGAGAAGGTGTCGGCGCTTGCCCGTTTGGTCTACAACGCCGACAATGTGCGCTGGGCGCTCCCCGCCCGCAGATTGCTTCGCCAGTTCGAAGCACGAGGTTGGGGCGTGCTGCCGGTTTGCATGGCCAAGACCCACCTGTCGATCTCCCACAGGGCCGCGCTGAAGGGCCGCCCGTCGGATTACACCTTCGAGGTGTCAGATGTGAGGGCTTCCGTCGGCGCGGGATTCATCTATCCCATTGCGGGGAGCATGATGACGATGCCTGGTTTGCCGGGCTCGCCCCGCGAGCTGGACGTGGACGAAGACGGCGCGATTCTCGGCCTGTGACACCTAATGCCCGCGAGTCGAGGCAGGGTCAGATTCCGACGCCGCATCGCGCTCGAATCAGGTGTCGCAGGGCCTGGATTATGGTAGTCTGATGTCCATTATGGGCACAAGGCGATCGTCGGAAATCACCGGTGTCGTTCTCGCGGGCGGCATGAGCAGGCGGCTCGGACGAAACAAGGCGCTCGAACAGGTGGCGGGACGCCCGCTGATATCCCGCGTGCTGGACAGTCTCGCCGAAGTCGCGGATCAAGCGGTGGTCGTGTTCGGCGACACCGATCGTTCCGATGAGTTCGGCCTGCCGTCATGGGCTCATGGCGTCTTGGACGTCTATCCCGGCAAAGGGGCGCTTGGCGGCATCTACTCCGGACTCAACGCGTCTCGGACCGACTGGTGCATCGTGGTCGCCTGCGACATGCCGTTTCTCAACCTACGGCTGCTGGATCTGCTTCTGGACAATCGTGACGGGTACGACGCGGTGATCCCGTACCTGGACGATCGTCCGGAACCGACCCATGCGGCATATTCGAGGACCTGCCTGCCTCATATCGAGAACAGGCTCGACCTCGACCAACTCAAGATTGCGAGCTTCTTCGGCGACGTTCGAATCAATCGGTTCCCGCAAAGCGAGGTGGAGGCGATTGACCCCGACCGCCTGAGCTTCTTCAACGTGAACACCCAGGCCGACCTGGACCGGGCGCGGACGTTGGCCGCGTCGGAGCGCGTCGTCCGATGACAAGAGCCGAGCTTCAACCATGAAAGACCACGGCTGGATACTCACACGAATGGAGCGTTGCGACTCACTTGTAATCTCCCCATTGCAACTGTCACGACCAGGAGAACCGAGATGATTACGCCATTTGACCTGTCGTCCGTGGACGAGATCGTTGAAAGACACCGTCATAAGAACGACGCCCTTATCACAATGCTTCAGGAGTCCCAACGGGCATACGGATACCTGCCCAAGGAGGTGATTCTGAGATTGAGCCGCGGAGCCAAGATACCGCTCAACCGGATCTACGGCGTTGCGACCTTCTACTCTCAGTTCTACCTGACGCCCCGCGGCAAGAACATAGTTCAAGTCTGTCGCGGAACGGCATGTCACGTACGCGGCAGTTCAGTCATCATGTCAACGCTGGCCGACTCCCTGGGCGTCGAAGAAAGCGGGACAACCGAAGACATGCAGTTCACCCTGGAGGCGGGGGCCTGTGTTGGAACATGCTCCCTGGCGCCCGTTGTGGTGGTCAATGGCTCCTTCCACGGCAAGCTCGATCCCGTCCAAGCCCGAGATATCATCCGAGCCTACGCCTCGGCCGGAGAGCAGGCCTGATGGAAAAGATGAAAAGCGCGAAGGAGCTTCGATCGCTGAGCGCCCGGCTGGCCGACGAGATGGACGGCGCTGCGAGCCGCGTGCGCATCTGTATGACGGGCTGCCGCGCCCAGGGCGCCGACGAGATCAGGGACGCCCTGGCAGCGGCGATCGCCGACGAGGGCTTGGAGGACCAAGTCGAGATCCGCGAAACCGGATGTCAGGGCTTCTGCGCCAGAGCACCGGTGTTGGCTATCGAACCCCAAGGCGTCTTCTACCAGGAGCTGACCCCCAGGCACGTGTCCGATATCGTCACGAAAACGCTGCGGGACGGCGAGACCATCGGTCGGCTGCTCTACCGCGACCCCGAGAGTCGCCAGAGGATCGCAGAGCCCGACGAAGTGCCGTTCTTCAAGGGTCAGACAAAGCGCGTGCTCCGTAACTGCGGCGTGATAGACCCTACGAAGATCTCCCACTACATCGCGCGTGACGGGTATGCGGCTCTAGCCCGGGCGCTGTTCGACCTTTCACCCGAGGAGGTCATCAAAGAGATTACCGACTCAGGCCTCCGGGGTCGCGGAGGAGCGGGCTTCTCCACCGGCGTCAAATGGGGGTTCGTCCGAAGCGCTCCGGGCGCAACAAAGTACGTCATCTGCAACGGCAACGAAGGCGATCCTGGCGCGTTCATGGACTTGGCGATGCTCGAGGGCGATCCCCACGCTGTCCTGGAGGGCATGATCATTGCCGCCTATGCCGTGGACGCCGCAAAGGGCTATGTCTATGTTCGGGGCGAGTATCCCATCGCCGTGGAGCACCTCCGGACGGCGATCAGTCAGGCGAGCGAATTGGGTCTAGTCGGGCGGAACATCCTGGGATCAGGGTTCGACTTCGAGATCGATGTCATTGAGGGTCAAGGCGCATTCGTGTGCGGCGAGGAGACGGCCTTGATAGCGTCCATTGAAGGTCAGAGGGGCGTCCCCCGTCCAAGGCCGCTTTATCCGTCCTATTCGGGCCTGTGGGGGAGACCGACCAATGTGAACAACACCGAGACCTTCGCCAACGTGTCGTCGATCATCCTCCGCGGGGCCGGCAGGTACGCCGAAATCGGGAACGAGCGGGGCAAGGGGACCAAGATATTCGCGCTGGGCGGGAAGATCGAGAATACCGGTCTGGTGGAGGCGCAAATCGGCATCTCGCTTCGTGAAGTGATATACGAAATTGGCGGCGGCATCCCGCGGGGGCGGGCGTTCAAGGCGGCGCAGTTGGGAGGACCGTCCGGCGGGTGCGTTCCGGAGCAGCACCTCGATTTGCCCCTCGACTATGATTCTCTGGAGTCCATCGGGGCCGTCATGGGATCGGGCAGCATCGTCGTCATGGACGATGACACGTGCATGGTCGACACGGCCCGGTTCTTTCTCTCGTTCACACAGGTCGAGTCATGCGGCAAATGCGTCCCGTGCAGAGTCGGCACCAAGCGGATGTTGGAAATCCTGACCCGGATCACCGAGGGCAATGGCCGGGAAGGCGATATCGACCTGTTGGTTGAATTGGCCCAGGGCACAAAAGATGGGAGCTTGTGCGGTTTGGGTCAGATGGCGCCAAACCCGGTGCTCACCACCCTGGCGTTTTTCAGGGACGAGTATCAAGAGCATATCGTCAACCGCCGATGCCCCGGCGGCGTATGCGAGGCGTTGATCCAATTATACATCGATCCGGAGAATTGCAAGGCGTGTATGATCTGCCTGCGGCAGTGCCCGGTCGACGCCATTGAGGGCGGCAAAGACCTGATCCACGTCATCGATCAGGACCTTTGCTCCAAGTGCGGAGTCTGCGCCCTGGTGTGTCCGCCACGGTTCGACGCGGTGAAGGCAATCTCCGGCGGTCCGACGCCGGCCCGACTCCCGGAGGAGGACAGGGCTATCGTACGAACTGGGAGGAAGAGCGGATGAGCGAGGTCAAGCTTCAGATCGACGGGCGGGAGGTCCGGGTCCCGGAGGGCACATCGATCCTGGACGCGGCGAAGGCAATCGGAGTCGAAGTGCCCCAACTGTGCCACCGAGAAGACCTGCCGCCGTCCAGCGCCTGCCGCCTGTGCGTCGTCGGCGTCGAGGGCGCGCGAACGCTCGCGGCATCCTGCTCCACTATAGCCGTGGACAACATGGCGGTCGAGACCGACAACGAGCGCACGGCACGCGCGCGCAAGCTGGTGATCGAGCTCTTGCTGTCCGACCACGACCCGGAGTGCCCCCACGACGGCGCCGATGCGGCGTGTGAGCTCGGGAGATGGGCCCGCGAGTTCAACGTCGACGGAAGCCGGTACGAAGGCGAACGCCGCACATATGACACCGACGACTCGACACCGTTCTTCGTGCTCGACCACAGCAGGTGCATTCTCTGCGAGCGGTGCATCACGGCGTGCAACGAAGTTCAGCACCTAGGCGCGATCGGGCTGGCCAATCGCGGGTTCGCCGCCAAGGTCGCCACGCCTTTCGATCTTCCCTTGCTCGAAAGCGCGTGCACGTCGTGCGGCCAATGCCTCTCGGTCTGCCCGACCGGGGCCATCCGGCTCAAGTCGCCGATCGAACAGCCGATCCGCACGGTTGACACCACGTGCCCGTACTGCGGCGTCGGCTGCGGGATCAAGGCGAGGGTCGATTCCGAGGACCGCATAGTCGAGGTGCTCGAGGACCCTGAGAACCAATCCAGCCTCGGCAGGTTGTGCGTGAAGGGCAGATTCGGGTTCGGCTTCGTCAACCACGAAGACCGGCTGACCCAGCCGCTGGTTCGTCGAGACGGCGAGCTGACCCTGGCGTCCTGGGACGAGGCGCTCGACTATGTCGCGGACAGGTTGGCCGGATACGACGGCGACTCTTTCGGCACGCTCTGCTCGGCCAAGGCGACCAACGAGGACGGGTACGTGCAGCAGAAGCTTGCGCGGCTGCTGATGAAGTCCAACCACGTCGACCATTGCGCCCGCCTGTGCCACTCGTCGTCGGTCGTGGCCATGATGGCATCGCTCGGCAGCGGCGCCACCAGCAATTCCTACGCCGACTACGAGGACGCCGGCTGCCTCATGGTGGTCGGCTCCGATCCCAACTCTAACCACCCCGTCGTCGGCGCCCGCATCCGCAAGGCCGTCGTCGAGCGCGGGGCGAAGTTGATCGTCGTCAACCCTCGACGGACCGAGATGTGCGACCTGGCCGAGGTCTGGCTGCGGCCACGGCCCGGCACGGACGTCGCGCTGATGAACGCCGTCGCCAAAGCCGTCCTAGACGAAGGCTTGGCCGACGAGCAGTTCATCGCGGACCGCACGGAGGGCTTCGACGAGTGGCGCAGCGTAATCGAGGGCTACACGCCGGAGCGCGCCGAGTCGATCACCGGGGTCCCGGCGGCCGACATCGTCCGCGCCGCGCGCATCTACGCGGCGCCGCCGTTCAGCGGCTCGTGCCTGATCTGGGGAATGGGCGTCACCCAACACACCAACGGCACCGCCAACGCCCATGGCTTGGTGAACCTGGCGCTCGTCTCAGGCCAACTCGGCAGCCCGGGCTCGGGCATCTCGCCGCTTCGAGGCCAGAACAACGTCCAGGGATGCTCCGATATCGGCGGCCTGCCGAACTTCTTGCCCGGCTATCAGGTCGTCGGCGAGGACACTGTCCCGATCTTCGAACAGGCATGGGGCGGCAGCCTGCCGTCGAAGCGCGGAATGGCCGTAACGGACATGATCGAGGCCATGCACGACGGGCGCATGAAAGCGGCCTTCGTGGTCGGCGAAAACCCGTTGCTCAGCGAACCCGACCTCAACCACGCCGAGGAGGCCTTTCGCAACCTCGAATTCCTCGTCGTGCAGGACCTGTTCCTCCACGAGACGGCGCAGCTCGCGGACGTCGTGTTGCCTGCCGCTTCGTTCGCCGAGAAAGAGGGCACGTTCACGAACTCGGAGCGGCGGGTCCAGCGCGTGCGGCAGGTCGTGCCCGCGGTGGGCCAGAGTCGCCCGGATTGGGACATCCTCTCCGACCTGGGCAGACGGCTGTCCGCGAGGCTCGGGCTCGGGCTTGAACACGAGTTCAGCTACGACAGTCCATCAGAGATCTTCGACGAGATGGCCCGCGTCATGCCGATGGTCGCGGGCATCAGCCATGATCGCCTCGACCGTGAGGGCGGCATCCAGTGGCCCTGCCCTGGCGCCGAACACCCCGGAACCCGATACCTGTACGAGTCGGACTTCCCGCGAGGACCGAGAGCGAAATTCGTGGCCTTCGAACAGGGGCCGCCCGCCGAGGAGATGCCTTCGGAGCGATTCCCGTTGATCCTCAGCACGGGCAGAATCCTCTACCACTGGCACGGTGGAACGATCACCCGCCGCGCCTCGCCGCTTCTTGAACGCGTGCCCGAGCTCGAAATCGCCGTCCACCCCGACGACGGCGCCAAATACGGCATTGATGACGGCGAATGGGTCCGATTGCGATCTCGCCGAGGCGACCTCGAAGCTCGCGCCAGGCACTCGGACAACCAACGGCCCGGGGAGCTGTTCGTGCCCTTCGTGAAGCTACAGGAACACGCGGCCAACTTCCTGACCAATTCGGCGTTGGACCCGGCGTCCCGCATCCCCGAGTACAAGGTTTGCGCGGTTCGATTCGAGAAGATCGCTTAGGCGCGAGTCGCCGATTCGGCCGCCGCGTGCCCGGCACAGGACACCGGCTTGGCCCTGTTGGCGATCAACACATCACGTGGACGCGACCTCCTCTCGCCATTCTGAGCGCGCACGCGAAGAATCTCGTCGCGTGCCGCACGGGGGGCTGATGCCCAGATGCTTCGCCTTCTGCGGAAGGATCAGCATGGCGAATTGACTTGAGCGCAAAGTAATTGGTTGATGACCACACGGGCCAGAGCACCGTGGATCGAGTCGCCCACATAACGGCGCTTTGGCCTCGATAGAACCGGGGCCAAGCCTACCCGGACTCTCGTGTGGCCGTCACGGCCGCTCCGACTCGAGGTTGCCCTGTTTCTTGTAGCGCTGGGCCTTGTGGATGTATATGTCGCAGTAGTACTTGGTCAGCTCGACGTGCCGCTCCTGGATCTCCCCTCTTACGCGTCCGGGGATGCCGACGACGATCGAACGCGCGGCAATCTCCATGTTGTCCAGGACGACCGTGCCAGAGGCAACGACGCTGTCGTCGCCTATCACGACGCCGTCGTTCAGGGTCGACCCGTTGCCCAGCAGCGCTCGGTCGCCGACGGTTTTCGCGTGACACAGGACCCGGTGTCCTATCACGACGTTGTCGCCGACTGCCACGTCGTCGTCGCCGTGCACGACGGAGTTGTCCTGGACGCACGTGAACTTCCCGATGGTGATCTTCCCCATGTCAGCGCGGACCACGGCGCCGGGCCACACGCTCGACCCTTCGCCGATCTCAACGTCCCCGACCACGTACGCGGCCTCGCTTATGAACGCCGTTGGGTGAATCTTGGGCCATATGCCGTCTAGACTTCGAATCAAGATGACTCCTCTCATGTCCAATGGTTTGTGCGGCCGGCGCATCGATCGACCGGACCCACCGATTGTCAGGCCACAGGGGGTTGGGTTGTCAAGTGGGCATGAGCGCAAGAGCGCAGTTTAGGCGTCGGTGGTAGAATTATTCTCATGCTAACGAGAACGACGGCGATCGCTATGGCGGGTCAAACTACAATCGAGTTGCAAGTTGTCTTCGAATCGACGGCGACCATTAGGTTCAGTTCGCCCTCGACTGCTGACCAAAAAGAAATGACCGAAGGAAACGATGAACGAGACGTACCGGTTCGTCATCGCGAACCATCGAGGTGGACTCGATGAACTGGAAGGTCTTCAGGCTGCGACAGCGATTCTCTGAGATTGCAGCGACGCGTATGATGGCCGCGGCGCTCGTCGTGGTCACGGTGATTCTGGCTGCTTGTTCGGACTCGGAGCCGAGCCCAACTCCGACACCGGCGCCGGTCCCCACGGCGACGCCGGCGCCGCTCCCGAGTTCCACCGCGACCCCGGCGCCGACCGCCACGCCGGCGCCGCCCACCCCAACGCCGACCCCGGCTTCGACGCCAACGCCCGAACCGACGCCAACGCCCGAGCCCCCTCCGACTTCGACGCCACAGATCGCGGCGCTGTTCGAGTACAGCAGGGCCGTCCGGCTCCTGGAGGTTCAGGAATTCGACGACTCCATCGCCGCCTATGGACTGGTGATCCGCAAGCTGCCTGAGTTCGGCCGCGCCTACTACGGCCGGGGCCTGGCCTACTACGGGGACGAGAGGTTGGACTTGGCGCTGGAGGACTTCGACACGGCGATCGGTCTCGAACCGGAATACGGGCCGACCTACGTGGCCAGGGCTCGCCTCTACGTCGATCGGGGTGAGATCGACAAGGCAGTCGCCGACCTGGAGAAAGCCCTCACGGTGTTCAGCCCGGTCCGCGAGGGCCGCGAGATAGCCGCGACCGAGGCGTTGCTCGACTCTATTCGGTAGAGATCGAGGCGACGTCGGGCTGCACGCGGAACTGACCGCGGCTATCGAGCAGATTGGGCAGATGCTTGTTCAGGTGAAGCAATCCCTGCTGCCGTCGAGCGGTCGCAAGGAATCCGCGATCCGTCGGGATGCCCATCCCCTTGGCGAAGCGCGTCGACGAGCCGTAGGACGTCGCCGCCGCCGCACACCGGTAGCCAGCCATACTGGTTTCTCGAAGGCTCGCGTCGCCCCCGGCGCACCCAAGGGCGTGAAGGAAAGGCAGCGCGACGTTTATCGCGATCTCCGATGCCCTGCCGGCGCCTATGAACGGGGGCTCCTGAAGGTTTTTCGCCAACCGGTCCGGACTGTCGGCCGCCAGATAGCCGACAAGCGTGGCGCTCAACCCAGTCCGCACCGTCCGGGCCAGCAGGCCGGCGGCGCCCTGGAGGCGTTGGGCCGGGTGGTTGACCGGTCGGACCCGGAACAGTTTCCATTGAGGAAGGGCGGTCCTCTTGGGGCGCCCAAGCTTCCTGGCCAGCCGCACCAGTTGTGATCGGTGAGCCGGCGGCGCGATATGCTCGATCAGTCCACCGGCGTCGGCCAGGAGCGCCGTGACACCGGCCGCAAGGGCGCCTGCCGGTTCCCCCGCCAGCCGCCTCAAGGTCGAGTATGGCACGGCCCCGGCCAGTTGGCGGAAAGGCTTGGTGTTGGAGGTGTAGCCCATCGCCTCCATGAGGCTTTCGTAGACGGTTTGGTCGGCGTCGGCGCCCGCGTCCAGTTGCATACGGAAGCCTCGGCTGCGATCTAGGAAGCGCCGGTCTCCCAGAACGTCGAGCTGCTCGCCGATACGGTCTCGGTCCCAGCCGTCGAACACGCCCTTGGCGGCAGGTTCCGTGGGGTTGTCGGGATTCGATGTCGTGGATAGGACGGCCACAGGGGCGTTCATTCTCGATGCCTGCCGCGACGTCTCGTGGGCCGTCCGGTTGACGACGACATGAAGCACGACGCCGTTGTAGTTCGCGTCCAGGTGATGGCCGTGGGAGTACCAGTCTCGCGCAGCCAGATGCAGTTCGACGTCTCCCGTCATCCGCCGACCATCCTGATCCACCAGCACGGCCCCTCGGAAGTCAGGGCCCGCCGCCGAGTTCTGCACGCCCGGGTGCGCGATCTTGTATCGAGAGCCGTCGGCGCACTCCAGCACGTCGCACATCCGAGGGGAGTCGGCCCACAGCCGGGCCAGCGCCGCCTCGTTCTCCAGGCGCGGTCCGTCGCCGTTGTCGCTGATGCGGAACGGAACGCGTTGTTGCGCCCGGCGGCCGACAGCGGTTTGCCTGATGGTCGGCGCCCAATCGGAAATCCGCGCGTGTACAGCATTCATCGTGGCAGTGTGAACCTCACAGGCATCCGTCGCAAGCATTTTCCGACAACTGCCCTGAAATGTCCAATCCAGGCGCGGATCTCGGGGGCGCCCGTCGGAACGGCGACGGCTTAAAGGCGAACGTGTAGCCTCGCAGGGCGCAGATCCTTCTCCTTCTGCGGAAGGATCAGGATGACAGACGGGCGATGCGGCCGGCGCCGGATGTTGGCCGCGGACGACGGCGATTGCCGCGCCGGGTCAGAAGGGTATGAGCTCTGTCCCGAATGCGATGTCGGACATCAGGCCGACTCCGAACAGCACGCTCGCCCCGCCGGCGACGCCGGACACGACCTGGCTGAGCCGGTTGAACCCTCCGGTGACCGCGAAGGGTATTCCCAAAAGCAGCGTTACCCCGGCCATGGACAACATGGTGCCCACGCCGAACAGCACAAGGTATCCAACGCCGGCCGAAAACGACGACACTTTGGGGAGGATCAGGAGCATGACGGCGGCGCTCCCGGCAAGGCCGTGCACTACGCCAATGACGTATGATTTCATTCGGAAGAAGGGTTTCCCCGGACGTATGAGACCGTGGGGTTCTTCGACATCCGGACTGGCCGATGCATCGTGAGTGCCGTGCAGGTGGACATGCGGCTCTTCGACATCGCTGACATGTTCGTGGACATGCACGCGGTCGCGTTTCAAGTTCCAGTACACCTGGATTCCCAGGAACACCAGCATGATCCCCACGCCGAATTCGAACCCGGGGGCGATGGTCTCGTACCGGTCAAGAACGGCCTCTTTGAACGCCAGTATGATGACGCCAAGGATCAGCAGAGGGGTCGTGTGTCCAAGACCCCAAGAGGCGCCGACCCAGATGCCTCTCCAAGCGTTCCGGTACTCGGACACAATCGTCGAAACCGCCACCACGTGGTCGGCGTCGGTGGCGTGCTTCAAGCCCAACAGAAACCCCAGGGTCAGGGCCGCCAGCGCTCCGGATTCAATTTCCATGATCTTCTGTCCTCCTCCACGTCTCCACCGCCAACCCCACGGACAATTCCAATTCCGAGAATCGGGCGATTGTACGCGCCCGAACGGAACATAGGCTATTCATTGTCGGCCTCTTCGCCGCACTTCTTGCAGACCCCGAATATGGCGAAGTGATCGAAGTCCGCCTCGAAACCGTGGTTCTGTCGAATATGAGCACTGACGCCGTCCAGGTGACTGTCCTCAAGCAAGGTCACGCCTTCACACATCCGACAGATCAGGTGGTGGTGCCTGGCTTGGCCTATCCATTCGTACACGGCTTCGGCCGCACCCATGTCCGTCTCGGACACCAGCCGCATCTCCTTGAGCACGGCCAGGGTCCTGTACACGGTGGACGGGTCGATAAACGGGTAAGACTCCTTGATCTGCTCCACGATCTGCACCACGGTCACGTGCCCGGGGGTGTGACGCACCGCAGACAGGATCATGAGACGTTGGGGCGTGGGCCTGTGGCCGGACTCTTTGAGGGCCAGTGCGGTCGCGCTCTCACAGCTCATTGATTGCTCCTGCAAAGACTTGCAAGAGCAATCATATACCGAACGCGACTAATTGTCCATACGTTTGTTGGCGGACAATCATGTGCGGGCAGCATCGAGTTGCGTGTGGGCAGCCAGGATTGGCGACATAGATCTGAGCCACGAGGCAATCAGGAAGACGAGAATCCGGCGGCGCGCGTCTCAAGTACACCAGGTGACAGCACAAGGGTCTACGCCCTACGGAGCAGTCGTCTCCACCAGGGTCTGCCGTGACTGTTGCTGTCCAACCACGAATGGAGGTATTCTGGATTTTCGACTATGAGGGTTTTGCCCGTTCGGCGGTATTTGATCGTCTGCGGCAGGGCGGCACGGTATTCGGCCAGTTCACTGGGCTCCAGATCATCGGAGAACTCGATTACCGTCGTGTCCCCTTCATCGGAGACAGCGACCTTCTTCTGCCGTACCAATTCCTTCCACAGGCGGAGGTCAGGGTCGTACAGGGTTTCTAGCGGCTGCGTCGGAAAATACGCGGGCTTCTGGCGTCCAGCCGCCGCATATAGGTCCGCCATGACGGCGCGCGCGGTTTCCAATTCATCGTCGCCAAACCACCCTCGCTGGCGGATTCGCTCCAGATAGCGTCGGGCAAACCATCCGAACATCTGGTTGGGCTTCTCCAGGATGCGGGAGAGTCGCTCTTGAGTCTCGGTGGTGGGAACGAAATGAACGTCAAAGTCGATCCTCTTCATGCGAGACTTCGCCCAATCGGGCAATCTGATGCTGTTGGAAGTGAACACCAGTTGCGGGAATATGCCCGTCTCTGTCCAGGCGCTTTCCCAATGCGATTTCGCAATGTGCTCGAAGGTCTTGCCCGTCACAGCAGTTACGTCGTCGAACATCAAGGGGTAGCAGGTGCCGAACGCCTGCACCGCCTCTATCTGCCGCTTCTTAAGTGATTCGGCCCGGAGTCCATCAATGAGGGTTCCTGTTATGAGCATCTGGCTGTAGCGCAAGAAGGTCGTCTTGCCGTTTTGGGCAGGGCCGTAGATGTACATGTACCTTGGTCCGCGTCTATTCACGGATCCCAACCGGCTCCGCCTGTCCCTCATCTGCTCGTTGGCGAATGGGGTGCCCAAGATGTATAGGAGCGCCTCGAACATGCTCATTTTCGCGAACAGGGGGTCTGGACATTGACCAAGCTCGACCATGTCGATATAAGACTCCAGATCGACGAGCGACCCACGCATCTCATCAACTGGTCCGTCGGGGGCGTCCACACGGCTGATGCTCCCGCGAAAACCCAACCACAACTCCTGTTTCGCTACATCACAGCGGAGCAGCGGCACGCCGAGTTGCTCTTCGATGAAACGTACCGCTTTGGCGGGGGTTACGATAACTGAGCTTGTCTTTCCATCGGCGCCCAGCGGTTTGAGCAGTCTCTGCGAGTCTTTCCTTGCGGCGGGCGTGGCGGGTAACTCCAAGCGGACCACAGGTTGTTCCAACTCCTCCCGATTCGACAGCGCCTGCGTGACCATGTTTTCAACCGCCGCGTACACCTCGGTGTCGCTTCGGCGCCCGTTTCCAGTGGACTCCAACCATACAGACACAACCTGCTCTCGCGGGATTTCGCGTCTCTTGTCAAGCAGGTCAATCAGGTCCCCCATAAACACTTCTGAATCCTTGCAATGTTTCTGAAAGTCCTCTTCGAATCGCTCCAGCAGTGGATCAAGGGCAGCCAGGTCCACGTACAGTGCGTAATTGGTTTGGTTCGTGGCGCGCCGGGCCGTCTGAGTCAGGTTCGCGCTGGTCACGATCACACGGGTGCGCTCTTCATCGGAGAGGATAAAGAACTTCGAGTGGATCGTGCGACGCGACACGAGGAACCGGAGCCGCCCCGCTTCCAGCTCGCCCGCTAGTCTCTCGGTGACCTCGGCGCTTTTCTGACGGAGATCATCCTTGAACTGTCCTGAGTTGATGCCCTCGCCCACCAAAAGTTCGATGTGATCGAATCCTTTAGTGTCTAAGAAATCGAGCAGAACCTCAGCTGAGCTCACATACGAAACCGCGCGCATCTTTTTGAATCCTTCGAAAAGTTGGTCGAAGTCCTTCTGACGCGATACGACGACCGTTTGGAGCGATTGCTCCAGTCCTGTCAGAGCCAATGATGCCTGAGCCATGTCGCCTCCTGAATCCGCCCACCGACGCCCAATGAAGCCGATCTCGTCCGTCTCGCCTGACCAGCCTGAATAGAACAATTGTTCCGCAAGTATATCACACGCAGATGGTCGAGTTTCAATAGAATGCTTTGCGAAATGCGCCCTTTCCAAGCAGGTTGGAGGTGCACGAGGTTCCAGAGACGGGGAAGGCGTCTCTGACGATCTGGCGTCTACCCGATCGGCCAGCGAGACGGAAATCGGACGCCGGTGCGGGCGAGCATGTCCTCTCCGATGCGCTGCACCTGTTGGATCAGCTCCCACTCATCGACGAATGCCGGGACGTGGTCTTCGACGACCACCCGTCCGTCGACGATCACGGTGTGCACACTCCGTCCGTCCGCGTTGTAGACCAGATTGTTGACGGGGTTGAACAGCGTGCGCCATTCGGCCCGCCGTGTGTCGAACAGCACGAGGTCGGCGCGCTTGCCTTCCTCGACGGACCCGATCTCGTCGCCGAGGCCGAGTGCCCGTGCCCCGCGCAACGTCGCCAACTCGACCGCCGTCTCCGCCGGGACCTGCGTCACGTCTCGACGGCCGTCCTTGTACAGAACGGCCGCCAGGTACATCGACCGCATCGTCTCCACCAGGTTGGAGTTGTTGCCCGCGTCGGTCCCGAGGCCGACGTCGACCCCGGCCTCCAGCATCTCCGGCAGCAGGGCCGTGCTGGCCATCCCCGCGCCGCCTTTGACCGCCGCGGTCGGGCACATGACGACCCTTGCACCTGTCACGGCTACGACGTCAACGTCATCCCGCGAGATGCCGAGGCCATGGGCGAGGGTCACGTTGGGACCCAGGACCCCGAGGTCGGCCAGCCGTCGGGTCGGGGTAACGCCGTACCGGCTCATGTACTTCTCGGCGGTCGCGCCACCCACGTTGAAGTGGAGCGTCAATCCGGTGTCACGCTCGTCGGCTAGACGGCGGCACGCCAGCAGCAGTTCGTCGCTTGCGTATTCTGGCGAGAACGGCATCGCCCACGCCCGCATCCTGCCCGATAGCCGGCCGTCCATATCCTCGATCGTCCGCCGCGTGATCTCGATCGCCTCGGCAGTCGGGTACACCGGCACGTTCAGAGGGTTGGGTCGATCCGTGACATGTCGTCCCGTGATGATCCTGCACCCGGAATCCTTGTACGCGGCCATGCACGCCTCGATGTGCTTGGTGCTGCCGGGGTCCAGCAGCGTCGTCGTGCCGTGCTTCAGCAACTCGGTCAAGGCGAGAAGGGAGGTCAGCCGCTCCTCTTCCTCGGTCATGACCGACTGAAGGCCGAAGACGTTGGGCAGGTATTCCGGCCCCAGGTCGTCGGGGAAGATGCCTCTCGTGGCATGGGCGTAGCTGATGTGCATGTGCCCGTTCACGAACCCGGGGGTCACGACCATGTCTGATGCGTCGATCACCCTGTCGGCCGACGCATCGCGGAGATCGTCAGCCTTGGCGACGCGGGCGATGCGGTCGCCCTCGATCAGGATCGACGCGTCGGCCACGATCCTGCGGTCGGGATCGACCGTAATGACGAAGCTGGCGTTTTCGATCTTCACTGAAGCCACATTCATCTCCAGTGCTCAGGGACGATCGGCTCGTCGAAGCCGAACTCGCGGGCGACCCATCGCTCGATGACCATGCCGTCGAGGTAGCTTGAGCTCTCGGACTCGTGGACGGTCGAATCGCCGGGCGACGCGGCCGCGACTGCATTGACGGCGCCCGCGTCGAGGACGCCGTCAGGAGCGTCCGCCATGAGCAGCGATTTTCCGGTGAATCGAGGCGCGTGCCAGCGCAGGTCGAAGTAGCTCAACGACCGGCGGGCGTCCTCTCGACTGAACGGGTTGTGCCGGAGGTAGTCGTTGATCTCCTCCAGAGGGTATGCAGATGTCTGAGAAGCGCGGTCGATCGTGTCGACGAACAGCGCGGGAGTCGAGACCACGTGGGTGGCGCCGGTGCCCTGAGCGGCGGCGATCAGAGCTATGTCGTTCCCCATCGCCACGACGCGCGACCGGTCGACCTCGGGTCTCGACGCGACGTATTCCAGACCTCGAACGGCGTCCGCGGCGATGCCTCGGAAAATGTAGCTGTCCGGACTTTCGATGCCTTCGGTGAGGAGCCCCGGGAACATCGCCGCGAACGGTTGATCCGCGTTGCGTTGTCCCCTGCCCGAGCACGCGAACGTAACGTACTGGCGTCGTATCTCGTTTGCCGTTCCCTGGGGAACCGGCTCCAACACGCTGGCGTATTTTGGCGCCCAGTAGATCGCGGGAAACGGGCCATCGCCTTTCGGAATGCTCAGGTAGCCGAACAGGCGGTACGGTCCGACGCTCGTCAGTCTGACGCTGTAGGCGTCGGCGAAATCGGTGCTGCGCACCGGCAAGGGGTCGATCTCCGGCCGCTCCGGGAGCTCTCTGAGATCGTCAGCTACGGCTGCCCAGTACTGGTCGAAGTCCGGTGGCTGTGTCATCGTCATGTCGTCATTCCTGATCTGAGTGCGCCATCAATGATCTCGGCGACAGGCCGGACGGCGGGTCACTGCCCGACAAACGCCGCTTTTTTCGAGTGGACGCGATTACCCTTCGATTCGAAAACCCAAGGTTCGCAGCGCGTCGCGACCTTCGGCGGGCACATCGAGGCCATGGGCCGACGCGGTTTCGTAGATCCGTTGGAGCGACCGGAGAATGTGCGGCAGCGGGGACCGGCCCTGGCCGCGAGCCTGGGCTAACTCGACGGCCGAGTTGCAAGCCGAGCCGACGTGCCAGTAATACGACAGGAGCCACGTTAACTCTCGCTCGTTTTGGGGCGGCGGAATGTCGGCGAGGTCGATTACGGCGTCGCTGACCTTGGTGTATCGCAAGATGCCCGCCTTGTCAGTGGCGTCAAGGCCGTAGTATCGCCTGCGCAGCAACTGCGTAACCCGCTTGGTGTAGTCTGCTCGACCATAGATCTCGCTCGGCAGCCAGTCTTCTCGCAAGTTCAAGACTTCATCGCCTTGCGAATTTACGACGGCGACAGCGACGTCGGACCGCAGCGTCCCGTCGAACTCGAACTTGACTGCGTCCCTCAACAGGGCTTCCTGCAAAGTCAACGTCAGGTCCTTCGAAATCTTTTTGTAGAGCGCTCCGCTTGCCTCCTCGTCTGAGTCCGCGCCGACGCCGCCCGTGTTGAATACGTAGAACTCCTGGGGCATTCCTCCCCACGCCATCTGCTGCAGAATATGGTGCATCAGGTTGGCGTTTTCGTTCTCGAGACCGATGATGAACGGGTCGGAGAAGTACTCGACGTAGGGCCTGCCGATGGCGCCGATGGCAGCGCCCATCTGCACCGCTTCCCCGTACATCAGCACGCGCACGTACTGTTCGAGGCTGAGCTTCCGCAACGGTGGGATGACCGTGTTCTGACGCATCACCGCTTGCCAGAAGACGCGGTCCATGTCCTCCATCGGGACGTATGCCGATTCGCTGACTCGATCTCGGGTTATCGCCGCCAGCAGATGGTCGACGTTCTTCATTCTTCGGAGACGGCTCCGGGAGAGGACAGCCCGCATGTTGCGCACGGGATTTTCGAGAAAGTTCGGTGTTGCGGTGTCGAGCTCGGTCGGTATGTTTTCCAGCAGCTCGTGGGTGTTGGGGTCTTCCGTGGACCCGCGAATGGCGTCGTAGGTGATCGGGTCGTCTTGCTCGGACACGCCGAACGGCATGGCGTAGAAGTTGTTCTCGGTGCCGTCGATTCCGTGAGAGATCCTGAATCGCCCACCGCTGCGCGCCGATTCGACTGGCTCTTCCAGCGGTCGGACCAGGACGATGTCGTCGTTCATCGGGTAGATGCCTTCTTCCGAATCGTCAGACAGTCCGAGGAGGCGTCCAAGCTCGCTGTCGGCCAACTCCATCATGATGGTCAACGTGCTCTTGCCGTGCAGAGACGGCCCGATCGTCACGAGGGCCGTGTTCTTTTTGCTGCCGTCCGCCGACCGGGCCCGCGCCACGCTCAACGCGGCCTGAATCGCGATCCCGTTCGCCTGCTTCACCTGGTGCATGGCGATGGACAGCGGGCCCATCTTGTGCTCGCCAACGTAGTCGAAGCCGAGGTGGAGCGAAAGCCCTTTGGTGGGCGCCTTGAATATCAGTTGGGTGACACCGGACTCCCCGATGCGCTCCTTCAACTCCTCACTCAATCCCAGATCGTTGAGCCAGTCGGGAATCGAGACCTCGAGGATGTCGGGAGCGTCAGGGCGCTGTTCCTCGGGGAGGTCGAACGTGAGCTGTCGCCACATGAGCGGAATCTGCACATAGTGGGCGCCGAACAACAGTTGCCGCGCGTGGAACGAACGGCCGGGCGCGTCGCATATCTGCCGGTCGGACTGTACCACGGTCTCGCCCGATGCAAAATGCTCTTTCAATCGCAGAGCGATGTTGCGGAAGACGTCAGTAAAAAGGGCCTGCTTATCTTCGTCGAAAGCCAAGCCGTCGCGGTTCCTGTCGAAACCGTCGATGAAATACATCGTGAGGTCCGGACGCCGCACGACGCCTAGCTGGCTGTAGAATGCCAACCCTCCGCTGGACAGCGGCACGGCCACGTCGGGACCTGCCCGAGGGGCGGCTTTGCCTTCGGCGTT
Source organism: Dehalococcoidia bacterium UBA2160 (assembly GCA_002328865.1). Lineage (GTDB taxonomy): Bacteria > Chloroflexota > Dehalococcoidia > Lucifugimonadales > UBA1123 > UBA2160. The sequence goes on along the minus strand of DCWO01000070.1, from coordinate 8,897 downwards.
GGCCTGCTCCGCTTCGAGGTCGATCTGTCGCGTCTCGGCCATGATCGAAGCCTGCTCTCGAGACGACAGATCGCCGTAGACGCCGGCTTGGCTGACCAGCCACTCATCGGAAGGGTTGAAGAATCGGCTGCCGGCCTTGTGTCCGTCGCCGGCAACGGCGACGAGTTCGTCCAGCGCCGCTTCAAATTCCGGATTGATGGGAGGTCCCGCCAGAGACGAGGGCGCTTCGGGCGAGCCGTCCTGGCTTCCGCGATCAGCCATGATGCCTGCTTTCGTGTGGGACGCTGCCGACGGTCGGCAATAGCGCGAGACCGCCACCCCACTCCTCGGTTGCTTCGGCACCAATTGTAAGGCTGGACCAAACCAGACTCAAGCCCTCGCCACGCCTGCATCCAGGCACAAGTTCTCAACACGTGATGCGAATCTGCGGGCGCCTGCTAGGCCAGATGTCGGGCGAAGAAAGCTTCGATGATCGGTGCGTGCTCCGCTCGGCCGGCGCTGTGTCCTTGTTGGTCGTATGGGTACATCCTCTTGTCGGCGCTCTCGATCTTGTCGAACAGGGCGAATCCGGTTTCCGGCGGACAGACGTTGTCCTGCAGCCCGACGTTGACGATGATCGGACACGTGATCTTGTCCGCGAAGTTGATGCCGTCGAAATAGTTCAGGGTCTCCTCGACCTCGCCGCGGCTCTCCGGATGAAGCCTAAGGTAGTCGTTGATCTCCTGGTACGGATACGTGTGCGTGAGTTCAATGGAGTCGAGGAATCCGGTAAGGTACGGGGCTCCGGCCGCTGCCGCCTTGACCTCCCGACGCATGGCGGCGGCGACGATGGTCAGTCCGCCTCCCTGGCTGCTGCCCGTTACGCCGATCCTGCCGGAATCCACCTCGTCACGCGATAGCAGAAAATCGATCCCACGCCAGGCGTCGACGTAGAAACCTCGATACGAGTAGGCGTTGCGATCGACGATTCCGTATGTCAGCAGGCCGGGGTAGCCGGGGTTGAACTGGCGGTTGCTGCGCAGCTTACCCCTGGGCGCGACGGACAATGTCGCGTATCCTCGTCGGGCCCACTCCTTGGTGATGGGCGGGTCGCTCTGGTATCCGGGCACGACCATCACGGCGGCCAGCGGGCCGGTTCGCTCTCGAGGCAAGCAGTACCAGCCCGCGATTCGAACGTTGTCCACGCTGTTGTAAGACACCTGGAAGACCTCGATGTCATCGGAGGACCGCAACGCCTCGGGAACCGCTTCCGGCTCCAATGGGACTTCCGCCGCGTCCGCGAGCACACCGTCCCAGTACTCGTCGAAGTCATCGGGTTTGCGAGCTTTGCTCTTGTAGTTTTCGTCGACGGTGTATGCCATGTCGCCTCTCGCATTGGTTGTTCGGCTTGGCCGTGAACGGCCAGAGCACCATTATCTACTCAATCCGGTGGCCTCGGTCTTCAGGCCGAGCCTGTGGCGCCCCGTTTGGCCGTGAAGGGCCAGAACACCGCTCTCTGTACTCTCCGATGGCCTCTGCCCTCAGGTCGAGCTATCCCCATTCGTCATGTATCCGTTGATCGTATCCCAGTTCGTTGACTCCTTGGCCCTATCGGCCGGGTCGCCGTAGCCGCCTCCTCCGGAGGACAGCGCGATGATGCGGTCTCCGGGGTCCAGGACGATGCCGGTCTCCTTGGAGCCGAGTTGTCGCTCCGATCCGTTTTTGACCAGGCTGTACCGATGGGGCATGCCGGCGTCGGCGCCGAAGAGACCGAAGGGCGGGACCACGATGCCGTCTCCCGCGGTGTTCATTGCGGCGCCGTCCGTGCCCTCGTAGATGATCTCGCAGACCGCGCCGAGCCCGCCTCGCCACTGGCCTGCGCCCGCCGAGTCGGGTCGGAGCTCGTGTTTAACCACGAACAACGGGAACCGCTCTTCGGTGACCTCCACGCTCGGGGAACGGATGCCGCCCGCCACGTTGACCTCGCCGACGTTGGGCCAGCCGTCGTAGCCACGCGACGCGCCTCCGCCGCCGCGGGCCATGAAGAAGTGCCAGATGAACTCTCGATCCGTCCTGGGGTCGCGGCCGTAGATCGCGTATCGGAGACGTCGGGAGAACCCGGCGTTGATTGCATCTGGAACCGCTGGGGCGAGCGCCTTGAAGACGGCCTCTACTATCTCCTCGGCGCAGTGGTTCGTGCTCATGCAGACCGGCGCGGGAGGCAGCGCGTTCACGACCAGGCCCTTGGGTGCAATGACGGTGACCGGTCCCATCGACCCTTCGTTTTTGGGCATGTCGTACGGGGCCATGTACATGATCGCCGCGTGGGCGATCGAACGGGTGTTGGCGTAGGCGCTGTTGATGAACCCCGTGACCTGCGGGCTGGACTCGCTAAGGTCGATGGTCATCGAGTCGCCTTTGATAGTCACTTCCGCCCTGATCGGGACCAGCTTGGCGTCGAAGCCGTCGTCGTCGACCATCGATTCGCCCCGATACACGCCGTCGGGCCACTCCGAGATGAAGCCGCGCACCTGACGCTCGGTCGCGGCCAGTATGCCTTCGATCACCGCCACCAACGGACCGGGGCCGTAGTGGTCGAGCAACTCGCGGATTCGACGCTCGGCTGTCGACACCGAGCCGATCTGGGCGTTCAGGTCGCCGAGGAAGTTCTCCGGGTGCCGGACGTTGGCCGCCATCATGTCCATGAGGTCGTCTCGGGGCGCGCCTCGATCGTGGATGCGCACCGGTGGGATCCGCAACCCTTCTTGGAAGATCTCGGAGGCCGCCGGGTTGTATCCCCCGTGAGTGGCCCCGCCGATATCGCTGTGGTGCGCCCGGTTCACCGTGTAGAACAACAGCTCCCCGTCCTGGTGCACGGGCTTGATTATCGTGACGTCCGGAAGGTGGCTGCCGCCGGCGTAAGGGTCATTGAGCGCGAACATGTCGCCCGGATGGATATCGTCGCCGAAGCGATCTGCAACGGCCATCGCGGCTATGGGCAGCGCGCTGACGTGAACCGGGATGCCCTCCCCTTGGGCGACGAGCCTGCACTCTTTGTCCAAAACAGCAGTCGAGAAGTCCCGGCTTGAGTTGAGTATCTGGGACATCGAGGTCCGAAGCATGACGTCCATCATCTCGATGGCTATGGATTCCAGCCGGTTTCCGACGACCGCGAGTGTGACAGGATCGGTCGGCGACGCCATGAGCTCCGCAATCGTTTCGTCTTCGTCCGCGGCAACGTTCATGACGAGGGTTCCATGACCGTCGACACTGACGTCCTCGCCGCGACCGACCACCACGGTGTTGAACTGGGACTCGACGATCGCCGGACCTGCCACGCGCAACCCCGCTGGAAGAAGCGACGCGTCGAACAGCCCAACATCTTCCCATCCTTCGATGTGCGCTCTTCGAGTGCGTGCACCGCCTCCGTCTTCAGAAGCCTGAGCGTCAGGCGCCGATTCTGGAAGGTTGGGCAGTGTCCCGATGACCGCGGCCCTCAGCGTCACGAGCCTGATCTCCTGATCGGTTTGCTTGTATGAGTACAGTTCTTCGAACCGCTGGTGGAAGCTTTCCGCCCACGCCGTCTTGAGCTCGCGGCCGGGCAGGTCCAGGTTCGGGACAGGGACCGTCACCTCGTATATCTGATCGAGGTACCGCATGTCGGCGCTGAACTCGACGCGCACCTGCCCCGGAGCTATCGAGTTGCCCGCCAACCGTCTTCGGCCGTCCGCTTCCATGTCTCGTAGCAGCGTGCGTGCCGTCTCCAGACCGAGGTCGTCGAGCCCCGCGGGGTACGACCTCGAGTAGTCGTATTGGAGATCGGAAGCCAGCATTCCGTAGGCCGAGAGCACGGGCGCGGCCTGTGGCGCCAGCACCTTCCTTATCCCGATGTCCTTGGCCACTCTGCCCGCCACGAATCCCGCCGCGCCGCCGAACGCGACCAGCGAGAATTCCCGAGGGTCGAGACCCTTGCGAACTGACGCCAGTCTGATTCCTTCGGCGATGGAGTTGGAGACCACTCGCAGGATGCCGGTGGCCGCCTCGGTGACGGTAATGCCCAGCGGACCGGCGATGCGGTTCTGGATCGCTTGCTCTGCCTGGCTGACGTCGAGGGCTACGCGGCCGCCGAGGAAGGTGCTGCCGTCGAGCCAGCCGAGGACCAGCGCCGCGTCGGTGACAGTCGGTTCTTCGCCGCCGAGACCGTAGCATGCGGGGCCGGGATCGGCCCCCGCGCTTTCTGGCCCGACTTTGAGGATGCCGCCGAGGTCGATGCGCGCGATGGAGCCGCCGCCCGCCCCGAGCGTGTGGATGTCGATTGTCGGCACGGCGATCTTCCAGCCTGCCTCGAACTTGTCGCCGGCGATGTGGGGCTTGCCGTCTTCGATTATCGAGATGTCGGTGCTAGTGCCGCCCATGTCGAGGGCGATGACGTTTCGTTCGCCGGAAGCGACTGCGGAGTGGGCAGCGCCTTTCGCCCCGCCGGCCGGTCCCGACAGGATCGATCGCACCGCGAACGAGACCGAGTCGGCGATGGGCGCGGTCCCGCCGTTGGACTGTATGACCAGCACTTTCGATCCGGCGCCCTGCTCGCCGAGCCTGGAGCGGAGACGCGAGAGGTAACTGCCCAGAGCCGGTCCGACGTACGCGTTGAGCGTCGTGGTGCTGAGGCGGTCGAACTCCTTGATCTGCGGCAGCACCTGGTGCGACAGCGAAACGAACGCATCGGGGAAGATGCGGCGTATCTCGCGTTCCGCCGCCAGCTCGTGGTCCGGGTTCATGAACGAGAACAGGAAGCAGACCGCCAGAGAGTCGACGCCTTCGGCTTTGAGGCTCTCGAGCTCGGCGGTGAGGCGCTCGACGTCGATCGGCGTGTGCACCTGCCCGTCCCAGCGGACCCTCTCCGGGACGCCGACACGCAGGTAGCGCGGCACGAGCGGTTCGACGGGCTGCATGCGGAGGTTGTAGCGATCTTCCTTGAGTCCCTCTCTCATCTCCAGCAGGTCCCGAAAGCCATCGGTGGTTACCAACCCGACCTTCGCGCCTTTGCGCTCGATCAGCGTGTTGGTGGCGACGGTCGTTCCGTGGACGATCAACTCGACGTCCGACAGTAGGTCGGTGACCGAAAGGCCGGAGTCGTCGGCGACGTCGGTCAGTCCTTGGAGAACGCCGAGGGAAGGGTCCGAGGGTGTCGAGTGGGTTTTGAAAAACTGAAGGGGTCGGTCGTCTTGTGCGACGACCAAGTCAGTGAAAGTGCCGCCTACGTCAATTCCGATTCTTCTCAATTTCGCTCCTCATATTGCACTTCGAATGTTGTTGATCGGTGTGGTTCGACAAGCTCACCACGAACGGAGTATTCTGCATCCGGAGTATCGAGACACGAACTGGATATTGTGGGGTTTCCAAATCTGATCGTGACCCCAATCCCGTTCGTCCTGAGCTTGTCGAAGGACCCGTCCGAGCGCGAGTTCCGATGCTCTCTTGGCAGTCGGCGATCACCCGTCCTCCGGCAGCAGGCCGTGCTGGGCCGCGAATACGGCGGCCTCGCTTCGTCGTGTCAGGTTCAGCTTCTCCAGGATGCGGCTCACGTGGTTGCGCGCCGTGTTTTCGCTGATGACCAACTGTTCGGCGATCTGCCGATTCGTCATCCCCTGCGCGACCAGGGTGATCACTTCTCGTTCCCGGTCGGAGATGGCGTCGACGGCACGGTCGCGCTCCGACTCCAGGAGCTTCGCGTAGCGGTCGATCACGGATCGCGTCACCGCCGGGTCCAAGAGGCTCTGGCCGGCGCCCACGGCGCGGATGGCTTTCAGCAACTCGGCCCTCCCGACGTTCTTGAGCAGAAAGCCTGACGCGCCCGCCATGATAGCAGAGGTCACGGCCTCTTCTTCGCTGAACGACGTCAGCATCAGCACGGCCATATCCGGGTGGGAGTTCTTGATGATCCTGCACGCCTCGATTCCGTTCATGCCTTCCATCCGAACGTCCATCAGGACCACGTTCGGTTGGTGCGCATCGGCCTGGCGCGCGGCTTCCACCGCGGACGGCGCTTCGGCGACCACTTCGATGTCGTCCTCCGGCTCGAGTATCGCGCGAAGCCCGGTTCGCACCACCTCGTGATCGTCGACGACCATCAGTCTTATCTTGTTCGTTGCCATGAGCTGGCCCTCTCCGGCCATCGCGGCCTTTCTTGTTGTCTAGGCAGGTAGATCGACGAGCACTCGGGTGCCCTGTCCCGGCGTAGAGTGGAGGTCCACTTTACCGCCGAGTTCGGCGACGCGCGAATTGATGTTGCCGATGCCGTGGCCAAGAGTCGCCGCGTCGACTTCGAATCCGCAGCCGTCGTCGACGACGTCCAAGCCGACACGACCCTCCGCGAACCGGAGCGTGACTTTCACGTGCTGGGCGCCCGAGTGCTTGAGGGCGTTGGCCAGCACCTCCTGCGTCACGCGGTACAAGCAGGTTGCCGCCGACACCGAGACCGGCCGCTCTTCGCCCGCCAACTCGACCGCCGCATCGAGTCCCGACACGCGTGTGAACTCGTTGACCTGGTTCGAAAGCATCTCGCCGACACCTTTTTGGCCGGCAAGGTACGGTTTGAGGTCGAAGATGTAGTGGCGGACCTCGAGGAGGGTCTCCTTCGACAGCGCCACCATCTGACGAAGCCGGTCCGGCAGCCCTTCAGCCTTACGGTCGGCGAGCTCGGCCGAGGTCTCCAGTTGGAGGCTCAGCATGAAGATGGCCTGCGCGATGCCGTCATGTATCTCCCGAGCGATTCGCGCCCTCTCCTCCTGCGCGGCCAGGTCGGTTCTCTGCCTTGCCAGCGATGCGTTGTGGATGCCGATGGCAACCTGCCGGGCAACGGTTTCGACGAGCTGGGCGGACGACGCTCCTCGGTCACCGGATCTCGGCACGCTCGCCAGCAGCACACCCAGGACCTCGCCCTCGGCCATTAGCGGGACAGCGTAGCCGGTCGCGTCGCTGGTGGACTCGGTCTTCGTTTGTCGAGATGTTGCCGCATCGCCGGCCAAGGAGATCGACAGGTGCTCCAAGCCGGTCGTCGAGGACGCCACCGACAGCTCGTTGGCGTCATCCTTCAGCAGGATCGACAGATTGGTGATGTTCGTCATATCACGGGCCGTCTGGGCGACCGCGGCGGTGAGGGCAATACTCTCGGATCCGCCTTGCACGACGGCCTCGGCCACCCTGAACAAGACCTCCATGTCGTCAAGAGCCATCCTTGTCCTGGCCCTCTGATCTTGCAGCGTCCTGAAAAGCGCGCCGATGTAGGCAACGACGATCGCGATCAGATACGCGGTGGTGATGTTGCCGAAGAAAAACGATCTCTGTCCTTCAGCCAAAGCCGCGTCGAATCCGTTGCCGCCCAAGCCCACGACCACCGCGTAACCCGCGGCGAAACCCGAGACGGTGATCAGGGAGCGGAACGAGCCGAGCAGGAAACTCGGAACCATGATCGAGGTGACGGCGAAGTGCCAGAACGGGCTCCCCCAGCCGCCGCTGAAGTAGATCAACGCGAGGCTGCCAGCCATGTCGGCCACACCGACAGCGATGAGCTCGACCGAGGGCGTGCCCATCGGAGTGCCGCGAGGCGACCTCATCATGGGGTAGATCCTCACCGAGTAGGCGGTGCCTGCCGCGAGATGAGCGAACGCGTACAAGAGCAGTGCAGGCTCGTATCGGAGGTTGATCTCTCGCGCGGACCCGTTGGCCACCAGAAACACGGCCAGGACAAGCGTGAGCCAGCGGAACAAATATAGGAAGCCTACCGGGTTGGCGAGGGTTGACTGGGAGGCTCGAAGCCACAACGCCCAGGGGGTTCGACTGGAAGCCATTCTCTGCGCGCCTCCGCATCGGACTCCCCGACCCGTCGGGGCGGACGCTTTGATTGGAGCGGGTGATGGGATTCGAACCCACGACATTCTGCTTGGGAAGCAGATACTCTACCCCTGAGTTACACCCGCCAACGCATTCCCGTGATGTGGCCAGGCTGTCTACAGCCCGATCTGCTCTTGCGCGGATTCTAGCAATTCTGGGATGATTGCACAACAACTGAACCGCCTATCGAAAGGAAGTCGGACATGCCTCTCAAACCCGCCATATTGGAGCTCGGGACCGGAGTATCCCTACACGGTCGGAGCCACACCGAAGCTGCCCAAAGGGCCGTCTGGGACGCAATCCACCACGGCAGCATCCTGTTCGTGGGGCTTTTTGATCAGGAGACGGCCGAGAGCATGGTGGTCGAGGTCACCGTCGCCGTTCCTGAGCCCGACCAGGTAGATCATCAGGTGGTGCTGTCAGCGCTTCCCTACGGCGGCCCGACGTTGCGTGTCGTTCAGGGGGGGATGGCGGTCGAGGGCCGAGAAGGCTCCGGCGACTGGACGATCATGGCCAACGCCGCGGTCATCGTAAAACTGGACGTCGATTGATTGACTGAAGCTCGGGCAGGCACTAGAATGGGTGTAGACACCAACGACGACATAGGTGCATGCACTTGTCCAAAATGCTGCTCAGAGCATTCACGCTGACCGTCTTCGTAACCGGGGGCACCCTGGTGCTCGCGGACTCCGAGGTCGTCTTCGCCATAGTCGCGCCCGCGGCCCTGTTCATGGCAGGCGCCGGCAGCCTATCCATGATCCGCCGCGCTCTGCCCACCCCGACCGGCTAGCGCCAAATCGTTCGCCCTGGGTCCCGACGCATCGAGATCGGGAGTTGTTGAAGGGCCACGAACCTCCACCCTGATTCCGCTCGCCCTGAGCCCGTCGAAGGGCCGCCCTCACGCACGCGTCGCCCTCAATACTCCGCTCACCCTGAGCAATCTTATGTCCGCGCGGCGGACAATGCATATGGCAGCAACGGTCGTTTGCGAACTGTCATGCTGAGACCGCAGGCGAAGCATCTGG
>DCWO01000180.1 GCA_002328865.1 Dehalococcoidia bacterium UBA2160 | reverse complement strand
TTTCGCTGACGGTCTACAGTCCCGCACTTCTTCCTGGTCTGGGTAGAAGGAGTAGTAGTAGCCTTGCCACACAGTCCCCACGTCGGCGCCCGTCCGCATGTAGGGGACGCCCTTGGCCGCGAGATGGTTGGCTATCGCTGTGTCGTACTCGATGGAGAACGCTTCGGACGAGATGGCGTCGGCGCCCGTGGCCAGCACTTCATCGACGAAGGTCAGGACCTGTTCAACCGTCAGCGGCGGCAGATTGCCGGATATGCTCAGACCTTCGCTGCCGATCCCGGATTCCCCGGATCGGTTGATGATGTGGGCCAGCGATTCGATGAGGACCGCGACCTTCAACCCAAGCCGGTGCGCTTCGTCCATGATGAACGGCAGCAGGGGCCCGACTGAGTAGTACCGGCCACGGGCTTCCTCTTCGTCGATCTTGAGCTCGTCATCCTCGAGAGGGCCGTCGTATTGGCCGTTGTAGTCGAATCCCTCGTGACGCAACGAAGCCAGCAACTGGCTGTCGAAGTACACGGCGCCGTCGCCTTCGACCCCGTAGACCTCGAACTCGGTGTAGCCTCGTTCCACGAGCCACTGGAGGTTCGCGCGAACCATGTCCTCCAGCACGCGCGATCCCTCGATCGACACGATCTCCCCGCTCGGCGATTCGCTGAATTGGGCTTCCGTCTCCACCTCGAACGCTTGCTGACCAGTGTTGAGGTCGGTGAACAACAGGTCTACCTGGGTGGTTATCTTCGGCATGCCGTCTGGTCGGCCCGCTGGCGTGACCGGAGCGGCCGGGGCGCCCCTAACCCGCGGTGTCGACGAAGGGGGCTGCGGAGTAGTGGCGGCGGAAAGTGGAGTGGATGGACTGATCGGCGTGGAAGCGGGAACAGAGGAAGCCTGCAGCCCGGCTGTGGGTGCTGCGATCGCCGGAATCTGTGTTGCTGCGACCGCGACAGGTTCGTCTTCGTCGAAGTCATCCTCGTCGTCATCGCCGCCGCAGGAAGCGATAGCCATGAGTGCAAGCACAGCGAGCAACATCAGGACGCCGTCGGCGAAGCGTATAGAGAATCGAGGCCTAAACATCGATGCGAAGACTTCCTATGACAAACTCGCCACCATGATAAACGCAACACCATCGCGCGTGCCACACGCTGAGATCGAGCATTTCAAGGGCCTAGCGACCGTCCGACTCGACCTCTTCGACATTCGAAGCCGGCCTCGTGCCATCATCCCCATCCTGAGAAGGATGGAGGGTCTGGGACGCCGCGGTCACAAGGCGACAGGACACACAGCGCCCGCGGCAATTGACACGATCGGCGCCGGTAAATACAGTAGCTTCACCCTAGACAGCGACGTCTCCGAAATTTCCACGCATCGCTCGGGAAATGCCAGATCGACAACCAACAAGGAGGGCAACGTGAGGCTGAAACTCGGATTGCACACCGGACAACAAGACATCGAGATGGATGAGCTCAGGCGAATGTGGCGTTACGCGGACGACAACGGCTTCGATTTCATCTCGGTTTGGGACCACTTCTACGAGGCGCCCCCGATCGACGGCAACTCCCCAGCGTTCGAGTCGATCGCCGCCATGGCGACGCTGGCCGCGGACACGAAGAACGCCCGGATCGGGTGCCACGTGTTCTGCATGACATATCGAAACCCCGCGCTTCTCGCTAACTCCATCATGACGATAGACCACGTGAGCCACGGCAGGGTTGAGCTCGGCATCGGCGCCGGATGGCACGTCGCCGAGCACACCGCCTACGGATTTCCGTTCGACTCGCCGGGAGTTCGCTCGGACCGCCTCGAAGACGGCGTCCAGGCACTCCGGCTGTTGCTCACGGAAGAGGTGTCGAACTACTCCGGCGAGTTCTACGAACTGACGGACGCGAAGCTCTACCCTCGCCCAGTGCAGGAGCGTCTGCCGATCGTGGTCGGCGGCCGCGGTGAACGGCGGACGCTGCCGACCGCTGCCCGACTCGCCGACGGTTGGAACATCGCCTACATCCCTCTGGAGGAGTTCGCCCGGTTGAACGGCCTTCTGGACGCCCTCTGCGAGGAGAATGGCCGCGATCCTGCCGATCTCGAACGGAGCGTCAACCTGCACATGAGGATGGGCACGAACGCTAAGCACGCCGCCAGGATCGAACGGGAGCGAGGCAGCATCGCCGGATCGGCGGCTGGCACGCCGCAGCAGGCCATCGAAACGATCCGAAGCTACCAGGAAGCAGGCGCTGCACGGGTGAGCGTCGCCATCCGCCCCCCGGTCGAGTGGGACGCGCTGCAAGCGTTCGTGGAAGAGGTCATGCCCGCGTTTCGGTGAGTCGAACCGCCGATTGCTGGGTCTCAGACGCTCCTCGATCAGTGGATCGCAAGACTCCCAGATCATCAGCGGCGAATTGTTTGCGCCGCACGGCGCCGGCCCCTAGAATGGGGACAATCCATGCGTTTCAATCACCCGCGTGATGCGCAATATCAGTGAGGAGGGCTGGCATGCTGGGAGACATAATAGGCGAAGAGACGGGCAGGATCACGACACAGCGGGTACTGTCGAGCGATGGGGCTCCGAGGGTGGAAACCTCATTTCAGGCGTCAGGCACGTTGCTTGGCGTTCCCGCAACTGACATCGCCACGTACGAGACAGTCATGAGACCTGGCGGCACGATGTACGGCGAGGGTCAGGGTGTCCTCATGACGGCCGATGGGGGATCAGCCACGTGGAAGGGGCAAGGAATTGGCCGCTTCGGTCCCGAAGGCTCAATCAGCTATCGAGGCGCACTTTACTATCAGACTACCCACGAAAGCTTGCTCAGACTCAACGACGTCGCGGCCGTCTTCGAATACGAAGTGGATGCCGACGGGAACACGAAAGGTCAGCTCTGGGAGTGGAAATAGCGCTCCGGACACCGGTGCGAAGACATCGGGCAAGTTGGTCGGCCAATCTGATCCGACTCTGTTCAGGAATTACAGAAGCCTCGGAAAACTCCGGGGCTTCTTCGTTCGACACACGAGCGGCGGAAGAGTAAAACGACAAGACTCCGGCTGGCGGTAAGATCCTCGCGCCACCGCCAAACACACCACGAGTTTGAATCGTGACCGAGTTGCTGAGATGGGGCTCCGAGATTGCGCCAAACCTCACGTTCATTCCACGTGATCGACATTAGATTGGCGACCTTGTGCTACGACGCCTGATACAATAGCCTATCGCCGGACGATTACACGAACGAGGCGGAGCCTTTCATGAAGATACACGAGTACCAGGCCAAAGAGATTCTTGCCAGCCAGGGCGTTCCCGTGCCCAAAGGACGGGTGGCGTCGACGCCTGAAGAGGCGGCCGAGATCACTCGGGAGCTGGGCGGCCGGTCTGTCGTCAAAGCCCAGGTCCATGCCGGGGGCAGGGGCAAGGCCGGCGGCATCAAGGTTGTGTCGTCCGCCGAGGAAGCCGCCGAAGCCGCGAAAGCCCTCATCGGCTCCAGCATTGTGACCCACCAGACCGGACCCGAAGGCGTCCCGATTCGCAGCGTTCTGGTCGAAGAACTCGTCGATGTCGCGAGCGAGCTCTACGTTGGCATGGCAATCGACGGGGCCGTCGAGGGTGTGGTCGTCATCGCGTCGGCGGCAGGCGGCATGGAGATCGAAGAGGTGGCCGAGACAGCCCCCGAGAAGATCCTGCGCGAGCCTGTCGATCCTGTGCTCGGATTCCAGCCATTCCAGGGCCGAAAGCTGGCGTACGGTCTCGAATTGGCGCCCGAGCTGGTCCGGCCGATCTCGACGTTGTTGGACAGCGTCTACAACGTGTTCACGGATAACGACTGCTCCCTCGTCGAGATCAATCCGCTGGGCGTGACCTCGGACGGCCGGTTGCTGGCGATGGACGCCAAGCTGAACGTCGACGACGACGCGGTCTTCCGCCATCGAGACCTCCAACAGCTCCACGACCCGGAGCAGGAGGACGCCCTGGAGATCGAGGCGCGCGAGTTCGACATCAACTACGTGAAGCTGGACGGCGACGTCGGTTGCATCGTGAACGGCGCTGGGTTGGCAATGGCCACCATGGACGTCACACACGCGGCCGGGGCCGCTCCCGCCAACTTCCTGGACATCGGCGGCGGCGCTGACGAAGCCAAAGTCGCCAAGGCGCTCAAGATCGTTTTGTCTGACGCCGACGTCAAACGCGTGCTTATCAACATATTCGGCGGGATACTCCGCTGCGACGTTGCGGCGCGAGGCGTGCTGCTGGCGGCCGAAGAGATGCCCGATGCGATGCGCCCGATGGTTGTGCGGATGCTAGGCACAAACGCCGATGAAGGCCGGGAGCTGTTGAGAGACTCGAACCTGGACATCACACTGGTCGACAACCTCAACCAGGCGGCTGACGCTATCGGCAAGTTAGGTTGAGCTGACGGCCGGGGTCGATCATTGCCGCGCACATCGAGGCGACGATTCTCCGTGGCGGGCATCCGGTCAATGATCTCGGTGTGGACCGTCCGGGCAAGCATCAAATGAAAAACTCTCCACAGGCAGGAGCGAGCAGATGAGCATCCTCGTGGGCAGCGAGACCAGATTACTGGTGCAAGGAATCACCGGCAGGGAGGGAAGCTTCCACGCCCTGCGGTGCCGAGAGTACGGCGCGAACCTCGTGGCGGGCGTGGTCCCCGGTCGGGGCGACCAGATGTTTGACGACGACGTGCCAGTGTTCAATTCCGTCGGGCAGGCCGTCGCGGAAACTGGCGCCGACGCTTCGCTGATCTTCGTGCCGCCGCCGTTCGCGGCCGACACCATCGTGGAATCCGTCGACGCGGGCATATCCGTCATCGCGTGCATCACCGAGGGCATCCCCGTAATGGACACGATTCGGGTAGTCCGCTACATGAAGGGCAAGTCGACCACCCTGATCGGCCCTAACTGTCCGGGCATAATCTCGCCTGGCGAGAACTTCAAGATGGGCATCATGCCCGCCCACATCCACAAGGGAGGCCGCGTCGGCGTGGTGTCCCGCAGCGGAACGCTGACCTACGAAGCCGTGGGGCAGCTCACCGACCTGGGCATCGGGCAGTCGACATGCGTGGGCATCGGCGGCGACCCGGTGAACGGCTCCTCGTTCGTCGACATACTTGCCCGGTTCCAAGACGATCCCGACACCGATGCGGTCGTTCTGATCGGTGAGATCGGCGGGACCAAAGAGCAAGAGGCAGCCGAGTTCATCAAGAGCGACGCGTTCAACAAACCTGTGGCCTCGCTGATCGTGGGGCAGAGCGCCCCGACCGGCAAACGCATGGGGCACGCCGGCGCGATCATCACCGGCAGCGCGGCCCGCGCCGACGAGAAGATGAAGGCTCTGGCTGC
>DCWO01000069.1 GCA_002328865.1 Dehalococcoidia bacterium UBA2160 | reverse complement strand
CCGGAAAACTAGGGGAAGACCAGAATCGACTCGACGATCCATACCCCCCGCCGATGCCGACCCAACCGGAGGCGCCGACGCGACTCAACTGCCGATGGATCTCCTCCAGATAGTAGTTCCAGGGTTGGATGTGCCCGGGTACGAGTACCCCGCGCATGCAGACCTGATGCCGCGATGAGGTGATGCGTGGCACGGCAGGCCGATGCGCTCCACGAGAGGATGTCTGCCAGCGGTCCGAGTATACCGCTCTCGGCGGCCAAGCCCGCTGCGACCGCCATCCTGTGGCATAGTGTTGCGAAGCATTCATGAGCGCGCCGGAGTCGTCACTCACGCTCGTCGTTCCCTGTCACAACGAAGCGGCCCGTCTCGACACCACTGCGTTTCTCGACTGGGTACGTGGGAGCGCTTCGCGGCGGGTGTGCTTCGTGAACGACGCGAGCACTGACGAGACAGCCGACGTGCTGAATCAATTGAGCGAAGGGCATCCTCAGATCGCGGTTCTTCACCTGCCCCGAAACCACGGAAAGGCGGGGGCTGTTCGGGCCGGCATGCTGCAGCACACCGCCAGCGAGTTCGTGGGCTTTTGGGACGCCGACCTGGCCGCGCCGCTGGCCGAGGTCGAACCCCTCGCACAGGTCTTCGCACGTCATCCGACACTGCAGGTCGTCGCGGGCATTCGCGTGCTTCGATTCGGGGCGACCGTTCAGCGAAGTTTCGTCCGTCACGTGCTCAGCCGGCTGTTCGTCACTGCCGCCGGTTTCCTGCTGAGCCTTCCAGCTTACGACACCCAATGTGGGGCCAAGCTGTTTCGGTGCGGCGTGGTCCAGCTGCTGTTTGCCGAACCGTTCGTCTCCCCGTGGCTGTTCGACATCGAGCTGTACCTGCGGCTCCGCCGGCTGTACTCTGACACCGGCCTCGGCGCATGCGTCCATGAACACCCGTTGACCGAGTGGAAGGCCGTCGGCCGCTCCAGCCTCGGGTTTGGCGATTTCGTCAGCGCGCCGTTCCAGCTGTGGCGAATCTCTAGGCACTACCGGTAGCTCTCGCGATGGATCTGATCGAATCGGGCAACATCTCCGCCGATGATGAGTTCGATCACTGGTGGATATCGACGCGCTTCGAGTACGTGGAACGGGTGCTGGCACTGGCGTCTGAGCGGCAGCAGGCGGTGTCGGTCATCGAGTTCGGCTGTGGCACGGCCCAGAATCTCCGGTTTTGCCGCCAGCGCTCTCGCTTCAAGGAAAAGATAGATCGGGTGTCCGGCGTCGATCCCGGCCTGATCGCAGCGCGCCGATTTACCTGGATGGACGACGGCGACACGGTGACTCCGGAGGTGACCGGCGGTCTCTCGTACGACGTCCTGCTCGCGATGGATGTGCTGGAGCATATCGAGAGCGATGCGGAGGCGCTGTCCCACTGGCTCTCGTTCGTGAAGCCAGGGGGATTCTCACTGATTACAGTGCCGGCATTCGACTGGCTCTGGTCGTATCACGACGAACGACTGGGCCATGTCCGGCGGCACACCCGGTCCAGCATCGAGCGCCTGGCTGGGCGGTGCGGGCTCGAACGAATTCGAACTCGATACGCGTTCGGATACATGTTGCCGATCGCCGCGGGCGTCCGGAAACTGCTTCGGCCGAAAGGTGAATCGACCGACCTTCGTCGCCACAGCGCTCCGGTGAATTGGCTGTTCAAGCGAGCCGGGCAGCTCGAGGCGTGTTTCGGAGGGAATCGCTGGGCCGGCACCTCGGTCGTCGGAATGTTTCGCAAACCGAGCTGAGTTCGCTCAGGCCCGGATCAGCCGGGCCGTGCGGTCCGCGCGTCTTCTTGCATTCGCAGCTCGGTGCCGATTTCGATACAACTGCTGGTCGACGGCAGCGGCCATGGCGCCGGTGTCGAGCCGATCGCCGACGAACGCGCCTATGCGCGCGGCGGCTCCCGCCGCGTCGTCGAGGACGGACTTGTAGTCGACGTCGAGGACATCGAAGCAAGATCGCCGTGCGAGGAGCCGTTCTGTCTTTTCTACGTTGGTCCTGTACGACGCCATCAGCGCGTCGTTATCAGCATCGGCACCCTGGGACTCGCCGCGCGTCTCCAGCATCTTGCTCTGCGAGGCCATCACCTCGTCCAGGTTACGGTGCATGAAGATGACCCTGTAACTGAAGGTCTCGGGCAGGCTGCCCAGGAGGAACGAGATGATCTTGACCGCCTTGCCCCGAACCTCCGCCAGCCAGCGCTTGTCCGGATCCTCGTGGAGCCGCATGACCGGCTCGAACTCGTAATAGCCCTTCGGGTTACTCTCGTCGGGGGTCCGCTTGCCGTCGGTGACGATCGACATGCCGCCAGCCTCCAGCATTTTCATGGCCATCGACGTGCCCGACCGCGGCAGGCCGGAGACCACGACGATCGGCTTCCCGAACCGCAGTCGGCGGTACGGCCCCTCGAGAAACGATATCATGCGAAGATGATGGCGCAGGAATTCCGGATGCTGACCGAGATACGCACGATCGCGCGGGACGCCGGCGCCACGATCCTCCGCTATTACAGGAGCGGCGACCTGGCGGTCGATGCCAAGTCCGACGGCACGCCGGTCCTGGGCGTCGTCTGCGTCCCGCCGCTCGACCTCATGTATTTCGCCGAAGCCGGCCGGGGCACCTGGAAACAGGTTCTCGGTGCGCCGATGATTCATTTGGCAAAGGGATCGACGTTGCCGAGCGAACGGGAGTAGGTAGCGGGTCAGCCAGACGACGGATTATTGGCAGACCTCAGATCGAGAACAATGACATCTCCGCTTCGGGACAGGAAGTCTTCGCGTCAGACTCTCGAAGCCGTCGCCGTCATCGCCTGGTTCACCGGACTGACGGTGCTGATGACCTTCCCTCTCGTCGCGCATCTCGGCGACTCACTGCCGAGCGATCTCGGCGACCCCCTGCTCAACACCTGGATCCTCGCGTGGGATGCCGATCGGCTGCTGCACGGTCTGCAGGGTTTCTGGGATGCGCCGATGTTCTACCCATACGCACGAACGCTGACCTATTCGGAGCACCTTCTCGGCGTGGCCGTGCTGACGGCACCATTTCAATGGCTCTTCGACAATCCAGTTGGCACCTACAACTTCGCGTTTCTATTGTCCTACGTACTGGCCGGATCGGGGATGTACCTGTTGGCCCGCCAGTTGACGGGCAATCGGATGGCATCCACTGTCGCCGGCATGGCGTTCGCGTTTTGCCCGTTCAGAATCTTGCACGTAGGGCACCTCCAGGTGCTCCTCTACGGATGGATGCCGATCGGTCTGTGGGCGCTGCACCGATACTTCGCGTCCGGATCCAGGCGTGCGCTGGGCGGCTTCCTGGTGTCGTTCGTCTTGCTCGCCTGGACGAACGGTTACTATCTGTACTTCTTTTGCATTCCGGTCAGCATCGTCGCGATCTCCGAGATCGTTCGCCATCGTGAACGCTGGCAGCGGTCCGTCACCGACCTGGCTGTCACCGCGGCGCTGTTCGTGGTGGCGATGGCACCGTTCGCGTTCGCCTACATGCAGACGCATGCCGATCAGGGGCTCGTGCGCACGCGAGACTTGATCGCCCGGTACTCGGCGGACGTCGTGTCCTACGTGCAGATTCCCGGTGAGCTCAAGGTCTGGCAAGGCATCCTCCAGGCCGGACCCGGCGAGGCCGCGCTCTTCCCCGGACTGACGGTGCTGTGCTTGGCCTTGATCGCGGTCATGGCGCGAGACCGTCTAGCGCCACCGCCGGGGCCCGACAGCCCTCTGTCGACCCGGCACGTCGTGGCCCTGTACGCAGGAATCGGCTTCGCCGCGTTCTTCCTGTCACTCGGACCCGAGCCGTCCTGGTCAGGTCGGACGGCTCTGCTCTCAACGGGCCCGTACGATTGGCTGCTCGCAGTCGTACCTGGACTGGACGGTCTCCGGGTTCCGTCCCGCCTGGCCTCTGTGGTCTATCTGTCGCTGGCAGTCCTGGGCGCGGTGGGCTTCAGCGCACTGGCGGGCTGGCTGTCGCGGCCTGTCGGCACGACCCTGGCCGTCATCGTCGCCGCCTCGATTCTGGTTGAAGGCTATCGCGGTCCGATGCCGCTGGCTCGATTCGTTCCCGATGAGAATGCCGATGAGCAGGCGGCGTACGCCTGGCTCCGTGGCGCGGAGCCAGGCGGAATGATCGAGCTGCCGATCGTCGAGGCCGAACGCTACCCCCTCACCTTGAGATACGTGTTCAATACGCTGCAGCATGGGCATCCGATCGTCAACGGATACAGCGGATACGATTCGCGGCTCAACTCCTTCCTGACCGGTGGGAGCTCGCCGCTCTCCGAGCTGGCGCAGGTTGGCGGTGCTCTGCGAGGCCTGCGGGCACAGAATGTTCGCTACGTCACCGTCCACCTGGATGAGTACCGGGATCGTGAATTCGGTGAAGCCACGCTCGGGGCGTTGCGGCGGCAGCGAGGTCAGATACGTCAGACGCAGGTCTTTGGCGAGACGACCGTCCTGGAACTCATGCCTTGGAACGAGCCGACGTGGACAGCGACCGGAGTGTCAACGCCGATCTCGCTGCTCCACTTTCGGGCAACGGCGTCACACCGAGGGAATCGGTTGTCGATGGCCTTCGATGGAGATCCGGCCACGCGCTGGCTGACCGGACGTCGCCAGATGGGCGACGAGTGGATACAGATTCAGTTCGACTCGCCCCGCGATGTGGCGCGCGTGCGACTCGCCATGGCTCAGCGGAGTCTGGGTGACTATCCCCGTATTCTGACGGTCGAGTCGTCGTCCGATGGTGAACTGTTCCAGACGCTCTACGACGGGAGTCCACTGCCGCAACTGCTCGAGGGCATCGTGACCCATCTCGACGACCCGCCGATCGATCTGACGCTGCCGCCGAACCGGACCCTGACGCTCCGCCTGCGGCAACGCGGCCGCACGCGGTCGTTCTTCTGGTCGATCCACGAGCTGCAGTTGTGGGAGCGGTAGGCAACGCGCTCCTAGCCATAATGGCCCGACTGACCTGCCCCCAGTGGTCGTACC
>DCWO01000079.1:14021-23532 GCA_002328865.1 Dehalococcoidia bacterium UBA2160 | reverse complement strand
TGGCTGCCCCTCGGGGAAGAAAGCCGTTGGCGGCGGCATCTCCCCCGTCAACGTCGACGGTGCTGATTTTTGGAACGTCATGGAGAATTTTCAGGTACACGCTACATGGCCTAACCCCACTGGAGCAAATTGGATGTTCATGTGGGCTAACCTTACCGGTTTGACAGTCGAAACGGAAATCCACACAGTTTGTATAACTGAATAGGCTTGCTCGCTGAAGGGCAGAGAGTCGAATCAGACCCGCTGCCCTTCGCTCTCAGGAAAAAGAAGAACATGAGTCATCCCAGGACTTTGAAATTGAAAGCTGGGTGTTGTCTCTCCGCCAGGTCAAGGCAGGTTAATCTCAGTTTCCCGACCTACGTGGTGGTCGCAGCAGTCAAGTAAACTGATACACAAAGTACATCGATACGAGACGGATCAGCGGGCCCGAGATCAACTCCCGGGCCTTCTTGTACTTCCAGTCCTGCCAACGCAGCCTCCTGACCCACGCGGGCCGGGCCGAGAGTCGCAATTTCATTAACCCCAACAGCCGCGGTGCTTGCGTCTAGGTGTGGCGGGCAGCAGAGGACTCGAACCTGTGCCCCCGCGTGCAGAAATCAGGATAGTCCAACGCCAACGGCGCGGGCCGGAATAACAACGATGTCTCAGTATCTATGGCCCTCACGGGCTGCACGCGATCATTCGCGTCTCACGCCGCCAGTAGAACTCCAATGCCCTGCTCACGGTATTGATTGAGCCTCGACCGTCTCGCCGTCCAGGTCAGCGTTGCGGTTTGCCGGTAGGCGCCGATCTGCCTCCCGACTTGGGCTAGTCGTCGGCTTTCCATCTCCTACGTCAGTTCTGCGCCGCGACAAGTGCCGCGAATAGAGGCGCAATTCGCAATCACTCCTGTGGAAAGTTCAGCCAACCGAGTGACATGTCGTTTGATTACCTGTAGAGCATGGCAAAGAGCTCCGGACATGAAACAACGGATGACCATTTGATTCGTCCGCCGTCCTGCCCCAGTCTCTTCAGAGAGCAAGCCCAACTGAGAATCGCTGTCGCTGGCGGGTTCGTGCAACAATGTACCGAGACGATTGTTGCTCGAGGAGTTTGACGGGATGAATGTCAAGACTTGGATTTGGTGCCTTCGTTGTGAGCAGTGCTTTTCGGTGCTGCTCACAACGGAGCCGGAAATGGAAGACGCGGACGAGAATCAGGGGATGGGTGCGTCCGTGTTCGATCACGCCTACGAGTTGGAGGTGCAACTCGGGGTCGAGACGGACGGTGAAGTGTTTGCGACCTGCCCTTACGAGGGTTGCAGCGGTTCGTTGTTCGATTTTCGCTGGTGGGAGGATTTCCGGCTGGGACAGAACATCACGGAGGAAGTTCCGGCCATGGATACGGTCTATCCACTGTACCCGGATGGGCCCCCGCAGCAGAGTGACGACTGAGCCCGGCTAGGCGGCGGCCGTCTGCGCCTCGAAGTGAGTCGGCCAGCAGAGAGCGTGGGCGCTCATCCCGCAAGACGGGGCGTCCGGCGCGCTTAGCTCTCGCGCCAGCGGAGCTTCCAGAGGCCCAGGCTCATGCAGGCCGCGGCGAAGACGGCCAGGAGAGCGACTTCGGCGAACACGTCCGAACCTCCGGCGAGCGAGGTCGACATGCCGTCGGCGGCGTAGCGCAGCGGCGATATCCAGCCGAAGACTTTCATCACGGCGGGCGCCTGCTCCATGGTGAAGTAGACCGGGGAGATGAACGCCAGCAGTATCCCCATCAGGTTGGACATAAGCCCGCCGACTTCCGCGTTGGGGGCGTAGCTGATGATGAACAACGTCAGTCCGGACAGCGTCAGCAGCACGGTGATCACGATCGGCACGAAAGCCCAGTTTAGCGAGAACTCGACCCCGGCGATCAACGCGACGACAAGCAACACCGCGATGGTCGTGATTGACAGCATCGACCCGAATATCAGGACGCCGAACGCGTAGGCGATGCGGGAGACGGGCATCGTGATTACCAGCTTCAGTCTGCCCTGGAATCGGTCCTGAATGACGCTCTGCGCCAACATGTTCGTGGTCATCATGGTGGCGCCGAACACGATTGTGCCCACCATGGCTCGACGGACGGCGTCGGGCGAGTCCGGTGCCAGAGCTCGGGCGAAGTAGAACATCCCGACCGGGAACACCAACACGCCGACCAGGTACCAGTACCACGCGCGGGCGAACATGATGAACTTGATCTCGAAGACGCTGCCGATGTCCTGCAGGAACTTCCGCCATCCCGTTACAAGGTCGGGCTGGATCGACTGAGCGTTAGGCATCGTCTGTGAAGCCATCGGAATCCTCTCCATCTGTCAACGCAAGGTAGACGTCTTCCAGGCTGGTGCGGGCCACGGAGTACTGCCGGACGCCCTTGTCTCGGACTTTCGCCACCAACTCCTGGTCGTCTACGCCATATATCGTGTGGGTCTTGTTTTCCGTGCCGTTGGTCGTGTACGTGACCTTGAATTCGTAGCCGTGCGCTGCCCGCAGATTAGGCACGGTGTCCAACGCAAGCAACCTGCCGTGCTGGATGATGCCGACCCGGTCGCACAGGGCTTCGGCCTCTTCCATGTAGTGCGTGGTCAGCAAAATCGCCGATCCGCGGTCGCGGTTCTCTCTGAGCAATGCCCACAGGTCGCGCCTGGACTGGGGATCGAGGCCGGTCGTCGGCTCGTCGAGCACGATCAACCTTGGGTGAGACAGCGTCGCGATGCCGACCATCACCCGTCGCTTCAGACCGCCGGACAGCTTCAGGTTCGGCACGTCGCGATGGTCTTCGAGGCGCAGGCTCTCGATCAATTCGTCGGCCCGGGCGCCCGCATGTCGTGAGGGCAGACCCCGCAGCTTGCCGAAGATTCGCAGCATCTGGCGGACCGTCAGCATCTCGTACAGGTCGGCTTCCTGCGGCACGATTCCCATCATGAACTTGGCTCTGATCGGGTCGTTGACGACGTCGACGTTGAACACGCGAATGCTTCCGGATGACGGCATCAGCTCGGTCGTGATCTGTCTGACCAACGTGGTCTTGCCGGCTCCGTTGGGCCCCAGGATGCCGAGAATCTCGCCGGGTCGGGCGCTGAACGATATCTCCTGGTTCGCTTCGATGCCGCCCTTGTATGTCTTGTTGATGCGGTCGACTACCAGAGGCAGCTCTGTGTCCGCCGCGGCGTCGTCTCGCTTATTCGTCATTCCAGTCATTTCGTTGATCGCTCCGGATATCATTGTCGGACCCCCGTAGTGATTGCACACTGTTGCAATTCTCAGGATAACGACGCGCCCGGCGGCGCGCCTCGGGGACACTTACGATTGACGGGTCGTAATCTCGTCTGAGCGCCTGTTAGCACTTTGGGTCTACTCGATGTAGATAGTGACGCGTTGGTCCCCGGTGTGGATGTCGATCTCAAGTTCGCGCAGCGTGTCGATGAGCTGCTCGACGTCTTGGCGTCTCATGTTCTTTATGTCCAGGTCGATGCCCTTGCGCTGCAGGGCCCTGTCTATGCCAGAGGCCGCGGCGTCGGGGATGAGCGCCGATAGCTTGACCCCGGCTCGTAGGACCGCCATCGGCACCCTGATGTTTATCCTGTGCGCCGATTCGTCGCTATCGCCGTCGCCCTCTGGCTGAACGATAACCCTGAGGTACTTCGGCGACTCGGGATTCGACTCAAGATCGGGCCTGGCTCGCGGCGTCTGATCCGCGATTCGACCAGTCAGCAGCCTCAGCAGGCGCTCAGCCTCATCGACATCGATCTTGCCTTCGGCCAGCATATCCAGGACCCGTTTTCGGTCTTCAGCCACGGTGTGCCGTTCCTCCCCGCGGCGCCGTCACAGCGCCGTCGGCAACCTGAAGTTGTTTCGGATTCGGTCAACGCCGGTCCGCACAGCCAGAAGGTTGCAGTGTCGGAAGGCGCCGGAGCGGTGCTGCTCTCGGTCGAAGTCCGCGCCGCGTTCAGCGACTCGCCGGCGGGCGGCGCCGATAACCCGGATGCGCCACACGGCCTCGCTCACTCCGATTGCCCCTTCCGACAGCGAATCCAGCACTGAGCCCGTGTCATTTGTCATTTTCATTCTCCTGCTACGCCACGGTTACCGAGCCGTTGGAGGTTCGAAGTGTCAACGTGGCCTCTCCGGCGCCGATCGTGCCTTCAAGACGGTTTTTGTTCGACATGCCCCGCGTCAAGAAAGGCCGCTCGCAGGTCACCGACCCGTTGGATGTCGACGCCTCTAGCTTCACGCTCGGTTCGCCGAGCAGTTCGACCGCGATCGCGCCGTTGGAGGTCTTCAGCCGATGACTGCCTGCCAGCATCTCACCTTTGTAACTGATGGCGCCGTTGGATGTCTCGGCATCGATGCTGCCCCTGCCTTCGTCGATCTCGATACGGCCGTTGGAGGTGTGCAAGGTGACGTCACCGACGACTCTGACGACGTTGATTCGACTGTTGGACGTAGATGCGTCGACAACACCCTCCACGCCTTCGAGTGAAATGCGGCCGTTGGAAGACCGCAACTTGGCGTCGCCGGTCACATCTTTGACGTTCAGGCGACCGTTGCTGGATTTCGCTTGGATCGCACAGGTGCGAGGGACGGTCACTCGGATGCGCGCGCCTCGGTTGAAGCCGAAGTGCCGAAGAATCGAGTGCTTGTGTGTGGCTCGGGCCACCACTCGCACCGTGTCGCCGTCCTGCACGACCCGGTAGTCCACACGGCCGGGGTTTCGGATCTCAGCCCGCACCCGAATCGAGTCGGCCGGGCCGTCGCCTTCGATCTCGATTCGGCCGTTGAACGTCTCGACGATCAGTGTCGGCGAGCCGCCAATCGTGAACGTGTCGTCGTGGTTCTTCTCGGTTCGCTCGTCCGATTCCAGGTCGAGGTCGACTCTGATCCGCTCGGGACGGCTAGGCGCCGCATCTGACTCCTCGTCAGATGGGCCTGCGTCATCCGGCGCCTCGCCCAGAGCCGCCAATAGCCGTTCAGCCTCTTCAGCGGTAATGGAGCCCTCCGCCAGCAAGGTAAGTACGCGCTTGTTGTCTTCAATCATCCCCAGTCCTCCTGTTTGCCTGTTGGCGGTCGGTCCACATCCAGGGACCTCGAGGCGCCGGATTTGGTCCTGTTCTGTCGTCGGTTCATGACTCAGCAGGTCGATTGTCTATTCGGACAGCCGGCCCAGCGCTTCTTCGAATGTGATCTCTCCGTGTTCGAGCTGTGTCAGCACGCCGGTCTTCGTCGGGGTGGACTCGACCTCGACCAACTCGAAACTCTCGGAGATGCGGTTGAGCCTGTTCTTCACGGTTGGATAGCTGATGCCGAATGTCCGCTCCATCTCTTTGATCGAGCCATGACTGCGGACGAACGCCATGATGAACACCTGGTCGTCGACCGGCAGCCTGGCCAGCGGCGGCAATTCGAAGCTGCCTTCGATCGCGATCTCGGACTCGTCCATGCGCACGCGCTCCACTGTAATTCGCGTGTCGCCAGTCAATCGGGTCAACTCTTGCCAGTCGTTGGCCATTTCCATCTGCCTCCGGGCTGTACTCAATAAAGTTGATCTCACCGGACAATCTGATTAAGTTTGCTGTTCAATACCGGTTACGGAATGTACTTTATCAAAGAGATCATCAATTGTCAAGAGGGCAATTAATAAACTTAAGACATGATGCTTAGAAAATGCATAAAGTTAATGTCAGGAACAGCAGCGAAGAACTCCCCGCCAAAATGCACTGTTTCGCCGCCCCACCCAACATCACCGCGTCGGCTCTCGTCAGACCACTCCTGGTTTTGCTACAATCGTCTTGGCTTTCGAGCGCCCCTATTCCACCCTCGGAGGACAATCGTGAACCTGCGAATCCCCGGTCCAATTCCCGTGCCTGAAGAGATCCTGGATGAGATGGCCCGGCCGATGATCAACCACCGTGGCCCGGAGTTCAAAGACCTCCTCTACAGCGCCACGGATCGACTCAAGCGGGTGTTCGAGACCGAGGGCGACGTGTGGATACTGACGGCGTCCGGCACTGGAGCCATGGAGGCTGCCCTCGTCAACGTGCTGTCTCCCGGCGACAAAGTCGTAAACGCCACCATCGGAGTGTTTGGCAACCGGTTCGGTGAGATCGCCGAGGCATACGGCGCCGAGGTTGTCACGCTGGCATCCAAATTCGGCACGACGGTCGATCTCGATCAGTTGCGCGACACGCTGAAGCAGCACCCGGACACCAAGGCGGTTCTGGTGACGCACAACGAGACTTCCACCGGTGTCGCCAACGACCTGGAAGCCGTCGCCAAAGTCGTCAAGGGTGAGTTCGACGCACTGTTGCTGGTCGACGGAATCAGCAGCGTGGCCTCGATGCCTCTGCCGACCGACGCTTGGGGATGCGATGTGGTCGCGACTGCATCGCAGAAGGGCTGGATGCTGCCCCCGGGTTTGGCCTTCATTAGCATGAGCGAGCGAGCATGGGAGGCGCACGCCGAGGCGCGGATGCCGCGGTTCTACTTCGACGCTTCCTTATATAAACGCTACTATGAGATCGGCCAGCCGCCGTTCACTCCGGGACTGTCGGTCATGTTCGCCATGGACCTCGCACTGGACAAACTCCTGGCCGAGGGCATGGGCAGCGTCTTCGAACGCCACGCATCGATTGCGAGACAGACGCGCGACGGCGTGAAGGGTCTGGGTTTGTCGCTGTTCCCCGAAGACGAGAGCACGGCGTCCAACACGATCACCGCGGTCGCCGTCCCCGAGGGCGTGGACGCGGCGAAGATGCTGACGCTGATGCGCGTCGAGCACAACGTGGTTCTGTCGGGCGGTCAAGCGTCTTTGTCCGGCCAGATCTTCCGCATCGGCCACCTGGGATTGACCACACCTGAGGACATACAAGACGTCATCGACTCGCTGAAGGTTGTGCTGCCGCAGGCGGGGTTCACCGGGTAGAGCCGTCGCCGGCGACGTCGAACGTTCCCGATATGGCCGGGGTCTCGATGCGTCGGGATCCAGGACGCACGGCTACCCTTGGACGCCACTCGTGTTCGTTCGAAGTGAGCCTGTTGTTCGTTCACGGCGAGCCCGTCGTTCGTTCCTGGCGAGTAGGTAGTCCGTTCGTGGTGAGCCTGTCGAACCACGCCGGCGGGCAAGCTTCTGCATCAACGCCCCATCTCCCTGAATCGGCGCGTGCTTGTCCGCCTCGACCACCGTTCGATCTGCCGCTCTCGTCCCGATGCATCGAGTCTCGTCGCGAATGTCTCCGACTCGTTGATGAGTCCCACGTAGCTTGGGTGCTTCTCGAGGGCCAGTGTTCGTCGCAAGTTGTCCGTCGGCGGCCCTCCGACAGGTCCCGACAAAGCCGGGATCCCGATGCGTCGGGACTTCCAAGCAACGGCTGTTTGTCGATGTCGATTTCTCTGGCGTTGGCGCCGTCCTGAGTTGCGAGTGTATGGGGTGCAGGGGCGAAGCCCAGCCGGGTCCTAGGGTGTCCCTAGAAAACCTTCACGGGCGGGCGGGAACAGACGGGTTTCGTGAAAGGCTTTCTAATGCACCGGTGAAATGTAGATTCGCTTCGGACGAAACTTCCACCGTTGCTGTCCTATGCATTGTCCGCCGTGCGGACAAAACGTTGCTCAGGGCGAACGGATTGTGAGCGGACCGCCTTCGTCAAACGTCGGGTGACGGGGAGCTGACGGGCAGCTAGCCGGCGGGCATCGGGTCGGGCTCGGTTGACGGGCCTGACCACAGGTTGTCGAGCACGTCGCCCTCAACCGTCTCGTGGTCGATCAAGTACTTCGAGAGCTGGGTCAGCTTGGCCATGTGCTCTTTGATGACGGTTGCCGCGCTCTGGTGGGCGCCTTCGATGAGGTCGTGGACCTCTTCGTCGATGGTCTGGGCGACTCGGTCGCTGTAGTCTCGCTGCTCGGATATCTCGCGTCCCAGGAAGACCAGCTCTTCCCTTTTACCGAAGGTTCGAGGCCCAAGCTTCTCGCTCATGCCATAGCGAGTCACCATCGTCCGGGCGATGTTCGTCGCCTGTTCAAGGTCGTTGCCGGCGCCCGTCGTGACTTCGTTGAACACGAGCTCTTCGGCCGCACGACCGCCCATGGCCGCGGCAAGCATGTCCTTGAATTGCTTCTTGGTCCACATATGGCGGTCTTCCTCGGGCAGGTAACGCGTGTGTCCGCCCGTTTGGCCGCGGGCGACTATGGTGACCTTGTAGGGCTTGTCCGCATCCGGCAGCACGTGGGCAACCAGCGCATGGCCAGCCTCGTGATATGCGGTCATCTCTTTCTCGCGGGCGGTGACGGTGCGGCTGCGCCTTTCGGGTCCGGCGATCACCCTGTCGATCGACTCTGCAAACTCCGACGGTCCGATCTCTGTCTTGTTCCGTCGGGCGGTCAAAAGCGCGGCCTCGTTGACCAGGTTGGCCAAGTCCGCTCCACTGAAGCCGACTGTTTGGCGTGCGACTACGTTCATATCCACATCGTCGCCGATGGGTTTGCCCTTGGAGTGGACTTCGAGGATCTGAAGGCGACCCTTCACGTCAGGATTGTCCAAGGTCACTCGCCGATCGAATCGGCCCGGCCGCAGCAGCGCCGGGTCCAGGATGTCCGGCCTGTTGGTGGCCGCCATCACGATCACGTTGGTGTTGGGGTCGAACCCATCCATCTCGACGAGGATCTGGTTCAACGTTTGCTCGCGCTCGTCGTGCCCGCCCCCCAAGCCTGCGCCACGATGCCGGCCCACGGCGTCGATCTCATCGATGAATATGATGCAAGGCGCATTGCGTTTGGCCTGCTCGAACAGGTCTCGGACGCGACTGGCGCCAACGCCCACGAACATCTCGACGAACTCCGAGCCGCTGATGGAGAAGAACGGCACCCCAGCTTCGCCTGCAACGGCCCTGGCCGTCAGGGTCTTGCCGGTGCCTGGAGGGCCCATCAGCAGAACGCCCTTGGGGATCTTCGCACCCAGGGCCAAGAATCGCTCTGGGAACTTGAGGAACTCGACGACTTCCTGGAGTTCCTCTTTGGCTTCTTCCACCCCCGCGACGTCAGCGAACGTCACCGCGGGACTGTTGCCCACGAACATCCGTGCACGGCTTCGGCCAAAGCTGAATGTCTGGCTTGAGTTTCCCTGGGCTTGACGCATCATGAACAACAGGATCGCCCCGAAGAAAATCAGAGGCAAGAAGTTGAACAGTATCCCTAGAAGGCTCGAAAAACCGCTGGACCCTTTTACCTCGATCTTTACCTTGCTGGTAACCGGATCGACGCCCGCGCGTTCGAGAATTTCGATGATCGAAGAATCGGTTTCTTTCCGCGAGGTTAACGTGTCTCCGTTAACCGTCCTCAACGTTAGCGCGTCGCCTTTGACCTCGATCGCATCGACTTCACCCCCAGCCGTCAGCGCGATCACCTCGTTGATCGACACGTCTCGCGAGCCGCCCAGCGGTTGGGAGAATAGCGTAAAGAAGATCGCGATCACCGCGACGATAATAAGCAGGTAAATGAAGCTG
>DCWO01000079.1:4007-13609 GCA_002328865.1 Dehalococcoidia bacterium UBA2160 | reverse complement strand
CATAGTACACTACGTACATATGCCCAGCAAAGTTCTGTCTTTGACTGGAATCCGGCCTGATGACATAATTACCGTGCTGCCGACAGGCTGACCCGTGTGTGTCGTCGCCCGCCGACAGTGAGTGGCAATCCCCGATCGGAGTACTCCAATCATGCCGGAATCCGGACCCAAAACGGCGGCCCAGCGACCGTCGCACGACAGCCTGGCCCTCGACGACGCGAGTCTGTTCGAGATGTACCGCGAGATGGTCCTTTGCCGGACGCTTGACGAGCGCATCTGGATGCTGAACCGTCAAGGCAAAGCGGCAATCGTTGCGTCCGCCCAAGGCCACGAGGCGGGGCAGATCGGCAGCGTCTCGGCTCTGCGTAAGGGCGTCGACCAGTTCTACATATACTACCGAGACCTCGCGGTGCTGCTCACGCTTGGCATGACTCCCGAGGAGATCATGGCCGGGTTCCTCGCAAAATCCGGTGAACCGTTGAGCGGCGCCCGCCAGTTCCCCACTCACGGCGCCTATCCGGAGTACGGCATCGTCAACCTATCCAACGTGGTGGCCACGCACATTCCCCAGGCGGTCGGCGCGGCTCTGGCGGCGAAGATGCAAGGGGACGAAACGGTGGTGATCACTTATTTTGGCGACGGCGCTGCATCAGCCGGTGACACCCACGAGGCGATGAACTTCGCGGCGGTCCACAAACTGCCGGTCATATTCTTCTGCGAGAACAACAAATACGCCATATCGGTGCCCCTGTCCAAGCAGATGGCGGTGGACAGCGTGGCAAGCCGGGCCGAGGGATACGGCATGCCCGGCATCGAGGTCGACGGCTGCGACATTGTTGCCGTGTACGAGGCGACCACGGAGGCGGCGCGCCGAGCGAGACAGGGCGACGGCCCATCGTTGATCGAGGCACACGTCGAGCGCTACTTGCCCCACACAAGTGACGACGACGACACGCGATACAGGTCCAGAGAAGAGATCGAGGAAGCGCGAAAACGCGACCCGCTTAGAATTCTCTCCGATCACCTCCGAACCTTGGACATTCTCTCCGATGAAACAGAACAGCAGATCAGGGACAATGCTCGGAACATAGTCAACGAGGCCACCGAGGCTGTCGACGCAGCCCCGTACCCCGGGACCGACGATTTCTTCGAGCACGTGTACGCATCGTGATGCACGATGGCGACAGCCCCTGGGTCGATCCCCAAATCCACCGCGCGCCCGCGGTTCGCCGCCGGACGCATCGATCGAGAGGTGCGCCATAGCAATCCTGACTGTTTTGGAAGCCGTCCGCGACGCCATGCGCGAGGAGATGCGCCGTGACGAACGGGTCTTCGTCATGGGCGAGGACATAGGCGCTCGGGGCGGCGTGTTCCTGGCAACCGAAGGGTTTCAGGACGAATTCGGCGAAGAGCGCGTCATCGATACGCCTCTTGCGGAGTCGTCCATCGCCGCCGTGGCCTTGGGCGCCGCCATGAACGGCATGCGCCCGATCGCCGAGATCGAGTTCGCCGACTTCATCTGGCCGACCATGAACCAGATCGTGGGCGAGGCCGCCCGCGTCAGATACGGCACGAACGGCAAGCTCAACGTGCCCATGGTTCTGAGAGCGCCCCAGGGCGGCGGGGTGCGCGGCGCCCTTTACCACTCTCAGAGCGTCGAAGTATTCTTCGCCCACACCCCTGGACTGAAAGTGGTCACACCCGCGACGCCATACGACGCAAAAGGCCTGCTCAAAAGCGCGATCCGCGACGACGATCCGGTGGTGTTCCTCGAGCACAAGCGCACCTACCGATTGGTGCGAGGCGAAGCGCCCGAAGAAGAGTACACGATCCCGTTGGGCAAGGCGGACGTCAAGGTGGAAGGCGACGGCTTGAGCGTGATCACGTACGGCCTGATGGTCCACCACTGCATCGAGGCAGCCGGCGTGCTGGCCGAAGAGGGCGTCGACGTCGAGGTCGTGGACCTCCGCACGCTGCGCCCGCTCGACACCGAGACGATCCTGGATTCGGTCCGCAAGACCGGCAAAGCCCTGATCGTCCACGAAGACACGCTGGCCGGAGGGATCGGCGGCGAGGTGGCTTCGATCATCGCCCAGGAGGCGTTCGAGCACCTGGACGGTCCGGTCACGCGCCTTGCGGGCCCCGAGGTTCCCGCGATGCCTTTCAGCCCCCCCATGGAAGCCAAATTCATGCTGGACTCGGAGAAAATCGCCGCCGCGATGCGAAAGCTCGCGGCATACTGATTCGATCGAGCATCGAGTGATCGCTATCTTGCGGCGCTACGTCACAGAATTGGAATGCACACCATGAGAATCGAGTTGCCCCAGGTTGGTGAATCGGTCACCGAAGGCGTGATCGGCAAATGGCTGAAGCAAATCGGCGACCAGGTCGATAAATACGATCCGCTCGTGGAGGTCGTCACCGACAAGGTGAACATGGAGATGCCGTCGCCCGAGTCCGGCGTCCTCACCGCGATCCTGGCCGACGAAGGCGCGACCGTGCCCATGGGCGCCGTAATAGCGGAGATTCAGGTGGATGGCGAAGAGTCTGTTCCCGCCGATCCTCCGGCGATCGGGCGCACGGGCGAGCTGCTCAAGAACGTTGCGCCGGTCGGTCCCACCGGTTCGGGCACGCCGGTTCCCATCCCAGAGCCGCCGCGAGCCGAGGTCGCGTCCAGCCGGAAGAGGCACTCGCCTGCGGTGCTCCGACTGGCGCAAGAACATAGCGTCGACCTGGCCCAGGTTACGGGCACCGGGATAAACGGCCGCATCACCCGCAAGGACGTTCAAAGCGTCATCGACGCCGGTCCCGCCGCGCCAGCCCCCACGATGCCGGCGGCGGCTGACGAGGAGCGCGTTCCGCTGACACCCGTTCGGCGGATGATCGCCGACCACATGATTCGAAGCGCCTCCGAGATCCCACAGGCGTGGACCATCGTCGAAGCCAATGTGAGCGGGCTTGTGGCGCGTCGAGCCGTGGCGAAGACGGATTTCGAAGCCCGCGAGGGGATCAACATCACGTACTTGCCCTTCGTGATCAAGGCCGTGGCCGAGTCGCTGAAAGAGAACCCGTTGCTCAACTCCTCCTGGGGCGGAGACGCGGTCATCCTCAAGAACCGAATTAACATTGGAATCGCCGCGGACACGTCCGACGGCCTCGTGGTGCCGGTGATACACGACGCCGACGCGATGAGCATCGTCGCCCTGGCCCACAAGGTTCATGACCTGACGACGCGGGCGCGCCAGGGTGAGCTGCGCCTGGAAGACGTGCAGGGCGGCACGTTCACGCTGAACAACACGGGAGCGCTTGGGTCCATCGCCTCGCAGCCGTTGGTCAACCATCCTCAGGCGGCAATCCTGACAACCGAGGCGATCGTCAAGCGGGCAATCGTCGTCGATGACGCCATCGCGATACGCCCAATGATGAACCTGTGCATGTCGTTCGACCACCGCATCATGGACGGCGCCGAGGCGAGCGCGTTCATCAACGCCGTCCGACGCCGCGTCGAGGCCATCGGCCCGGACACGCCCGTTTACTAGGCCGATGCGAACTGGCAGTATTCAGCCATCCGCCAAGACGACCGCGTGCACCGTGCTTCGCCCCGGCCGCGTCGCCTACGACGAAGCGCTGGAGCTCCAACGCACGCTTCACCAAGAGGTCGCTGAAGGCCGTCGACCGGAGACTCTCCTGTTGCTGGAACACCCTCACGTGTTCACGCTGGGCCGCCGCGGCGCCGGCTCCGATATCCTTGCCGACGAGAACAGGCTGCTGGAATTAGGCGTCGAGGTGCGACACACGGACCGAGGGGGGCAGGCAACCTATCACGGGCCAGGGCAAATCGTCGGCTATCCCATATTGAACCTCCGGAGCCGAAGAAGCGGTCCGTTGGAATACGTCCGCGCGCTGGAGCGAGTGATCATCGACTCACTGGCCGAGATCGGCGTCTCGGCATCCAGCGAAGACCGTCCGACAGGGGTGTGGGCGGGCGACGCCAAGATCGCCGCCATCGGTGTGAAGGTGAGCCGGGGCGTCACGATGCACGGGTTCGCCCTGAACGTCGACCCGGATCTGTCCTACTTCGACTGCATTATCCCCTGCGGCATGCCCGACGCCGAAGTCACGTCGATCGCCCGAGAGTTGGGCCGACCGGTCGCCGTGGAAGTGACGATGGACAAGCTGACGCCTCACTTCGAGCGAGTTTTCGGTGTGGTCGCTTCTCTCGGGTAAACTGTGATGCATTTGCATCAGAATTTGACACGATCTCGTCATGGTTGTATTCTGCTCGGTATCGTACGAACACAAGCTTCTATATCTGTGCATCACGTGCAGACGCGGTCGCGGAGATTTCCAAGCTAATGGCATTTACGCAACACCGCTAGGCGTTCGGGCGAATCAGCTAACAACGTGTGGAGGAAGTGATGACGTATGAGGGAATGTTGGCCGAGACCGTCCGCGTGGAAGGCCACAATGGCGACACTATCGACGCCTACCTGGCGCGGCCGCTTGGGGCCGGGCCGTATCCGGGTGTGGTTCTGATTCACCACATGCCGGGATGGGACGAGGCCTCAAAAGAGATGGCCCGGAAGTTCGCCTACAACGGCTACGCATGCATCTCTCCCAGCCTGCACCATCGCGCCGGTCCCGGAAGCGTGGATGACGTGGCCGCCAGGGTACGGACCGAGGGCGGTGTATCCGACGCGCAGTGCCTCGGTGACGTCGACGGCGCGATATCCCACCTCCGATCCCTGCCATACCACAACGGCAAAGTGGGCGTGATCGGCTTCTGCTCCGGAGGCCGGCAGATCGTGGTCGTTGCATCGACGCTCGACGTCGACGCTGCCGTGGACTGCTGGGGAGGTCGTGTGGTCATGTCCCCCGACCAACTCTCGGACAACCTGCCCGTGGCGCCAATCGACATGACGCCGAACCTCCGATGTCCGCTGCTGGGCATATTCGGACAGGACGATGGGTCGCCGTCACCTGCGGAGGTTGACCAGCACGAAGAAGCGCTGAAACAGCACGGCAAGACGTACGAATTCCACCGATACGAGGGCGCCGGCCATGGATTCTTCGCCGTCGACCGGGCGTCGTACCGAGTCGAGCAGGCAGTCGACGGCTGGCGCAAGGTCTTCGCCTGGTATGAGCAACACTTGAGCGCCTAGCTCTTCGCCTCGGACCGCAATGCAACGGTCCTTATCGTCATCCGAAACCGAGTTATGGGCGCCGATTGGCGCCGCCGGAGGGCCACATGTGCACGCTACTCACGGAAATAGCCGAGATCACGGGAAGCGGAAAGACCGCGAAGGGCTGGATCCCGGTCACCGAGGCCAGGGTGTACTTCGATCATCCTTTCTACACCCAGGCCGAGCACACCTTGAACATCGACTTCGTCAATACCGCGATGGGAGTCGACGCCCGAGTGGCCGTGGAGCTGACCGAGGAGTCTGCGCGGGCTCTCGTCGCCGCTATCGTGACGGCTCTCGAAGAGCCGGTGGAGTCACACCCGGCAGCGGATTAGAGCGAACGTACACAATCTCTACGGGTACCTGTACTCCCGCATTCCTCGTACAAGTCCCCACATCGCTAGGACCACCACAACGCCGATCACGCCCCCAAGGATCATTGTAGGGCCGGCGCCGATTTGCTCCGACATGAAGCCGACCTCGAATGTGCCCAGGTTGTTGGCGCTCATCGCGGACATCGAGGAGAAGCTGACTGCCCTGCCTCTCATGTTGTCCGACGTGGTGAGTTGGACGGTCGTCTGACGGGTCGTCATTCCGATCGCGTCGGACGCGCCCATGCCGATGATGATTATCGTCCCCAACCACAGCCACGTATTAAAGCCGAACGCGATCAGCAGCACGGCGTAGACGAGCGTGGCATAAACGACCAGCATCCCCTTGGCACGGAACCGCGTAAGGGACAGCACCGCGAACGTTCCGATGACACCGCCGAAAGAGTTGGCGGCGTTGAGAATGCCGACGGCCCCGGCGCCAGCGCGAAACATCTTGTCGGCGATCATGGGCAATATCAGGCGGTAGTGGCTGACTATGGTCACGCCCATGTCCATGATGTATAGTCCAGGCAGTATGGGGTGCCGCCGGACGTAATGGAAGCCCTCGATTATCCTGCGTACCATCGAACCCTCGTCTTGGCGGTCCATCGGGACGCCCTGCGTGCGAATCAGCAACGGCATCACGAACGCGGGGACAGCGAACACGGCGGCCAGCGCAAAAGTCGGAGTCATGCCAAATCTGGTTACGGCGCCGGCGAAGGCCAACGGCGCGAGGATCGCCCCGATCTGGAACGTGGCGGTGTTGGCGGTCACCGCGTGCATCAAGTGCGTTCTCGGCACCAGATTCGCGGTCAAGGCAGACCGGGCTGGGTTGCCGAGCATGCTGGTGATGCCCAAGAACGCGGTCGACGCGTAGATGTGCCACGGGGCCAAGTTTTCGGTGGCCATGAGCACCGCGAGCAGAGCAATTACGACGAAGCTGAAGGACTGGGTCAGAGCGATGAGCTTCTTGCGGTCCATCTGATCGGCCAGCGCGCCGCCGTAAAGGGTCCCGGGCAGTTGGACTGCCAGTTGGACCACGCCCAGCATCCCGAGTTGGACCCCGGAGCCGGTTTCGTCATAGAGCCAGACGCCCGCCACCAACATCCGGAGCTGCATGGTGATCAGCGATGATACGGATGAAATCCACAGGATGCGGTAGTCGCTGAACGCGAATGCAGCCCACGGCGGGAGAGACGGGGGCGTGGCGGTATGCGACTCGTCCGGAACCCGATCCGATGCGGGCTCCGTGCCCGCGTCCTCTACTGCCACGTCGACGGCATCGGGAAATGAACTGAGATTGCGGAATCAGCTTGCATAATGACGGCAAGATTGTACACCATCGAGATATGGGTCAGCGAGGTCAATCCATGGTATCGAGAAGCGTCTGGAATCCGAGCAAACTTGAGGTCGTCGCCGAAAACGGAGCGGTAACCGCCATGCAGCCGCCATCGGCGGAAGCGGGGATGGCGATGCTGAAGGCAGGCGGAAACGCCGTCGACGCGGCGGTCGCCATGGCGTTCTGCAACATCGTCCTGGAGCCGTATATGGCGACCATCGCGGGGATGGGGTACATGTTGGTGCACATGGCCGCCGAGGGGAAGACCTACGCCATCGACTTCAACGGCCGTGCCCCTCGCAACGCCCATCCGGACATGTACAAGGTGATCGGCCCGGCTCCCGCGGGCGGCATCCAACTCTTCGACGTCGAGGACGGCGCCAACCGAGACGGGCCGCTGTCGGTCACCGTGCCTGGGACGTGCGCGGGACTGTGCGAAGCGCATGGCCGGTTCGGGTCGCTGCCGCTGGAGCAGGTCGTGGAACCGTCCGTCGCTCTGGCGTCTGACGGATTCGAAGCGAACTGGCACCTCACGCTTTACGCGGCCAACAATCCCGAGATGTTCGGCAAGGACCCGTACATCGCCTCGATGTGGCTGCCCGATGGCAGGCCGCCTCGAAGCCATCCTCAGCCTGGAGAGAAGGTCGTGCAGCGAGAGCTCGGCGACCTGCTTCGAAAGATTGGCAAGCGCGGCGCCGCAGCAATGTACGAGGGCGAAATCGCCGACGAGATCGGCCGGTACATGCGCGACTCCGGGGGAGTTCTGACGGCTCAGGACTTGCACGACTACGAGGCTAGGGTGTCTCCGCCGCTGACCGTGCCGTACCTGGGGCATGAGGTGAACATCGTGCCCACTCCCAGCGGGGCCGTCACGAACATGCAAGTGTACCGCATACTCGAAAATCTCGGCATCGCGAACATGGAGCAGAACTCTGTCGAACACCTGCACGCGTTCATCCAGGCCGCCCGTCACGCCTACGCGGACCGGTTCCGATATCTGGGCGACTGGGAGCACGCCGACGTGCCGCTCGCGGGCATGCTTTCGGGGGAGTATGGTCGCGAGGTGGCCGGGCTCATCGAAAAATCGGACCGAGCGGATATCGGCGTGGGGTCGGACGAGGAGCCGTGGGCTTACTACCTGGAGAGGGCAGTCCACGACCCCTGGCGTCATCAGGGCGGCAAAGCCGGCGTGCCGGTTCCCCAAGCCGCCATGGACGGCAATGACGAGGACACAACCCATATCAACGTGGTGGACAAGGATCGCAACGCGGTTTCGACCACGCACACCGGTTTCTTCGGCTCCGGATTGAACCCGCCAGGCACGGGCGTTTACCTTACGGGCGGGATGGCGTGGTTCATCCCGATGGCCGGGTACGCGAATTCGCTGGGGGGCTGGAAGCGGCCGCTGAACAACATGGCGCCGGTGATGGTGTTCAAGGAAGGCAGACCGGTGCTGTGCCAGGGAGCTCCCGGCGCGCGGAAAATCATGAACCGGGGCGTGCAGGTCGTCTCGAACGTGGTGGCGTTCGGCATGTCGCCGCAGGAGGCGCTTGTCCAGCCCACCGTCGATGCCAGCGGTCGCGAGACACTGGTAGATGCCAGGATACCCGAGCATGTCGTTCAAGGGCTGCGCGACCTGGGCCATTTGGTCAAGGTCGTCGAGGAGGAGCCCGGCATGACGGGCAATTTCTCCCGACCGTCGGCGATCACCATCGACTACGACACGGGCCTCCTCCACGCTGGGGTAGACGCGTTCCGTCCCGCCATCGCGATGGGGTACTAAGGATTTGACAGCGAACTTGATCTAGTGTCCTGAGTTAGCAGTTCGTATCATGATGCCGTGAGCCTTCGACAAGCTCAGGCCGAACGGAGTAAGGGGTTCCCGTTCGTGGTGAGCCTGTCGAACCACCCCGGCGTTTCCGCTTGATTCCCGACTTGTGCACTGAATATGCGACTCAGGACACTAGGCGGTGGCTACTCTTGCGCCGGAATCGCTCCGAGCTGCTGCATGAAGGCCAGGGTGTCGAGGGCGTCCCACTCTTCGGCGTTCTTCCCGTCGACGATGCGCATGACGTTTGTGCC
Organism: Dehalococcoidia bacterium UBA2160; assembly: GCA_002328865.1. GTDB lineage: Bacteria > Chloroflexota > Dehalococcoidia > Lucifugimonadales > UBA1123 > UBA2160. Next base: position 4,634 of record DCWO01000079.1, on the reverse strand, counting down.
GCGAATGGAGATGGCGTTGCCCGTGGCAGGCAAGCCCTGGAACTCGGCCTGGTGAGTGCCGGTGAGCACGAACATCGTCGTCACCAGATCCCCTTCGGCGATCTGTCGCTCGATTGCGAAACTCAGGTCGGGAATGGCCGCGAGCGCCGCCCCCTGCACGCCGATATGTGCGTCGGCGTCCAACGGCACAGGGGCCATCGGAAAGTGGAAGACGTGGCCGGGCCCGCACGACTCTCGTAGTTCGTCGAACCTTCCTGACGCGAAGCTGTCGAACCAACGACGTACGAATGCCTTGTTCTCTTCGGACATTGACAGCCTCCAATGTTGAGATTGGCGAATTCTATCTGGGCGGCGCTCACTCGTCAATCGAGACCAAAAACAGCAGGCCGGTTGCCCGGCGTTCGGACTCGCGGGAGTTCGAGATCGAATGATAGATAGTCGGCGCCATCGAGGCGATGTCCTAGGCGTCCACTTTGGCGCATGTGACTTACATCTCGATGCCCGACGCCATGCCTGACTCATCCTTTCGACCGATGCGTCGTTCAACACCTTGTCGCCGTCAAAATAGGCCTCCAACACGATGCGTGCTTATGCGTGTCGTTGTAATCTGAATGCGAGTTGAAAAAT
>DCWO01000079.1:0-3607 GCA_002328865.1 Dehalococcoidia bacterium UBA2160 | reverse complement strand
CGCAGGACCGCGGTCACTATTGGCGCATTGGCGATCGGAATGTTGACTGTCGTGGGCTGTTCGGACATCGCCGAAGAGGCTCCGGAAATTCGTGAGGACCTATTCGTCGTAGGCGATTCTGTACGGTTGGAGGTCGACGGATTCAACGGGAGCATCACCGTCACGACCGGACGGCAAGGCGAGGTGGCGGCGAAGGCAACGTTGAGACTGCCTGAGAACATCGACTATGAAGCGACCCAAGACGGTGACGCGATCGTCATCAAGGCCAAGAAGAAGAGGAACCGGTTCCTGTCTTTTGGGAACAGAACAAGCGCCAACATCGAAGTGACGGTCCCGGCGGCAACATCGATCAGCCTCAAGACCAGCAATGGCAGGATCAACACCAGCGACATAAGTGGCGGCGGGACTCTCGACACTTCCAACGGAGCGGTCACGCTTAATAGAGTGACCGGGGAGTACCGTATCGAAACCAGCAACGGTAGGGTTACGGTCTGAGACGTCTTCGGGGCCTTCAGTGTTGAGACCAGCAACGGCGGCATCGACTTCGCAGGAGAACTCACGCCGGGCAGCGATTCCGACCTGCGCACGTCCAACGGTTCTATTAGCGTGAAGCTCGGAGGCGAACCCAACGTCCAACTCGACGCGAGGACGTCAAACGGAACCATCGTCAGCCGGCTTCCGTTGGACGCCGCCACCACGGAGCGGCATCGCCTTCGGGGCACAATCGGAAGCGGTGAAGCGGACCTGAACCTACAAACGTCCAACGGGTCGGTCAACATCGAGTAAGCGGCCAGGCGTGAGTGCGAGACAGCGACGCGAGCTAGCCCTGAAGGACCAGAGCACGAGACAACCGATTCGCGGCAGGAAAGGAATCACAGTGCTGGTAAATTACAAAAGTTGCATCCGGTGCGGGGGCGACGTCACCATGACCAAGGACTGGTACGGAGAGTACTTGCGGTGTCTGCAATGCGGCTGGTCAAAGGACACCGCGGGCGACTCTCTGTCGAACTTGATTGAGTTCGACGCCAACCCAGGGCCCAGCGTGGCACAGAAGCAGGAAGCCAGCTAGCCTAATCTTTGCCCCCCATTTCCCTGAGGCCCCCGGCGGTGTGCGGCCGTCGGGGGCTTACTTTTCTCTCCGCCCAATCCCCGTTGCCGGTCATCGCAACAATCCCAAACCTAGGACTGCGCTCGCAGCGCGTTGTTGTCATCGGCCTTTACGTGCCAGCCCGTCTGACGATATACTCCCAAAGCTGTAAAATGGGTGGGATCGACAGACTGCATACTACCCTGGGAGGATTGAAATCGACGAAGCCCATCTCCGCGCCATGCTGGATGAGTTCAAGCAGAATGGCCTCAGCATCGACGATGTTGTATCCAGGCTGCGCGACCTGCCGTACGAGGACCTGGACTTTGCGAAGGTCGACCACCATCGGGCGATCCGCAAAGGGTTTCCTGAGGTCGTGTTCGGCCAGGGCAAATCACCAGCTCAGATCGCGTCCATTGCGGCCGCCCACCTCGAAAAGGCGGACACCCTACTCGTCACCCGCGCCAGTTCCGAGGCGTACCAGGCGGTCAAATCAGGCGCCGCGGATGACGCGACTTACGACGAATTGGCTCGAACCATCGTCGTTGATCGCAGGACCGATCCGAATCTCGTGAGCGGCGTCGCTGTGCTCTGCGCGGGCACCGCCGATCTGCCCGTCGCCATGGAAGCCGTCGTCACCGCGGAGCTGATGGGCTGCAAGGTCGAGCGAGTGTTCGACGTGGGAGTCGCGGGCCTTCACCGGTTGCTCGTCCACGTTCCGACGATGCGGGAGTCCAGCGCATTAGTAGTCGTCGCCGGTATGGAAGGCGCGCTGCCTTCGGTGGTGGGCGGGTTGGTGGACGTCCCGATCATCGCCGTGCCGACGTCCGTGGGATACGGCGCCAGCTTCGACGGTCTCGCGGCGCTTTTGGCGATGCTCAACTCCTGCGCCCCGGGCGTGGGCGTCGTGAACATCGACAACGGCTTCGGCGCGGGGTATTTGGCGGCGACGATAACGCTGACAGCCAAACGAAGGCAAGCCCGAGCCGAAGACTAGTCGCAACCAGCTCATTCCGAGAGGTAAGGCGTGGCAATACTTCAAAGGCGCATCTTCTACGGCAAGGTCGGCAAAGGCGCCGAACTCATTGAACACGTCAGGCGGATGGACGCCATCATGACGGACCACGGCGTCGTCAATTCGATGAGGGTGCTCTCAGACTTCAACAGCGGCCGCACCGACCGCATCGTCGTCGAATTCCGCTACGACAGCCTCAGCGACATGGAGTCGGTTGAAACACAGATGCTCACCGAGCCGGGTTCGCAGAAGGATTTCGACGAATTCGTGGCGGGCTTGGGCGAACTAATCCATCATTCCGAGGTCGAGCACTGGCGGCTGCACTCGTAGAACGTTACGCATCATGGTCAACGATGCGCTGAAGAGCCGCAGACTCGCTGGAGTGACTCGGCTTGGCCCTGATTGGCCAGAGCACCGTCGTATGCGTTGGGTTCGGGACGTGGGCCGACCCCGGCCGGCCAACTTCACACCACCGACAGATCGTGATTGACAACGGCGCACATATAGATCAACCCGGAGTGTAAAGCACCATGTCCCAAAACTGGCCGCTGCCTTGCGGCATCGCCGCTCCCCAGGCGTTCGCCGACGGAGAAGTCGATCTGGATCTCATTCGCTCGTTCGCGGTGCGCGCCGAGGAGGTTGGATACCATAGCCTCTGGGTTGCCGAGCAGATCCTGGGTACGACGCCGACGCCGGAGCCCGTCTCGTTCTTGTCCTACCTGGCAGGCGTAACCAGACGCATCCGGCTTGGCTCCGCGGTCATCATTGCGACTACTCGGAACCCGGTCTTGCTCGCGAAGCAGCTCAGCACCCTGGACGTGTTGAGCGACGGCAGGCTGATCGTGGGAACGGCGCTGGGAGGCAGGCCGCCAACGTATCCGTTGTTTGGCGGTCCATCCGACGCCCGCGCCAGGCATTTCGCCGAGAGCGTGCAGGTCATGAAGGCGCTGTGGACGCAGGACGAGGCGACGTTCGATGGCCAGTTCTGGCAATTGGACGGCATCCAGATGTCCCCGAAGCCGGTGCAGAAACCGCACCCGCCTCTCTGGTTCGGGGGCCGCCACCCCTCGGGTCTGCGGCGCACGGCTCGCCTTGCCGACGGCTGGATGGGAGCAGGCTCCACGACCACGGAGCAATTCAAAGAGCACGTCGTCTCGTTACGGCGCGAGTTGGCTGATCGCGGAAGAGACCCGGCAGCGTTTCCGATTTCGAAGCGCGTCTACATCGCCGTCGACGACGACCGCGATCGCGCTGAGCGACGGCTCACTGAGTGGTTCGGGGCGTGGTATGGCCGGGCCGAGATGGGCGCGCAGGTCTCGGCGTACGGCTCCGTCGCACAGTGCGTGAACGGTTTGAATGAGATCGTCGAGGGCGGCGCAGGCATGCTGATGCTCAATCCGATGTTCGACCACGCGGAGCATCTCGAACGGTTGGCATCGGACGTCATCCCTCGGCTGAGCGCGTGAAGGTGCAGGCGAATCTCAGTTCGCCCTCGGATTGGCCTC
>DCWO01000018.1:6891-7226 GCA_002328865.1 Dehalococcoidia bacterium UBA2160 | reverse complement strand
CGGTGCAGGGCATCATCCCCGTCACTTCAAAGTGGGTGACCGTGACTTCGATTACCCCGCCGTACGGACGCGAGACGTTGTAGCCGTTGAACCAGGAGCAGCTACTCCCTTTGGGCAACCGGGAGATCACGTTCAGCGTGTATGCAGTTGGCTCGGACTCGGACCCCACCACTTCGATGTGCTCAATCGGCGAGATCGCGATGACCGCCTGAGGTCCCTCAGGGTCGCCGACAGTGAATGAGCTGATCGTAGTGTCGTTTACCGTGACCCGGACCGCCTCACCTGGTGTGAAGTCCGTGCCCAACGGCATCTCCGTCGTCACCACCGGCAGATCG
>DCWO01000018.1:0-6538 GCA_002328865.1 Dehalococcoidia bacterium UBA2160 | reverse complement strand
AAAGTGGGTGACCGTGACTTCGATGACCCCGGCGTATGGACGCGATATGTCGTAGCCGTTGAACCACGAGCAACTGCTGCCTTTCGGAAGCCGTGAGACGACCTCCAACGTGTATTCAGCAGGGTTTGTCTCTGAGGTTGCCACGTCGATGCTTTCGATGGGTGACTCTGCGATAGCCGCTTTCGGGCTCGTCGGGTCCAATGGGGTGAAGGCGTTTGTCAGCGTGCCGTTTACGGCGATTGCGTATGTCTCGCCGGGCGTGAAGTCGTTGCCCAGCGCGATCTCGCCCTCGTGCCGCCCATAGATCATCGTGCAAGGCACAGGAGCCGTGGGCGCGAGATTGGTCACCGTGACATCGAGAGTTGTGCCTTCGCGGGATACGGCGTACTCGCCGAACTCGACGCAGCCGCCTGGCAGACCTGAGACGATGTGCAGCGTGTACTCGCGGGAAGTCGAGTCTGAGTGCGTCAACTTCACGCTCTCGATCGGGGCAGGCGTCTCAGTCATGGCGGGTCCGTCGACAGCGGGAGCCTCGGGCGGCGCTGAAGCGACTCTCACAAGGACCATATCGACGTTGGTCGGGTTGCCGCGCGTGATGACACTGTACCGTGTGTCATTGATGAACGCCAGCCTGCCGCCGTCAGTGATCCTCGCCTGGATCGCGTAGCTGAACCGCTCGTCGATTTTCGCGGGATCGTATTCGATCTCGAAAGCGATGGGAACCTGGCCGGGGTTGTCGATAATTTGCTCTCCGATGGTCACCGCCGAAGCATCCATCCGGGACACGTCGATCAATTTGATTTCTACGACCGCGTCCGGCGTCAGGGCGATCCGCTCCCGGTACGCAACGGTTCCGGTCACGGTGGCGATCGATGGCGCATCCGGCATGACCGGGTCTGCCGGCTTCGCTGGCGCCGTTGGCTCGACCGGGGCTGCTGGCTCACTCGGCGCTACGGGGTTAGCAGGGGCTGCGGGCTCCGCTGGCACGACCGGGGTCGCGGGCTGACTGGGCACCGTGGGTTCGACGATCGGTGTCGGGTCTGCAGGCGCTGGACTTGCGGGGGCGCCTGAGCAAGCGATCAGCGCCGCCACCGTCAAGCTCAAGATTATTGCCGTTACGATCCTGAGTGTCATTTCGAATTCTCCTCTGCCCTAATTTGTGATTTCTATAACTAATGACGCGCAGAGTTACAGATTTGTTCCACAAGTTGAGTCAAGGAAGAAATTCGGAGATGGCGTGTTAGGTCATGATTGACCCGCCTGATTAGGAGTTTCGAGGCCAAGTGAGATTGGAAGTTTAGTTTACCAAGATATCCATGATTTCAACTTCGGCTTCGGGCGATGCCAAAGTCACGTATTCCCTGATCTGATCGAGGTGGCCGGAGATCTGATCTGCCGAGATGCCGTTCGGCCCATAGATCGTGAACAGCACGTCGCGGGTGTCGCGAGAGATGGGAGTCCGGTCGTCGGGACCGTAGATGATGCTGGACATGACCCCTGCCGCATCGGCAATGAACATGTCGCCCGCCGTCAACGTCTGCGCCTTGCCGTTCAGCATGGTGTAGGTCTCTTCGCCAGTGGCCACGTCGACGACGACGGGGTCGCGCACAGACGCCAGATCGTGGCCGGCGGTGAGGAGCTGGTTCTGGAGCTCCGCCGCGAACATCGCACTGACTAGGGCTGATGGTCGGGGCACGCTTCTGCCCTTGACCGCAACGGACTCCAATTGTAGCTGAACGTGGTAGGTCTTCTTGAACTTTCGGTAGTACGCGGTGTACGCCTGGACCGTCTCCAACGCCCGGATCGCCGGTCTCCCGCCGTCTGAGAATCGTCGCCGCAGATCAGCCTCGACGTCAGTCATTCGAGCATCCAGATCGGGGTGGCTGCGCGGGTTCGACACGCCGCGCATCGCAAGGACGCCAATCGACGCCCCTGGAAACGCCTTTCTCCATGCATCTGTGGCTGTCAGCACAACCCACCTCTCGATCTGTTGTCTCGCATGCCAGACGCCCGCCATGGGCGAAACGAATCCAGGATAGCACACGCCGCCGCCGAATCTGCTGGACGCGCGATCGGCGTAGCGTCGCTAACGGACGAGGCGATATATCTTCCTGTCGAACGAAAGTATGTATAGCTCTCCGGCAGGGTCTTCGACAAACGACGAAATGTCGAGGTCCGTGTCGACGAGCTCGATCTGCGTTGCCGCTACCTTGGCATCAAGTTGGAGCGCCCAGATCTTGCCGGAGCAGAAGTCGCCGTAGATGTAGGAACCGTACAGCTCCGGCAGCCTCGCGCCTCGATAGACGTATCCGCCTGTGATCGAGCACCCGTCATCGCGGCCATACTCGCCGACCGGCAGTTCGAGGCCGATTTTATCGCATTGCTCTCGCGGACGTGGGTGACAATCGCCGCCCTCCATCACGCTCCAGCCGTAATTCCGGCCCGGTTGGATGATGTCGATCTCCTCAAGCCGATTCTGGCCCACGTCCGCGGCCCAAAGGTCGCGGTTGAGCCGATCGAAAGAAAATCGCCAGGGATTCCGCAGCCCGTACGCCCAGACCTCGCCTCTGGCGCTGCTCCGCTCGACGAAGGGATTGTCGGAGGGTATCGAGTAAGCGCCGGGCGAGTCCGGATCGTGGACGTCCAACCGCAAGATCGTACCCAATAGTGTTGACGGGTCTTGACCGTTGCCTCGTGGATCGCCCCGGCTGCCGCCGTCTCCCAACCCGAGGTAGAGGTATCCATCCGGCCCGAAGAGCACCTGCCCGCCGTTGTGGTTCTGGTAGGGTTGAGCGACTTCCAGCACCACCGATTCGCTTCCGGCCTCTGCACCGGCGCCGCCGGGCATGGCCGTGAACCGCGGCAGCACGCCTCTTCTGGGATCGGACGCGGTGTAGTACACGTAGAAATGGCCATTGCTCTGAAAGGCGGGGTCGAGCGCGAGTCCGAGCAGTCCTTCCTCATTGCCCCGGTCGTCCACCCGATCCCTGATATCCAGAAATTCCCGAGCCTCACTCGCCTCGTCGCTCGCGTCGAATTCCATTATTCGACCAGGCTGGAGCACCAAGAATGCCCGATTCGAGCCGTCATCGGCGAATGCCAGGGCGACCATGCGAGTGAAGGAGATTTCCGTGTAGACTTGCTCGACGCCAAACGAGTCCGGCAACGGTCGTGGAACGGATGTGGGGGCGGCGGGCGGCGACGCGATCGGTGGGGCAGAAGCGGCTGGCGGCGTGGAAGACGCACGGACTGCCGTCTGCGATCGGTGTTGCACGTTGGCGGTCGCGGTTGGCGTCAGTATCGACGCAACTGGCCCTGAGTCGTCGGAGCCGACGCACGAGATCGAGTACAGCGCCGCAAGGGCGATGAGCGGCAGGCTTCGCATCCTGTGATTATACGCGACACACGAGAATCGAATCCTGAGGCAAGGACAGTGCGACGCGACGCCCGGTTTTCGGATCCCACGGGGCAGCAGGAGGGCGTCGCGTCTCTACTGGGGGGAAATGGTTTTGTCTGTCTTCCGAACGTTTAGGCGCGAAAGACTGTTTGCACCGGTGGGCTCGATCGGAAGACCGAGCCCAGAGGCATCTAGCCGCCGTAGCGCTGGCTAGACATCCGCTTGAAGTCTTTCTTGGCTTCGTCCATCGTGGGGCCGTATTGTCCGGTCGTCTGACGGACGGTATTCAGATATGCCTCGAACCCGGTCGTGATGTTGCCGTGCCTGAATACGCGGGTAATCTTGTTCAACATTGCTATATCTCTCCTCTGCTGCCGATCACCAACCGTATTGGTGTTTCATGTATTATGTTTCTAGTATCGTATGCGACCTCCGGTGGTGCAAGACATACTTCATGATATACTTCATTCGAATGCATGATAATGGAGGCGACATGGAACTCAGAGAGCTGCGAAGCTTCTGCACCGCGGCCAGGGTACGCAGCATCTCCAGAGCGGCGGACATCCTTGGCATGGGACAGCCGACCGTCACCACTCACATCAAGAAGCTGGAGACTGAGTTGGGCGCCACGTTGTTCGACCGGTTCAAACGGCCGATACAACTCACGCCCGTGGGGAAGACCTTGGCGGAGGTCGCGACGCCGCTGGTCGAGGGGATCGACGCGCTTGCTCAGACGGCGGCCGACGCCGAGGAACGCGGGCCTGTCGTGGTCGCGTCCACCCCGGACATCATTCCTCACACCCTGCTCAGAGTTGTTCGCGTGTTTCTGGCTCGGCACCCTCACATACATCTGCGAATCAACTCAACCACCCGTCGAGAGGTGCTGCACAGAGTGATCAACGGCCAGGCCGACATGGGAATCGTCGCGCATGACGACCGGGACGACCAACTCGACTTCGAAGGTCTGTTCGTCTACGATCGCGTGCTCATTACGCCGCCCGACCATCCGTTGCTCGACGAGCCCCTGGAGTCTTTGGCACAGGTGGCGAAATGGCCGTTGATCCTGATGGGACCGGGGACACACACGCGCGAGATATTGGAGGCAGAGTTGCGCCGCCGCGGCGCTAGCTACGAGATCATCGTCGAACTCGACAGCCTGGACATGATAAAGCGCTACGTCGCCTTAGGCATGGGAGTGTCGATCGGGCCCAAGCTGGCTATTGACCCGCAGGACGAAGAGGAACTGGGAGTTGTCAGTCTGACCCACCTGCTGCCGGTCGAACAGGGCGGGATTGTCACCGTGCGCGGGAAACGGCTGTCGACGGCAGCGGGGAAGTTCGCAACAGTTATGCGGGACACGTTGGCCGCCGCGAGACAGACTGCCGCCGGACGCCGGTAGAAGCGTCGGCCGGGTTCGGTCCCTACCCCCGCTTGACCCCTACCAGCTTGCCGGTCACCAGGATGCGGTGATCGTAAACAAGCCTCGGGACGCAGGCAACGAGCGTTATCGTCGCGTCGTCTGACTCGTAGAGTTTCAAGTCGTCCTGATGCACGACCTGTGTCGCTGTCACCTGATAAAGGAACTCTTCCCCGTCTGCTGCCAGACTCACGTAGACGGGGTCGCCGTTTCTCAGCAGCTCCGGAATCTCAGGCAGCCGCTGGAATACATTGCCCTCGCCCTTGATGGGGCTCTCCAGGTGGCCGAAGTACCAGGAATTCCCGACCTCGCCCGGATTGGCGCTTTCGGGAATGCGCCCGACGATCTTGTTTGGGGTTTCGTACGCGGTGCTCTCGCCGAGATCGATGATGGCCAGGTCCGAGACGGTCGAGTCGACCCCTATCGTTGGGATCGTGATTCGTGTGGCGACAGCGCCCTCTCCTCGGTGCAATGCGTCGGATGCAGAAAGTTGCGTGAATCCGTCGGGCCTTCGAACTTCCCCGAAAGTATATTCGTCCGTACCGGCCCACAACGGCTCGCCCCAGTATTTCGGATGGACGTTGATCCCGGGGTATATCGCGTTGTAGCTCGAGACCAACGCTCCGCCGTCAGGCGGCGCAAAGTCGACCTCACGGACGTTAGCCGGCGTCGTTGGAACACCGGTGGGCGAAGACAGGGGCGTGGGCCGCTGTGCGGCCACGACAGGCGCGGGCGACGCGGTAGCCCGCGCTACAGGAGCGATAAGCACGCCGCCGGACTCGACAAATGAACGCGTATCCGCGGCAACCGTCTTGATAGGCTTGAAACTGCCGTCGGGGAGAATCGCGCCGTGCACTTGGAGCGCATCGGTCGGGAGATCGGGAAGGGCGACGGGACCGTCGATCGTGGCGTTGAGCTCGTCCAGGCGCGATGACGCGTAAAGGCCAAAGCCGTAGTACCAGCCTACCGCGGCCAGCACCGCCACACCTACGATGATCGTCCCTACACCGCCGACCAGCACCGGCCAACGCCTACGTTTGATCGTCGTCATCGATTCCTCGGAGCGCATTCGCCACCGCCGTTCTTCTTGCCACAACCCGCACCCGGCGACCTTTGGGGAGGTAGATCAGTATACCATCCGCCGAGCGCTCAGCCCGTTGGTTCGCGCCATGCGGTCAAAAGAAAAAGCCCTCGCGAGAGGGCTTTACCATGTAGGTTTTTCCAGGAGGCATTACCGCATGCGAGGTGCATGCATGGCGCCGCTCGCGATGGGCTCGTTCAGATATACGTCACCGTTGCGAATCTTGATGTTAAAGCCACAATCAGGGTTGGAGCAAACCCATGCCTTGTAGTGAATCGGCGCCCCTTGACTTCCGAAATCGGACAGAGGCAAAAGTTTGCCTGGCGTACACTTCACACAATCAGGCCACCCGTTGTTGTCCACGCTATCCTCCTCTTGAAAAACCCGCCTTCGTCGCGGAACCGCGGCAAGTATATCACCGTATCTGACATTATAACAACAGATCGAACGGCGCGGTTGTGAGGGAATTATGATAAGAATTTATCGCCTATAAATTGCATTGCGATGCCATAATTCACCGTTGATATTTCGGGACTCCGGACAACGTCTTATCGCCCGATGGCTACCCTCCATCCGATCCCAACTGCGCGGTAAACAAGGCGTCGTGGACCGCTCCTTGCGGCGTGAACGTCGTGCGCATCAG
>DCWO01000058.1 GCA_002328865.1 Dehalococcoidia bacterium UBA2160 | reverse complement strand
AAGATGCGTTCCGGTTATGGTCAGGTCGGACGCCACGATGTCGCCCTCGGCGACGAGTTTGTGGACCTCAATCTTCCAATCAGGGAAGCCGGTTCGCTGACCGATTAGTTCTTGGCGAGCTTCAGCCAGCGTGACCCGACGCTCCGATCCCCAACCGTGGAGCATACAATCGGAATCGACGAATTGCTCCAGAACGTCGATGGCACCTCCATGCACCTCTTCGTAATACCGCCTTACCACAGACTTGTTCTCCTCCAGTGTCACGTCGTCCTCCCCCATCAACCGATCGGAAGCGCACGCAGAGGCACCGCAACCGACGTCAATCCTCACTCCCCGCGCAACGCCGGCAGGCGCGATTTGATGCCGTCTACCGATAGCGCCAGCGCCGTCCCCTCGGTCAGCACTCCGGTTTCGTTGAACGTTACGCGCAGAGTCATTATTCCGACTACGTCGCCCTTGGTGTTCAGCAGCGGTCCGCCGCTGTTGCCTGGGTTGGCGGCGGCGTCGGTCTGCAAGTATTCGAGTCCATTGTACGTCCTCTTTGACGATGCGATGCCTTTGGTTACGTTCACCGCGTCGCCGAGAACGTCGCTCAGCGGAAACCCGATGACGATGACCTCGTCCGCCAAGTTGGTCGAGTCATAATCGCCGAAAGCTAAGGCAGGACGATCGAAGTCGGGCCCGACCGACACCAACGCCAAGTCGGCTTTCTCGTCGATTCCGATCACGTCTCCGGTCACGCTGATCTTGATCTCGCCACGATCCACAGCGATTGTCGCTTTATGAAACTTCCCGACGACGTGCGCATTTGTCAGGATCAATCCCTGATCGACGAAGAAACCGGAACCCGTCCCAGCCGGCGTTTTGATCGCGACGACAGACCGTACGGCCGTTGACACCATGTCGGGCACCGTCGGTGTCGGGGTGAAAGTCGGTTCAGGAGTCGGCGTCGGCTCGACGACGACGGGCGTGGGGCTGGGCGCCGGTATCGGCGACGGAATTGGTGTCGGACTCGGCGTCTTCAGCAGCTCGTCGACACGCTCTGCCAGGATCTGCTCCACTTTCGCCTCGACGGTCGCCTCGATGTTCGGCGGTCCCGGAGGCGGAGTCGAGTCACCGCACGCCCAGGACCACACCAAGGCGGTGATGCTGGCGAGAACCGCTAGGAGTCGAGACGTTATGGCCGACGACGTTCGTGGCATCGATACGAGTGTTGCTGATCCATTTCGAGCAGCGTGCCCCTTTGGCCGCCGCCGGCGCGATGAGGTCATCTGTCCTCGTGCCCCTCGTCGCGTATCAAAGCGTACACGAGCGCGTCGACGGTCTGGCCGTCTTTGGTGACCGATTTGCGTTCGCGGCTCTCCAACGTGAACCCGGTCTTTTCCAGGACGCGAGCCGACGCCGGGTTCCACTCGAATACGCCGGCGTGGAGTCGCACCAGGTCGAACCGTGCGAACGCATACTCGACGATCGCCAGCGTTGCTTTCGTGGCGATGCCTTGGCCCCAGAATGGCTCGCCTAGCCAGTACCCGATCTCCGCGGATCGCCTGGCCACGTCCCCTTGCCGCTGAACCGAAATGCCCCCGACGGGTTCCGATGCCGATGCAATCGCAAACGATGTCACGGGTGACTCGACGGCGACGCGTTCGGTGAAGGTTCGCGCATCATCCAACGTATACGGGTATGGGAACCCGTCCCGCAAATTACGCCAAATGTTCCGGTTGTTCGCATACTTCACGAGGGCCTGCACGTCGCTTGATCGCCAGGGCCGGAGCTCCCAGCCGTCACCCAGGGCTATGTTCGTCATCGCAGATCACTTTCACGGCGTCGCGAACGGATTTGGCCTGTTTCATCTCTTTTAGCGTTTCGGAATGGTTTCGGCGACTACTTCCTGGGCACGTTTCAACACGGCAGCGCCTCGGTCTGCGTGGGGCAGCAAGTAGAGTTTGCCTGGCTGCGCCCGTGATCACCGCAGTCTTGCCAGCGAAATTCTGTACGAGGTTAGATCCCCCTCTTGCCGCGTCGGAGCGGTACGTACGGGTGGGCGTCAGCCACTTTCTCGTTGAACGTCAACCCTAGTCCCGGCCCGGTTGGGAGGTCTACATAGCCGTCCTTTTGCCTCGGGAGTCCGTCGAAAACCTCGAAGTAGTGCGGCTCGTAGAACTCGGCGTGGTACTCCTGGATCAAGAAGTTTGGCATCGCGACGTCGAGGTGGAAGCTGGCGACGGTTCCGACCGCGGCGTTGGTGTTGTGAGGCGCCATCATCACGTGCCTGGGTTCGGCGATTGCCGCTATCTTCTTGAGTTCCGTGAGTCCGCCGGCGTTGCAGATGTCGGGTTGCAGGATGTCGACCGCGTCCGCCTTAACGAGCTCGAAGAACGGGAACTTCAGGTACAGGCGCTCCCCCGTCGCGATGGGTATGTTGACCTGGTCTCGGACCTGGGCCATTTCGGACACGTTCTCTTCGGACACCGGCTCCTCGAACCAGAACGGCCGGTACTGCTGCAGGCGCTTCCCGAGGTGTATCGCGGTGTAGACGTTGAACTTGGCGTGAACCTCGACCAGGATATCGACGTTGGGTCCAACGGCCTCTCTGACGGCCGCGACGCGGTCCTCGGCCAGTTGCGCCTCCTCCGGGGTGATCGTGTAGTAGTTGTGCTGGCCGAATGGGTCGAACTTCATGGCGGTGTAGCCCATCGCCACGACGCGTTTCGCCTCCTCCGCGTTTTGCTCCGGTGTGCCCGGATTGGTGTACCAGCCGTTGGCATACACTCGGATCCGCTCCCGCATCGGGCCGCCGAGCAGCGAGTAGACGGGTACGCCGAGCGCTTTGCCCCGCAGGTCCCAAAGCGCCAGGTCGATCCCGGAGAGCGCCGTCGAAAACATCCGCCCGCCCCGCCCGTTGTTGTCCTGGTGCAGACGCATCCAATGGAGCTCATGGGCCATCGGGTCCTTGCCGATCAAATACGACTCTGCCATGTCCTGCAGGAGTTGAGCAACCAGCGGGTCGTACCCGAGCATGGAGGATTCGCCCAGGCCTTCGATTCCTTCGTCGGTTTGCAGCCTGATGATCAGCCAGTTTCGCTTTGCGTTGCGATGTTGCGACGAGAATATGTGGGTCTTCAATCCGGTGATCTTCACGATGCACTTTCTCCGTGTGTTGGCTACGGCGGAGTGTACTACGGGCCGAACTGGCAGGCAATCTCAGGGTCGCGTCACGCTCGCCCTGATGCTATGATGTGGCGCGACTCACAGGCAATCAATAACGAGGTGAACACGTTGAACCGTCAACGCTCAGAGCAGCTTTACGACGAAGCCAAAGAGCTGATTCCAGGGGGCGTAAACAGCCCTGCTCGATCCTGGGGCGCGGTCGGCGGCACGCCGATCTTCTTCGCTCGCGGCAAAGGCTCACACGTTTGGGACGTGGACGGCAACGAGTACATCGACTACGTCGGCTCCTGGGGGCCGATGATATTGGGCCATGCCGACGACGAGGTCATCAACGCCGTGACAGAGGTCGCCCAGAGCGGGACGAGCTTCGGCGCGCCGACTCAAGCCGAATCCGAGATGGCGTCTCTGGTGCTCGACGCATACCCGTCGATCGACCTCATCCGGTTCGTGAGCTCTGGCACCGAAGCGGGAATGAGTGCGTTGCGGCTGGCCAGGGCTTTCACCGGCCGTGATAAAATCGTGAAATTCGAGGGCGGCTACCACGGCCATGCCGACGCACTCTTGGTGGCTGCCGGCTCAGGCGCGCTGGCCCACGGGGTCCCCGACAGCGCGGGCGTGACCGGTTCCTTCGCCGAGGACACGCTCATCGCCCAGTTCAACGACCTCGACTCGATCAAGGTTCACTTGGACGCTTACCCCGGAGAGATCGCCTGCGTCATCGCTGAGCCGGTCGCCGGGAACATGGGCGTGGTTCCGCCCGATCCGGGTTTCCTGGAAGGCCTCCGAAATCTGACCACCCAGGCTGGCGCATTGCTCATCTTCGACGAGGTGATAACGGGATTCAGGGTCGCCCTCGGCGGCGCCCAAGAGCGCTACGGTGTTGCGCCCGATCTGACTTGCCTCGGCAAAATAATCGGCGGCGGACTGCCAGTGGGCGCGTACGGTGGCCGAGCTGACATCATGAACGTGGTTTCACCGCTGGGACCGATGTACCAGGCCGGAACCCTCTCGGGAAATCCCGTGGCCATGGCCGCTGGCATCACGACACTCCGCCGGTTGTCGGCGCCGGGCTTCTACGACGATCTCGAGTCCAAGGCGGCTCGCCTGGAGGCTGGGCTCACTGCCGCCTTCGCCGAGGCCGAGACTCCGCTGACGGTCAACAGGGTCGGGTCGATACTGACGATGTTCTTCAACGCCGGACCGGTGAACGGCTGGTCGTCGGTGTCCCAGTCCGACAAAGACGGCTTCACGCGGTTCTTCCACCGCATGATCGACCAGGGGGTCTACCCGCCGCCGTCCCCGTTCGAGGCGTGGTTCGTCTCATCCGCGCACACGGACGAAGACATCGACCGGACCATCGAGGCGGCCCGCCAAGCCCTGAGCTGATCGGGCGTCGAAAGACCGGAGACGGATAGTGCTCGAACAAGGTGAAAAACGGCGAGTATTCGCGGTTTCCGACGGGACCGGCCTCACCGTCGAGCAGGTCATCCGGTCTGCGCTCGTACAGTTTCCGCACGCCGCTATCCAAGTCGAGCGCTTCCCGGAAACACGTACGATGGAGCAGCTTGAAGGAATTATCAAAGTTGCGGCTGATGCGAAAGCAATAGTCGTTCATACAATTGTGTCACAGCGATTACGCGATGCCATCTTGGAAATCGGCCGCGTGCATAACGTCACAACTATCGATGTCATGGGACATCTTCTTGCGCGGCTTGGGGACGAACTTGGGACATCACCGGCCGAAACACCGGGCTTATTGCGCGAACTCGACAAGGGGTATTTCCTGCGTATGGATGCTCTGGAATACGCCCTTCGTCATGACGATGGTCTGCGAAGCGAGGAGCTGTCCGGAGCTGACATTGTGCTGGTAGGAGTCTCTCGCACGTTCAAGACCCCATGCAGCGTATATCTCGCGTTCCAATATTGGATGGTCGGCAATGTACCCATTGTGCCGGGCATTCCCATTCCACCGGTCCTGTTCGAGTTGCCAGCGGGGACGGTCATCGGTCTCACGACCAATCCACGACACCTCGCAACCTTGCGCCGCAGCCGCAACGAACATCTGGGAGGATACTTGGGGGAGTACGCCGACCTGGAATCGGTCCGTCGCGAATTAGTCTACGCACGTAGGGTTTGCCAGATCGATGGCGGTTGGCCTCTGATTGACGTAACGAACAAGCCGATAGAAGAGATCACATCCGAGATCGTTGCCATCAAAAGACAGGCAGCGCGGGACCCGGCCTGATAGAAAGCGGCAGGTGAACGTGGCGATCTCCCTTCGATGCAGGTTCGTCTCACCGGGTCGCACCGGTGACGACATCGACCGGACCTTGGAGGACGAACGCCAAGCTCTGAGGTAGAATCAGTTACGTGGGCGCCCGGTGAGGCACAGACGTGAGAACTTTCTCTGTAGAAATCGAGGTCGGCGATTCACAGGGCAACCGCTACGAGCCAGTGCGAGCATTGGTCGATGCCGGCGCGACGTATACGACATTGCCTGTTGGACTGCTCCGCCGACTTGAGGTTGCCCCACAGGGCCCCGGGCTTTTGTCATGGCCGGCGAGCGCAGGGTTCACAGAGACGTGGCCGACACGTGGATCAGGTTTGAGGGAGAGGCGCATCCCAGTCTGATTGTCTTTGGACCGGACGATGCTCAACCGTTGCTCGGCGCCGTCACTCTCGAGACCTTCGGCCTGGCAGTCGACCCGATCAACGAGCGTCTCACCCACGTCGATGCCTTACTTAAACGACATGCGAATGGATAGCTGACGTTCGTCGCTCAGGTTCGCGTGGCGTGTCGAAACCGTAGCCAGACGCGAAAAGTTCACCAGAGATTTCTATATCGGGCAGATGGACAGGGCAATTTTCGCCGCCCCTACCGCTCCATCTTGAGGACGCTCAAGAAAGCCTCTTGCGGGATCTCGACGGTCCCTACCCGTTTCATCCGCTTCTTGCCCTTCGCCTGCTTCTTCAGCAGCTTCTGCTTTCGCGTCACGTCGCCGCCGTAGAGTTTGGCCAGCACGTCTTTGCGATACGCCCGGATGGTCTCGCGGGAGATGATCCTGCCGCCGATCGCGGCCTGGATGGGGACCTCGAACGACTGGCGCGGTATCAGCTCTTTAAGTTGCTCGACCAGCGCCTTTCCCTGCCGGTAGGAGTTCTCGCGGTGCAATATGACGGACAGGGCGTCGACGGGCTCGCCGTTGACGAGGATGTCCAGCCGCACGAGGTCGCCTGGCCGGTATCCGGACACCGAATAGTCCATGGACGCGTAGCCTTGTGTCCGGGCTTTTAGCTGGTCGTGGAAGTCAAGCAACACTTCCGAAAGCGGAACGTCGTACTCCAGCAGGACGCGGTTTTGGGCCGGTCCGTCCCCTGCCCCGTTGACGCTATTGTGCTGGAGGTACTCCATCTTCCTGAATTCGCCGCGCCGCGCTTGAACCAACTCCATCGTCGCGCCGATATACGCTGACGGCGTGATGATGCTCAGCTCGAGCCAAGGTTCCTGCAACTCGGCGATTCGTTGCGGCGCGGGCAACAACGCCGGGCTGTCGATCTCGATCTCGCCGCCGTCTGCCAGAACGACGCGGTATGCGACGCTTGGCGACGTTGCCAGCAGATCGACCTCGTACTCCCGCTCCAGCCGCTCTTGGACGATGTCCATGTGCAGCAGCCCCAGGAATCCGCACCTGAAGCCGTTGCCCAACGCCATGGACGTCTCGGGCACGTAGTTGAGCGCCGCGTCGTTTAGTTGCAGCTTCTGAAGCGCCTCTCGGAGTTCGAGATAGTCCTCGCCGTCGGCTGGGTAGAGGCCGGCGAACACCATCGGCTTCAGAGGCTCGTAACCTTTCAACGCTTCGGTCGCCGGATCGGTCGCCATGGTCAGCGTGTCCCCGACCGGAGCTTCACCGACGCTCTTCAGCCCGGTGGCGAGATAGCCGACCTCACCGACGCTCAACCCGGTGACCACGGTTGGGGATGGACCGAAGAAACCAGCCTCCAACAACTCGCTCTCCGTGCCGCTGGACACCACCCTGACTTTGCCTCTGGCGGGGGCGGATCCCTCGAATACCCGGACGTAAGCGACCACGCCTTTGTACGGGTCGTACATCGAGTCGAAAATCAACGCCTTCAGCGGACCTTCGGCGGCGCCGGTCGGCGGCGGTATCCGATTGACGATCGCCTCCAACAGCGTGTCGATGCCCAGACCGGATTTGGCCGAGACGAACAACACGTCCTCGGGGGCGAACCCGAATGCCTGCTGCACCTCGGTCGATACTCGATCGGGCTCAGCCAGCTCCAGATCGATCTTGTTGATGACCGGGATGATCTCGAGGTCGTGTTCCATGGCCAAGTAGACGTTGGCCAGCGTCTGTGCCTGGATGCCCTGGGCGGCGTCGACGACCAACAATGCACCTTCGCAAGCGGTCAGGCTGCGCGACACCTCGTACGAGAAATCGACATGACCCGGGGTGTCGATCAGGTTCAGTTGATACGTTTGGCCGTCGGCGCCGGTATGCCCCAAACGCACGGCCTGGGCTTTGATCGTGATTCCGCGCTCCCGCTCCAGGTCCATGGAGTCGAGGTGCTGATCGACCATCAACCGTGGGTCGACTGTTTCGGTGGCCTGCAGCAACCGGTCGGCCAGCGTCGACTTGCCGTGATCGATGTGAGCGATGATGCAGAAGTTTCTGATTCTTGATGCGTTCATAGGTAAATGGTAGCAGAGTGGGAAAATCGCGCGCTACGGGCGAGGTGCGCATCGTGACTCAACGGGGTCCGATCCTTGGAGGAAGAAGCGCCAGGCAGGCTTTCCGTCCGCCGTTCGTATCGGCTCCGGTGAGGAAGTCAACATCGCTCAGCGGGAGCATGGGGAAGGGGAGACTCGAACTCCCACGCCTTTCGGCACATGATCCTAAATCATGCTTGTCTACCAATTCCAACACTTCCCCAGGGCGGACTCGCATGCACACAATCGAGTCCATTCGTAATTATAGCGTCGCGTCTTGAGGAGTGTCGAACGACTTCGCACTCCCGATGTAAGATTCGGATAGCGCCCAGGCCATTCTGTCAATAGAATTGACTTCGACGGATATGACTTTGGGCGCCGGCCCACAACAGAGCGGAGGAGGACACTTTGGGCAGCAATCAATCAGATCGACCAGGGCTTTTGCCAGACAGTGACACGATGTGGGCGGCGGTCCAAACCAAAGACGAGACATACCTCGATGCATTCGTTCAGGGCGTTTCGTCGACCGGCATCTACTGCCGCCCGACCTGCCCTAGCCGCACGCCTAAGCGAACCAACCTCACGTTCTACAAGACGTGGCAGGAGGCCGAGGCTGGGGGCTTCAGGGCGTGCAAAAGGTGCCTGCCAAGCACGCCGCACTCTCGTCACCCTCACGTTCTTCTGGCCGAACAGGTATGCCGCCTGATCGAAGCCGCCGTCGACAGACCGCCGACGCTGTCCGAGCTTGGCGCCGCCGTGGGCCGCAGCTCCGGGCACGTGCACCAGGTCTTCCGGGCAGTCATGGGCACGACGCCCAGTCGATACGCGGAGTCGCTCAAATTCGACGACCTGAAGTCGGCCCTCAAGACCGGACCAAGCGTGACCGATGCGATTTACGAGGCTGGGTTCGGATCGCCCCGGCGCGTGTACGAACGAGCCAAGGACCAGTTGGGCATGACTCCGGCTGAGTATCGCAAAGGCGCTTACGAATCGACCATCGGATACCAAGTCATCGGCTGCTCGCTCGGATTCTTGCTGGTCGCGGCAACGGAAAAAGGCATCTGTTCGGTCCGTTTGGGCGACACAGAAGCAGAACTGCGCGATGGCCTGGCGACGGAGTTTCCAGGTGCGCGATTGGAATCGGGGTCGCCGGCCGCCGCCCGGGTCGCCGCGGAGATCGTCGGGTACATCGACTCGCACCGGACCGCGATCGACGCGGTGTTGGATGTCGGGGGCACCCGGTTCCAACGATTGGTATGGGACCGCCTGACTCGCATCCCTGTCGGCGAGACGGCGTCGTACGGCGCCGTAGCCGCGGACATCGGGTCGCCGGACGGCGCGCGGGCCGTCGCCGGGGCCTGCGCCGCAAACCCTGTAGCGATCTTGATCCCCTGCCATCGTGTCACACGCTCGGACGGTGAGCCCGGCGGCTACCGCTGGGGCGCCGAGCGCAAGCAGGCATTGCTCGCGCTGGAGCGAGAGACAAATTATCTGGACCCCAACATCATTTCGCATTCCCGTTTGAACCGGTCACCCTTCGCTTGTCGGGCGGTCATGTGAAATCCCGAACGCAATGATGCTAGAATACCGTTCAGATATCCTTGATGTTCCGCATCTGCTACGATCGACTTCCCGACGTTGGCAGACTGTGTCGTCGAGCCCAATGACGGCGAATTTTCCGAATGGCTGATGATTGGGCGGTTGGACAGCAATTCGTGCGCGAGGAGAGACGATTACAATGCCAAAACAGTTTCAATATGACGAAGATGCCCGTAAAGAACTCATGAACGGCATCGACACGCTGGCTCACGCCGTTGGCGTCACCCTCGGTCCGGCAGGACGGAATGTCGTGTTGGACAAGGGATTCGGACCGCCCCAGATTTGCAGCGACGGCGTCACGATAGCGAAAGAGATCGAGCTTAGCGAGCCTTTCCCGAACATGGGCGCGCAGCTCGTGAAGGAAGCGGCCAGCAAGACCAACGACGACGTCGGCGACGGCACCACCACTTCGACGGTCATGGCCCAGGGTCTGCTCCGCGAAGGATTCAAGAACGTGGCCGCCGGCGCCAACCCCATGGCGGTCAAGCGCGGCATCGAGAGGGCCGTCGAAACCGCAAGGGACGAGATCCAAGACATGGCTCGAACCGTGGAAGGCCGAGAGCAGATCGCTCAGGTGGCCATCCTCGCGGCTCATGACCAAGAGATGGGCGATATCGTAGCCGATATCCTCGACAACGTCGGCGGCAAGGGCGTTGTCACCGTCGAAGAGTCCAACACCATGGGCTACGAGGTCGATTACGTCGAAGGCATGCAGATCGACCGAGGTTACCTCTCCCCTTACTTCTCCACCGATCAGGAAAAGATGATCGCCGAGCTGGAAAACCCGTACATTCTGATTACGTCCGAGAAGATCTCGACCGT
The DNA here is from genome assembly GCA_002328865.1 of Dehalococcoidia bacterium UBA2160. Lineage (GTDB taxonomy): Bacteria > Chloroflexota > Dehalococcoidia > Lucifugimonadales > UBA1123 > UBA2160. Next base: position 2,501 of record DCWO01000058.1, on the reverse strand, counting down.
CGCGGAGCTCGTTCCGATCCTGGAGCGGGTCACCACGGTGTCGAAGAACTTCCTCGTGATCGCCGAGGACATCGACGGCGAGGCCCTGGCCACCCTGGTCGTGAACAAGCTGAAAGGGAATCTGAGTTGCCTGGCGGTCAAGGCCCCAGGTTTCGGCGACCGGCGCAAAGACATGCTGGAAGACATGGCGATTCTGTTTGGCGCCAACGTCATCAGCACAGACTCCGGCCGGACCCTGGATTCAGTCTCGATCGACGACCTCGGACAAGCCCGGCGCGTCATCAGCAACAAGGACGACACCACGTTCGTCGACGGCCGCGGCAATGAAGTTGACATTCATGCCAGAGTCGGTCAGATCCGACAACAGGCCGACGAGACCACGTCCGACTACGACAGAGAGAAGCTCGAAGAGCGGGCCGCGAAGCTGTCCGGCGGCGTGTCCGTGCTCAGGGTTGGCGCGGCAACCGAGATCGAGCTTCGCGAGAAAAAGCAGCGTTTGGAGGACGCCCTCTCGGCGACCCGAGCAGCGATGGACGAAGGCATAGTGCCCGGCGGCGGCGTCGCTCTTTTGCGGGCGACACAACGAGCGGCGGCCAAGATCGACGCTGCGGGCGACGAGCAAACGGGTGTAAACATGCTGTCAATTGCAGCCGCCGTCCCGATCAGGCTCATTGCCGACAACGCGGGCCTGGGCGGTGAGGTGGTGTTCCACCGTGTCTCACAAGGAGAGGACGACTTCGGGTTCGACGCCGATAACGCAGAATACGGCAGCATGTTCGAGATGGGCATCGTCGATCCTGCGAAGGTCACTCGCTCGGCGCTCGAGAACGCGGCCAGCGTGGCGGGCATGGTGCTCACCACTCACTCGCTGATAACCGATGCCGTGCCGGAGGAAGATTCCGACGAATAGTCTGTATCAGGACTTACCGTCGAATCCGATGGCCACAACATTGCGTATTCAATGTCGAGGTGAATCCCAGCGATGACTGAAGAGGCTGCCGCTGCCGAAGAGGTCGCCGTCGAGGAGCTTGAGCGCCCCGTCGACGACACCGTCCCTTCGGACGCGACGATTCAGGTCAGAGGCGTTACCAAGAAGTTCGGCGATCTTGTCGCCGTCGACGACCTGTCGTTCGCGGTGCGTCGAGGGGAGATCGCAGGGTTTCTGGGGCCCAACGGCTCTGGCAAGACGACGACGATGCGAATGCTTACGTCGTTCTACACGCCCGACATAGGCGCCATCGAGATCAATGGCGTAGACACACAACAAGACGATCTCAGCACGCGAGCATCTATCGGGTACCTGCCCGAGAACAATCCGCTCTATGAGGACATGCTCGTTTCGGAGTACCTGTTTTTCGTCGCTGAGTTGCGAGGCCTTTCAGGCAAAGACCGAAAAGAGAACATGGACCGCACGGTGGAGGAAACCGGCATTAGCGAGGTCTTCTACCGGCCCATCCACCAACTGTCCAAGGGATATCATCAGCGGGTCGGCCTGGCCCAGGCGATCCTGCACCGGCCGTCGGTTCTGGTGCTCGACGAACCAACCGAGGGATTGGACCCCAACCAACGACTCACGATCCGCGACCTGATTCGACATCTCGGCGGCGATCGCACCGTACTCCTCAGCACACACGTCATGCAGGAAGTCGAAAACACGTGCGAGCGGGTCCTGGTGATCAGCCGGGGCAAGCTCGTTGCCAACAACGAAGTCCAAGAACTGCTCGCCCATGCCAAAGGGCTTCGGTCCGTCGATCTGGAGGTCGAAGGCGAAAACGTTGAATCGGGCTTAGCTGCCATTGACTCGATCTCAAGCGTCGAGCCGGAAGCGCCTGTCGAGAATCGCAAACGGTACAAGATTTCGATGGCCGACGACGGCGATCCTCGTCCCGACATCTTCGCCCTGGCGGTGAAGCGCAACTGGGTGATCTGGGAGCTTCACGAGGTCCAACCCAGGCTCGAAGACGTCTTCCATGATCTGACGGTTCCGGCGGAAGACGCCGACGAGCGTGTAGAGTAATCTATATGCGCTCTCCGTTGCTGGCATTAGTCAAGAAAGACGTCAAGGGCTACTTCGACCAGCCCGCCGCGTACATCCTCATCGTTCCCTTCGTGGCAGTGCTGTCGTATGTGTACTTCAACTCCGCGCTGCTTCTCGACGAAGCGTCGTTGCGTCCCCTTTTCACCGTCGAGTTCGCGATTGAGCGACCCTCACTACCTTGGCTTTTGGCGATCTTCGTGCCTGCCGCGACGATGCGTCTCCTGGCCGAAGAGAATCGCGACGGCACCTTGGAGCTGCTCTTGACCCACCCCATTCGTGGGTGGATCGTGTTGATGTCCAAGTTTTTGGCCGGGTTCTTGTTCGTCGCATTCGCCATCTTCGCGACTCTCGGGATACCCATTGCCGTGGAGACGGCGGGTGACCTTGACGTCGGCGCCGCCGCCGGGCAATACCTAGGCAGCCTTCTCCTGGCGGCGTCGTTCGTGTCGATCGGTCTGTTCAC
>DCWO01000029.1 GCA_002328865.1 Dehalococcoidia bacterium UBA2160 | reverse complement strand
AGACCCCGAAAGACTTAATGCAACAGCCAAGGAATTATCTAATAAGACCGGAAGAAAAATCGTGCCTGTAACAGTGGAAACTGGCAATGACGAATCAGTAATGAAAATGGTAAAGGCTTCGGTAGAAGCTCTGGGAGGAGTAGACATCTTGGTCAACAACGCANNGCGTCAAGCAAGCCTGGGCTTCTGCCTTGGCCTTTTGCCGGGGAGCCAGACTCCTATTCGTCCATTGCGCAGATGAGCGGGTTGAACGGATGGAGTATCATCTAGGCCAACCTTCGAGTCAACGAAGCACAAGCCACAATTTGGAATTGGAGCGATCACATGGAATTGAACTTAAACGGTAAAGCAGCAATCGTCACGGGCGGGAGCGTCGGCATCGGCAAAGCGGTGGCCAAAGAGCTGGCCCTCGAAGGCGTCGACGTCGCCATCTGCGCCCGCAGGGAAGACCTGCTGACACAGGCTGCAAACGACCTCGCGTCGGAGACCGGACGCAAGATCATCCCGATAGTCACGGACACGACCAGCCAGGCATCGGTGGCGAGCATGGTCGAGAGGGCCGCGGGTGAGCTCGGCGGCATCGACATCTTGGTCAACAACGCAGCGACCCCCGGCGGCCTGGTGCTCGGCCCGCTTGCTGAGTCCGCCGAGGAAGACCTGCTGGCCGACATCAACACCAAGGTCGTCGGCTACTTCCGCTGCGCCAAAGCTGCAGCTCCGCTGATGCAAGAGCGTGGCTGGGGACGGATCATCAACATCGGCGGCCTATCAGCCCGAAGCGCCGGCGCCATCAGCGGTCTCCGCAACGCCGGGCTCGTCCACTTCACGAAGACCCTGTCGGGCCAGCTTGGTCCAGACGGCGTGACCGTAAACCTCGTCCACCCAGGCTCGACTCGAACCGAGCGCACCACAGACGAGGATGTCGAGCGCGCGTCGCGGGCGACCGCCACCCGACGCATGGTGGACGCCAGCGAGATCGGTTACGTGGTGGCCTTCCTCGCATCCGACAAAGCAACCGCCATCACGGGCGAGGTAATCGCCGCTGGCGGCGGAGTGGGGGTGGCAGTGTACCAGTAGCCATTGAGGTTCGCCCCGTGTCAACCTCTTGCGATAGCTGGGCAATGGGCAACTGATGCTTCGTGCGCCCGGCGACGCGAAAGATGCGCGCAATCTCCTCGCTTGAACAGTGTTTGCCGCCTGTCGTCCTGCGGCGCCGACGCGGGGATCGCGATGGGGCTGCATGCCTGGACGTCCAGGGGTTTGATGGGCGGGTCCCGCGATGTCCGAAGAGCCCGACAGCCGTGGTCGCCCTAGTCACGATACAGCTAGATTCTCCCCTCGCTTGCCTAAACGCATATATATGCGTATACTGCCCGCATGAGAAGAAGACCAGGCGCTTTGCTCTCGATCGAGGCATCACTCTTACAAGCCGGGCTACAACTGCGGCTCCAAGGCACGCCTGAGTTCCACGGTTTCATGATCGCCAAAGAGATCAAACATCAGAAAGAAGCCAAGCGCTACGTGACACAGGGCACTCTGTACAGAGCGTTGAACCGTATGGAGAATGCGGGCCTTCTCACCAGTCGCTGGGAAGACCCGGAAATCTCCGAACGAGAGGGCCGGCCCAGGCGCCGGCTCTACCAGGTTACCGCCTCCGGAGAGCAGGCACTGGCGAAAGCGAAGCAGACGACGCCGGATCGGCCCCAGGGTTTGGAAACGAGGAAGGCGGAGAATTGACGTGAATCGAATCACGATCCTCGCCAGCAGCCTGACGAAGTGGTGGGTCAGCATCTATACGCGGGGTCTGCCCCAAGAAGTCAAGAACGCCCGTCTCGAGGAGCTCAGAAGCGACGTCTGGGAATCCACGAACGACCCGAACCTTCTGCTCGAGGGTTCGACGAAGACCGCCTGGCGCCTGCTGTCTCGGCTGGTGTTCGGCGTGCCACAGGACATCGCGTGGCGCATCGAAGCCGGGCGCTCGTCCGGCGTGGGCAACGGTGAGCTGGCGAAAGTCGGCGCCGGCGCCGGTTTGGTTGCGCTACTGTTGTTGGCGGCGATCATTGGGCCGATCTTCGCCCCGTACGAGCCTCTGACAGCGGACAACATGGCCCGGTTGGCGGCTCCAGGCGGGCATCACCTGCTTGGGACGAACCACGAGGGCAGAGACGTGCTGTCCCGTCCGCTCTTTGCTCTCCACCTGAACATCATCGGCAGTCTCCTGTTCGCGCTGCCGGCCATCGCACTGGGCCGCCTCTTGATCGTCATGCCGCGCCAAACTGTTGCCCAGGTGGCGCGGCATGACGCATGCGCCGCTCTGGAGTTCGAGGTCGCGGCCCGTGAGATTCTGGATCGCGTTCTCTGCGGGGTTGACAAGCCTGCTGCCCGGCACCCTCCTGGCGGCGGTTGCTCGGAATCAGGATCTCTTCGGCATTGCCGGCAAACCGGTGTTCCCTGAGGCAGGACTGATAGCCGTCAGTCTGAGTCTAGTGCCCTGGACGATCTTGATGCTCGTGCTGCAAGACCGCGAGCGGGCAAATCGCGCATCACAGGTGCTGCTGATCTGGACGTATGCGTTCGTAACAACGGTCTTCCTGGGCAGCAACGGATTCGTGTTCGCCCGGTGGCCGGATCCCGAGCTGGGTCGAATGATTTCGGAAGCCGCTCTCACCGCACCCGGCGTCGTGGGAATGGAGTTCGCGCCTTGGACATTCTGAGCGCCCATGGTGGCGTCTGTATTCGCCGCGGCGGCGCTGACCGCGAGCGCGTTCCTCGTCGGCCGCTGGAAGATGAGCACGATTGCGGGCTTGGTGTTCCTGTTGTTCGTGCTGAACGCCACGGCTTTGACCGCGGTCGATCGGAGCATTCATCTGTTCGGCGGCGCTGGGACCGTGGCAGTAACCGGCGGGTCCCTCGTCTTGGTCGCGTTCATCGTCGCGTTCAACCGCCGACACCAGCCCACACCCACTTAGCCCACCCGACGAATGCCAGTCGATCAGCTAACGAGAAGAGTCACGTAGTCGACAGCGATTGCGCGCCCAGCCATCCAGTGCGCCCGGGGCGCCGCCTCAAGCGACGCCGGTCACGTTCCCGTCGACGTCGGTGAGCAGTTTGCCCTTGCTTGAGTCCAACAGCACCATCCGGTTGCCCCACGGATCCTCGACGACGACGGCGCGACCGATCGGGATGTCGAACGGCGGCACAACCACGCAGCCTCCGGACTCTTGGATGCGATTAGCGGCGTCATCCGCCGAGTCCACCTTCAGGTCGGTCTCCTGATACTCGCGCTCGTTTTGAATTACGATCTCCGCGTCGGAGTCGGGCATGCGGAACCCGACCGCCGTCTCCGTGCGCCAGATGATCTCGTGACCGAGCAAGTCATGATAGAAGCGAACGCCTGCTTCGAGATCCGGCACGTGGTGCTGCACGCCGTCGATACTTTGAATCAACGGGGAGGGGTTGGGTTCGTCCATTGGGTCCCTCCGACTGGCTCCCGTTGGCCCGCTTGGAGACAGTTCCCTCTTAACGAGATAGGGCCTGATCACCGTGCCCAAAGGCTGGCGGTCAGGCCCTACAATTCATGTTGCTGCCAATTCGCGGATTGCGAGCGGGCTAGTCGGCGGCGGCAGCCTTTTCACGATTGATATTTTCAGAGCCGAGGATGCCTGCGGCTTGAAGGTCCCGGATCTGCCCTTCAGTGTACCCCAGTTCGCCCAATACCTCTTCGTTGTGTTCCCCGACGGTCGGAGGCGCTATTCGCATGGTTGCGGGCGTGTCCGACAGCTTCATCGGAAAGCCCGTCAGCTTCACGGCGCCGTATACCGGATGCTCGGTTTCGACAATCATGTCGTTGTGCACCACCTGGGGATCTTCGAACATCTCTTCGATGTCGTACACAGAGCCAGGAGGCAAGTTGACACGGTCGAACCGCTCCTCGACTTCGGAGCGCGTGAATTTCTTGAACGCTTCTTCCAGCGCGGAGCGGAGCTCCGCTGAGTATCCGCTCCGCAAGTCGATGTCCTTGAATCGGGGATCCTCGTCCAGCGACGGCTGAATGTCCAGCGCATCGCTGACGCGACTCAGACTGTCGTTGATAAACCCGCCCATCAGCGCATAGTAGTTGCCGTCCTTGCACTCGTAGACGCCGTAGAGCGGACCGGCGCCCGAGTGACCGCCGCCTCTTTCGGACCTGGGGTATCGTAGATCCGAGTTCAGCACCACGGCGTTTTCCTGGATATGGCTGGCGATCATCCCGTTCAACAGGTTCGTGTCCACGATTTGGCCGCGACCCGTGTGCTCACGGGCGGCGAGGGCGATCATTATGCCCTGAGCGAGCATCATCGCGCCGAGGTAGTCTGCTATCCAGGTCCCCGCGGTGGTGGGAGGAGCGTCCCGTTCTCCGGTCATCGCGATGAGTCCGCCCAATGCCTGCGCGAGAAGGTCTTGCCCGGCACGCTTTTCGTACGGCCCAGTCTGCCCGTACCCAGACGCGACTGCCCATATTATCCGTTGGTTGATCTCTTGGAATTTCTCGAATCCAAATCCGATCCGATCCATGACGCCAGGTCGGAAGTTGCTGGCGACGATGTCCGACGTTTCGGCCATCTTGTAAATTATCTCTTTGCCCTCAGGTTTTCGGATATCGATGCTTATGCTTCGTTTGTTGCGATTGTTGGCCATAAAGAACAGGCCCACGCCATTGATATCAGGCTTCCCGCGGCCCATCTCTCCTACGTCAATTCGTTCGATCTTGATCACGTCCGCGCCAAAATCCGCCAGCACCTGGGTGCCGGCCGGGCCTTGTTCAATTTGGGTGAAGTCGATCATGCGAACGCCTTCGAAAGCTAGATTCACGATATCCTCCCTAGAAATTCGGCCTGCGGCCGTCCGATGGTCAGCGCCGACATGACTTTGCTCGACCGCGCTCGGTGACGCTTCACGTCGATCTCAGTGAATTGGCGATCAGGCGCCCCCGGGGAACCAGTAGCCCCTCGTCATGTTCCTGGCGATGACCCAGCGATGCACCTCGTTCGGTCCGTCGACGACTCGGTCGGTCCTTGCCGAGCGGTAAATCCGCTCCAAGGGAAGGTCTTTCGACAGGCCGAGCCCGCCGTGTATTTGTATCGCATTGTCGGCGACCATCTGCAACGTCTCGGAGCCGTAAACTTTGATCATCGATATCTCGGGCCTGATGTCGCGACCTTGCTCCAACTTCCAGGCCGCATGATAGGTCATCCAGCGCAGATTCTCGATCGCGATGGCCGAGTCGGCGAGCATGATCTGGACCGCTTGACGATCGGCGATCGGCCTGCCGAAGGTCACGCGACGAACCGAGTAGTCGCGCGCCATCCGCAGACACCGCGTGGCAAGCGCCAAGCATCGAGCTCCGAAACCGAGCCTGATGCCGCCGAGCGAACCTTGCAGCACACGCCAACCGTGGCCGGGCTCGCCCAACACATTGGAGGCCGGGACCTCGACGTTGTCGAACGACACCTCGCTGGGCGAAGCCGTCACCGAGCCCGAAGGCATGCCGATCACGGGGATCTGCCGCTCCACGGTGAAGCCGGGCAGGTCGGAGTCGACGAGGAACGCCGTGATCCCGCTTCGTCCCTCGGTGCCCTTCAGACGCGCAAACAGCATCATGAAGTCGCAGCCTTGAGCGGTCGATATGAACGTCTTGCGACCGTTAATGATGTAGGTTTCGCCTCGTTTCTCGGCGTTCGTCTCCATCATCGACGGGTCTGAGCCTGAAATCGGCTCGGTGATGCCGAACGCGGACCTCTTTTCGTTTCTGAGAACTGGGAGAAGATACTTCTCCTTCTGTTCGTCGTTGCATTGGTACAGGCCCTCGGTGATGGGCCGTCCGAAAGCGCCATGGCCCACCAGGGTCGTTGACGTCTCTTCTTGCACCACGGTTCTGGCAACGTGGCCGATATCCGGAGCGCCGCCATATTCTTCAGGAACGAACATGCCGCCGAGTCCAATGTCGTCGACTTTTTTCCGCAACTCGGCGCGTCGCTCATCGGGCAGGTTGGATTCTTCGTAGTCGAATTCCGCCTCCAGTGGCAACAGTTCCTTGGTTACGAACTGTCGCACCGTATCCCGGATCATGAGCGTCTCTTCCGGAAGATCGAATTGCATTTTTCCCTCCTGCCACGATAGTTCCGCAACAATACGCGTGCATAAATAGCGGACACATCCGCGACGCGATCTGCGCCCAGGATCGCTGCTCAGGTCGACGCCTGGCCGTTCCGTTGGTCAATTGACAATCACCGGCGGCTCGACTAGTCGGTGGCCTCGGCCTTCAGGTCGAGCCTCCTTCGCTCACGCGCCAACCGTCGAATTGCCGAAGCCATCTGCGGCATGAACCGCAGATGGCTTTCGTGTTCAGGCTCGGTGTTGATTTGTCGAATCGCTTGGCCGTCAACGGCCAGAGCACCGCAGGGATGATTGTCGCAAGGTTCCAGCCCGAGCGTATTCGGCGCTCGTTCGCAACTCGTGCGCCTATCTCCCCTTGTACACAGCCGGGCGCTTCTCCAGCCAGGCGCGGCGGGACTCTTCTGCGTCTTCGGAAGCGCGCATGCGGGCGGTTGGGGCGCCCCACTGGAGCTGCCAGGCCGAGGGACCGTAATCCAGCGGCATGTCCAGGCTCCGCAGCGCGACTTCTTTGGAGGCCTGCACCCCCAACGGCGCGTTCTGCACCAGCGTGTTTGCGTATTTCTCGGCCGTCTCCATCAGCTTGTCCGAAGGCACGACCTCATTGACGTATCCGATGCTCGCCATGTACTGGGCGGTCATGAACTGGCCGCTAAGCAGCATCCACATCGCCACTTTGTACGGCACCTGCCTGGGGAGCCGGTAGATTCCGCCACCGCCGGGGAAGCCGCCGACGTTGCGGATTTCAGGCACACCGAACTGCGCCGACTCCGAAGCGACAACCACGTCGCACTGGAGAGTGATCTCCATCCCGCCGCCGACCGCGTAGCCCTCGACGGCCGCGACGATGGGCTTCCAGAACTGTGTCGGCAGCGAGCCAACAGGTCCAGGTCGGACGGGATCCGACATATAGCCGCTCCCCAGCGGTCCGCTCGTTCCAGCGTCGACGCCTGGATTCTCCGTTCGCCATTTCAGGTCCATGCCCGCGCAGAACGCTCGTCCGCCGGCGCCCGACATGATCACGACCCATGCGTTGTCGTCGGCCATGATGCCGTTCAGCGTCTCGAATAGTTCGTGTTGCATCGGCGGGTTGACCGCGTTGAGCCTCTCGGGTCGGTTCAGCGTTACGTACGCGATGTGGCCCTTGTTTTCCAACAGAACATATTTACCGCTCATGATTCCTCCGAATTGGTCCGCGGCCAGGTGAACTGTCCGACGCCCGCCTCGGCTCTTGCGCCTCGACTGCGCCAGGGCAACCTCATGGATGCGCCTGGACCGGACATGCTGACCGCTCGGACAGTATTGAGGTTTGGGGAGCGCTTCTCGTCCGCCTTGAGCGGAATGTGTCGCACTCTCTGCCGATGCGTCTTGCGATTGCCAGCCCGTAACAATGCGACCGGCTCGCGTTTGATCGCAGAATCAGCGCCCTATGCCCGGAGAGGAATTCACCGGGCATAGGGACCGATCAGCGCGTATTAGTCCCCGCGATTGGACAGGCTGACAACCGCCGAGCCGACGGTGACACGCCGCCCGTTCTGGTTCTCCGCCCAGACATCGCACGTCACGAGGTTCTGGCCGTCTTCTTGCCGCTTGCCTGTAACGACGCCTTTGGCCGTGAGAACGTCACCGGGGAAACTGTATCCCCGATACTGAAGGCTGAGCTTGTTCAAGAAGCCCTCGGGCGTGCACCAATTGGTGACCATGTTGGCGATATACCCGGAGGTGAGGGCGCCTTGTCCGACCAAGTCCGGCATTCCGCGACCCAACATGATCTTGAGGTCATAGTGGATGTCGGACAGGTCGTTGCTGGCCTGGGCGTATCTGACGAAGCGCTTCAGGCTCTGGTACTTGTCCACGGGCTGAAGCTCGTCGCCCTCGGAAACGTCGTCGAAGTACACCGGGGTCACCCATTGGTCGTTCCACTGAGGGATCTTAGGTTGATCGTCCGTAGCGAGCAACTTCGGGGTTTCGGGCTCCGCCTGGGGCACGGGTTCGCCTTCCGCGGGTCCTTCATAGCCGACCGATGTCCAGCGGCAGATGGTCACGATCTCGTTGCGTTGGTTACGGTAGGTTTTGTCGAACCGGGTGAACAGCATTTTGCCGATTCCCGGCCGACTTTGTTTCTCGAACATGTCCGAGATCGTGGTCGTCGCGGTGATGACATCGCCCGGACGCGTCGGCCTGAAGCTCTCGTATTCGTCCCCGGCGCTGAAGCCGTGCTTGAACAAGCGTGGGACCGGCGACGGGCCGCCGAGATAGCCCTGTTCGTTGTTGTCGCCCAATACGTAGAAAGGCGTGAACCGGTCGACAAACGTCGGAGTGGCTATGACACCGCCCCATCGCGTCTTTGCCGCGTAGTCAACGTCGCTAAATAGAGGGTTGTTGTCGCCCACTGCCTTCGCGAACTTTCGGATGTCCTCCAGGTGAACCGTTCCGCCGACGTAAGGCTCTCCCTGCCAATTGCCAACCAGATTTCTCATGTCATCGGTGATAACTGATCCTTCGTTCAATGTGCTGCCTCCTGGCCCGGGCGCGCGACGCCTTCGGGAACGTCTACGCCAGGCTCCATGGTCAGTCCTTGTTCGGTGCCTGTCTGTTTGTGCAGGACAACTCCCTGGCTGAAGAGTTGGTTTCGTACTTCGGTCACGTTCACGTCTCGTACGTTTACGCCTTGGTTGATGGATGTAACTGCGGCAGCGGCGGCAGCCTGTCCCATCAGCCAGCACTGCGGAATCAATCGCAGGAAGGAGTGGGTGGCTGGGTCGCAGGACAGGTCTCGCCCGGCAGCAATAATGCCCTCAACTTCTCTTGGCATCAAGGCGCCGAGAGGTATCGAGACGTTCGGGTTGCGGGGGTTGGGCGGGGTGGAAATGCCGATCTCGTCGTCGTGGACCAAACCGCCGGTCCAATCCTCTCGAAGCACCTTTTTGACGCCCATCAATCGGCGGCTATGGCGTGTGCCCATCTGAGGAGCCGTGGTCTGTATCCACGCTTCTTCGAATCCAGGCATGTTGTCCTTGTACCATTCCGTGACAACCTGCATGCGATCTCGTGATTCGATCTCGACGGCAGTCAGGTCTTCGACGTCGATGTGGCTGTATCCGGAGAGCCTGGGTCCCATGAACAACGCCACGTCATTTCGGGGCATCGTGTGGGGCACGGAGTCGGATTCCAGGCCCGTGTCGTGACCGGCCTTCATGATCGCCTGGAACTCGTCGGAGTGTTCGCGCCGGAAGTCGAAAAAGCGCTGCATGTCGACGCCGCCGAGCAAGAACGCGACGTTGATCTTGTGATGGATGTCGTCGCCCAGGATGTCGCCCTCGAACGGCGCGCCGGCCATGGCGAAGATGTCGCCGTCGCCGGAGGCGTCGATGACCACATCCGCGAGGATCGCTTGGCGACCGGACTTGCTCTCGAAAATCGCTCCCTTGACCGTTTTGCCCTCCATGATCGGAGCGACGGCCCACGAATGCAAAAGCTGCTTGACCCCGCGCTCGCGGAGAATGTCGCTGGATACGATCTTGAGCCACTCAGGGTCGATCGTGGGAGACCAAGTGATGGTGCCGAAGTGAGAGTTGCTTCGGTCGCGCCAGTACTCGTTGAGTTTCGGATCTTTGGAGCCCCAAAGCTCTGGGTCCGGCCCAAGCACATGCTCCCGAGGCATCCTGTCCAGAATCTCCTCGGCGAATCCGGCAATCACCCTTCGGCCTCGCCAGTCGGTCATCTTCTCGATGTATGGCACAAATCCGCCGGTGGACATGCCGCCCAGGTGGCCGTAGCGCTCGATAACGGTCACGTCTGCGCCCATCCGCGCCGCCGTGGCAGATGCGGCTGTTCCAGCAGGGCCACCGCCTACGACCAATACATCAGTCTTTTTGAACACCGGTGTTTCTCTCGCTGCCTCTGTAATTGTCGGTCGGTCGGTCACTTGCGTCCTCCTCTTGAATTCCTTTGTTGCGATTACTGAAAAATATAGCCTTGGCTGGTTAGGATAGCCCGCATTGTACTCCATTGTGAGCCTGTTGAGAATGGGGGAGTTTCCTCGACAGATCTTCTCCGCTAGAAGAAAACTCCCGCCTCTTGGAGCTCCGATACTCGTTTGGTCGACAAGCCCAGCAATTCGCCAAACACATATTCGTTGTGCTCGCCGATAGTAGGCGCCGCCCGCCACACTTCTCCAGGAGTGTCAGAGAACTTCGGCACGACCCCGTCCATGCGCAGCGTGCCAACCGATTCATCCGGATGTTTTGCATCGACGTAGTAGCCGCGGTGCGCCAGTTGTTCGTCCCGTTCCATCATGTCCTGAATGTTTTCGACGACTGCGGCCTCGATCCCAGCGTCTTGAAGCGTAGCCATTGCCGCCTCCGCGGTTCGCTGCAGAGTCCACCGTTCGACCACGTCCTCCAGCGCACTCCTGTTCCCGATTCGATCCGAAGCCGCGGCGAATCTGGGATCCGTGATTAAGCTGGACGCCCCTATGGCGCCGCAAAGAGCCCGCCACTCGTCTTCGGTGTGAACGCCGATGGCGACCCAGCGCTCCTCGCCCTGACAGCGGAACGCGCCTTCGACGAACGACGACGTGTGGGGCAACACGTTGCCGCCCGGACCCGCTTCTGCGCCGTTGGCGGTGTATTCGAGATAGGCCGTGCCCATCACAGAGGCCATGGCGGTTAGCTGCGTCACGTCGATATGCTGTCCCGCCCCGGTTCGATTTCGATGCTCCAACGCCGCTGACAAAGCGACCGCCGCGTGCAATCCCGCCGTTGTGTCGCCCCACGACCCGGTGGCCACGGGCACGTCGCCTTCGTAGCCTGTCAGGTGAGTGAAACCGGGAAGGGCCTGAGCCATGTGGAAGTGCGAGGCGTAGCTCGAATACGGGCCCGATTGTCCGTAGCCGGACAGGCTCATGTAGATGACGTCTGCGCGCGCCGCCCGCATAACGTCGTACGTGAGACCCCACCGCTCCAGCACGCCTCCTCTGAAATTCTCCGCGACCACGTCGCCGACCCCGATCAGGTCTTTGAGCAGAGCAAGGCCTTCCGAGTGGCGCGAGTTGACGGTGATGCCCATCTTGTTTCGATTGAACATGTCGAAAGAGCCGTACGGGAACGGATTTTCGAGGGCGGTGTAACGGTTAACGTAGCCGCGCATGCCGTCAGGCCGATTGCGAGCCTCGATCTTGATCACTTCGGCGCCCATGTCGGCGAACGTTTTCGTACAGAACGGGCCAGCCACTACCCAGGTGAAATCGACGATGCGCAGTCCTGTCAACGGACCTTTCAATGTTGCCTCCGCTCCCGGGGATTCTAAACGATGCCACGTTGACGCAGCCTCGCAAGCTCGTCCTCCGACAGACCCAACTCTCGGGTAAATACGTCGGCGTTGTCCCTGCCGACGCTTGGAGCGGCGTGACGCATGGACCACGGGGTCTCCGACAGCATGTAAGGTGCGCCCGGATAGGTGAACGTGCGATCGACTTCCGGATGCTCGACGTCGACCCAGAATTCGCGGTGCTTGAGTTGCGGGTCGTCTATAGCTTCCGCAACGTTCGTGATCGGACCGCACTCGAGCCCCCGCTCTTGGCCTGCGTGGAAGAACTCGGCCCTCGTCTTTGTTTTGGTCCAGGCGGTGACCACATCCAGCAGATGGTCCAGGTTGGCTCTACGGTATTTGTCGTCGTGCCACTTCTCGTCGATCAAATCCTCGGCCATGCCGTCGTCTGCGATCCACTCCACGATTCTGTTGCGACCATTGCGCCAAGCCAGGCCGTTGAGATGGACCCATCCGTCCGCGCAGGGCAGGATCTTGGTCGATCCGAGACCGTTGGCATGGTCGTTGTTTCGACGCCCGGAGATGACGTTGTCTCCGACGTAGAACGGCGAGTCCTGCTCGACTGTCGACGCCACCGCTTCCTGGAGGGAGACATCGACATGCTGACCCTCTCCCGTGCTCCAGCGATTGAACACCGCCCCGAGCGCTGCGGTCACGGCGTACAGGCTGGCGGCGTGGGAAGCCTGTCGGCCCCACGGGCGCGTCGGCCGGTGCCAGGTCCACCCGGTAGTGTACATATATCCGCTCGACGCCCAACCGGCAAGGTCACCGCCTTTGAAGTTCCCGCGAGGGCCTCCCCGCCCAAAAGCGCTCACCGAGGCATAGACCAGGCCAGGGTTGGATTCGCGCAACTGCTCGTATAAGAGACCACGGTCGTCCATGTATCCGGGAGGCATGCTCTCGATTAGGATGTCCGCGCGGCCGGCCAGTCTCGCGAGCAACGCCTGCCCTTCGGTCTCGTCGAGGTTCAGCGTAATGCTGCGCTTGTTGGCGTTGTATTGCCAGAAGTGGATACTGCGCTCAGGTCCGGGGTCATCGCCGAGGAACGGGCCGATCTGCCGCGTCGAAGCCCCTCCGGGCGGTTCCACACGCACGACGTCAGCCCCGAGATCGGCCATCAGCTTACCGCAGAATTCGCCTACTTCGTTGACTATCTCCAGCACTCTCAGATGCCCAAGGGCACTGGGAGGTGCTACTTGGCCATCTTCGACCATTTGGCGACCGCCCCGAAACAAAACATATCCACCGCCACCCCACCTCGCAAACCCCGACTGGGGTACGCTCTCCGTTCGCCTGCACAGGATAGTCGGGAATCGTCGCCCTGACAAGGCCTCGCGAAGCATTGGCGCCAAACCCGCGCCGACTGGTCAATTCGCGTGTCAATGGTCGCGCTACGCCTCGGTTTGCGAGCGCTGGTGGGCCAAGGCGCTGATGGCCTCCAGGACGACGCGGTGCGCCGCCTCGGCGGTTATCGCGCCGGGGCCGTCGTACGGCGGCGAAACCTCGACGACGTCCACCGCCACGAGCTTCACCGCGCCAACAATGCGGCGGACCGCTCGAAGCAGCTCCGAAGAGGTTATGCCGCCTGGCTCCGGAGTCCCCGTGCCAGGGGCGTATGCCGGGTCCAGCACGTCGATGTCCACCGAAAGGTAGACGTACTCGGCACCGTCCAGCGCCTCGCTGATCGCGTCGTCCAGCACATCCTCGAAACCACGGGATTCGATCTCTGACATCAGGTGCCACCGCATGCCCTGCTCCCGCATCCAGTCGAACACGTCGCCGGGGGGCCAGTAACCTCGCAGCCCTACCTGCACGAAGTTCTTGCCGGGGATCGCGCCACTCTCGATCAGACGCCGCATCGGGTTGCCGTGACCGATCAGAACTCCGCCATGACTCGACGGGCCGGTGTCGGCATGCGCGTCGAAGTGGACCATGCCGACACGGCCGTACCCGTAGTGCTGGGCGACGGCGGTGGCGCTGGGCAGCGTAATCGAATGGTCGCCTCCAAGGACAACCGGAAGCGCGCCGGCCTGGAGCGCCTGGGTCACCTTCATCCGGACAGCGTCGTGGCTCTGGCTCAACGAGCTCGGAGGACAGATCGCGTCGCCGAAGTCCACGACGTTCAGCTCCCGCAATGGATACACGTCCAGCCCCATGTGATACAGCGCCGACGAGGGACTGCCAAAGTACGCCGCCTGCCTGATGGCCCGCGGGCCGAAACGGGCGCCGGGGCGGTTCACGACTCCCATGTCGACAGGCGCTCCGATGATCGCGACGTCAGCGTCCGATTCCGACAACTCGGCCGGCGTCTGGGCGTACGGGGTGAACAGAAACGTGGGGATCCCCATGAAAGCCGGAAAGTGCTGGTCTGCCTTTGGATTGGTCATGTCTTCAGTCTCCGTAAGCCCGTTGGTTGTATCCCGTGCCCGCCCGAAGGTGCTCCGTCGTGGACCGACGGCTTGCGCGTCGATCACCATCCTGAAAATCGCACATTTCGCTCTGGTCGATGTGGATTCGGTCCATCCTACCGGATCGGTCATTCAAGTCAAGAGAGATGAGGGCGCCTGACGAGGCTGGTGTAGCATGCTGTTGTCGAGGGCCGAATCGCCTGATTGCATCATGATGGCGCCGACGCCGGACTTCCTGCATCAAATCAGCGGGAGATTACCGTATAGTGGCGTCACGAAGGAAGGATCGACGAATTATGGGCGACTCGACATGTCGCGCGAGAGATCGTGTCCAATAACGTGGCCGCTGGGCGGATGTCGTCACGCAGGCTGTTGATCTTGGCATCGATTGCACTGACCGTTGCAGGCATGGCCAGCGTCACACGTTTCGCGATGGCGCAGGAGCCAGGGCGATTCACGTCTGCGGGCTCCGTGGGCAACGAGCGAGCGTACCACGCCGCCACGACTCTGGCTGACGGGAGGGTGCTGATCACCGGAGGCGCTGACGGCTTCTTTCCGCTCGACACCGCTGAAGTCTACGACCCCACGACCGACGAGTTTGCGGACACCGGCGACATGGCTGAGGGCCGGTTCGGGCACAGGTCGACGCTCCTTCCGGACGGCCGAGTCCTGATAACCGGCGGCCAGACCGAAAACGACCGATTTATCGAGAACGCAGAGGTGTACGACCCGACAACGGGTGAATTTACCGCTGTCGAACCAATGTCGGCGGGGCGGTCGCAGCACTCTTCCACGCCGCTGCCCGACGGCCGGGTACTGATCGCCGGCGGATTCAGCACGAGCTTCAAATTCCTAGACTCCGCGGAGCTATTCGACCCGTCGACCGCCATGTTCACCGAGACCGGTTCACTCTCCATTCCGCGAAGCCACCATATGGCGATGGTCCTGATGGACGGCAGAGTTCTTCTATCCGGGGGATTCACCGATGGCGAAACTATATCGGCGCTTACCATCTACGATCCGGTCCAGGGGACGTTTGTCGACGTAGGACACATGGCCGAGGAACGGGCCGCCCACTCGGCAACATTGCTCGACGATGGGCGCGTTCTGCTGGCTGGCGGAGTTGGCACCGAAACCCAAGCTAGGCTCGCTGAGGCGCCCTTGAACAACGCCGAGGTGTACGATCCCGTCTCGGGCGAGATCGCATTTGTTCCGAGAGGGATGCTGCCAAGGTCCTGGCACACGGCGACACTGCTCCCAAATGGCAAGGTGCTCATCGCAGGCGGCGCCGCAGCCGGAAGCGGTGTCTACGGGATCGCTGGTATCTACGACCCCGAACGGAACCGATTCGCTCTGGGGGAGTCGCTGGCGGTCGCCCGCAACTCACACACGGCCTCACGGTTGAACGACGGGTCGGTGTTGCTGGTTGGAGGCCTCATCCGGGGGCAAGCGTTTACTTCTTCGGCAGAGCGATACGTGCCCGAGGCCGTCGCGCCAACCCCGACGCCGCTTCCGCCCGCGCCAACAGTCGCACCCACGCCCGCAGTGCCGACGGTTGAGCCAACGCCAACAGAGAAGGTAACTCCCGCCCCGGCCGTTGCCGCTCTCGCGACAGCGGCCCCGGCAATCGAGAACTCGACTCCCCCCGCGATCGTGGAGAGCACCCCAGTGACGCCTCCGACATCAAGCGGCGCCTGCTCTGCTGGCGGTCACGGCTTCGAGACCGCTCACCTGGCTTTGATGCTGTTGCCGGCTGGCCTTGCTACTCACGTGGCACGGCGTAGGCGACAGCGCTGAACGCTCGTGAACTGAGGGAACCGCGGGAAGATCGACGATCCGGCGAAGACTACACGCCCGCGAGATGCTGGAGCGCGTCCCGGACCCGATCTTCCATAGAAACCGCGCCGTCGGTGGGAATCGCCGCCAGAGCCCGACGAGCCTCGGTGTCGCTGTAGCCCAACGCGATGAGTGCGTCGAGCGCATCCGCGTCGACCGGTCCGGCCGGGGCGCCGCCCCAGTCCAGATCAAGCTTGCCCTTGAGCTCCAGGATGATTCGGCTGGCCGTGCGCTTCCCTACGCCGGATACGGTCGAGAGTGCAGCCGTGTCGGCGGCGTCCACGGCCGCTGCCAACGACGACGGCGCGAAACGTGAGAGCACGGCCAACGCCAGACGAGGGCCGACGCCGTTGATGCCCAACAAAGTGTCGAACGTGTGACGCTCGTCCTCGGTCAGGAAACCGAACAGTGTCAGGCTGTCTTCCCTGACCTGGAGCGAAGTGTGCAGGCGCACGGCGTCTCCCGCGGCGCCAACACCGCCGGCCGTCGAGCCGGGCACGCTCACGCGCAACGTGATGCCGCCGATGGACACGTCCACCCAGTCGGCTCCGACTGCCTCGACTATGCCGGATACAGATGAGATCAATGTTGAGACCATTTGCCGCCGTTCATTTGTTGGTCATGCTTCCATGTGCGGCTCCACGGTGTCGTCGCCCCGAGTCCCGACGCATCGGGATCCCGGCGTTGTCGGGACCCGCCGAAGGATCCACGTCGATCAAGTCCGCTCCCAGTCAGGGCGGGCCATCACTCTCGCATCGAAACATCGTACACCTGCGAGCTGTTGATGTGGCAGATCGCCACGGCCAGCGCATCCGCTCGGTCCGACGACTCGATCTCGTCGGGTAGGTCCAGCAGCACCCTGACCATCTCCTGCACCTGCTCTTTGGAGCTGCCGCCATAGTCGGTGACGGCCTTTTTGACCTCGCGGGGAGCATACGTCGCGACGGGGATCGCCAAATCGGCCGCCGCGATCATCGCCACGGCTTGCGCTTGTCCTACGGCCATGGCGGCACGAACGTTCCTCGATACGAACGGCTGCTCTATGGCAAGCACCTCGGGTCTGAGTGTCTCGAGGAGCTCGGCCAACTTCGAGTGCAGCCATGCCAGTCGCTCCGAAAGCGACGCCGAACGCTTGGGACTGAGCACGTCGGAGTGGGTCAGAATCAAATCGCCGCCATCGGATCTCACGGCGCCGACGCCCATCTTGAAGGTGCCCGGATCCACACCGACCACTAGCATATGTCGCTCCAGCCGCCCCTGCTGGCGAACGCACTCCGTCGATCGGGCGGGGCTCCCAGTTCAGATCGAGTTGTCCCAATGTCGCCGATCCTGACGGGCTTTATGCAGTCTCGGCCCCATACTGGTCTAGGGCCTCGTCGGAGAAGTCCGCGTTGGAGTAGACCTTCTGCACGTCGTCCAGGTCTTCGAGTTTGTCGAGCAGCTTGAGGGTCTGGATCGCTGCCCGGTCGTCCAGTTCAATCGTATGGCTGGGAACCATGGACACTTCGGAAGAGTTGATCTTCGCCTCGTTCTGCTCCAGTGTGGTGCGTATCGATTCCAGCGAGCCAGGAGTCGAGAAAATCTCGAGTGTCGAGTCGTACGTCTCGAAGTCGTCGGCGCCCTCGTCGATGGCGATGAGGGCCAACTCCTCGGCCTGATCCTCGGCTGTCTCGACCATGATGACGCCCTTCTGTTCGAACTGCCAGGCGACCGCGCCGGCTTCCGCAAGGTTGCCGCCGGCTTTCGTGAGCGTCGACCGGACATCAGACACCGTGCGGTTGCGATTGTCGGTCAGGGTTTCCAGAAGTATGGCGACGCCTCCAGGACCGTAGCCCTCGTACAGAGCCTCGATCATCTGGGCGCCGTCGTCGCCTTCCCCGGTCGCTTTTTTGATTGCGCGCTCTATGTTTTCGCCGGGCATGTTCTGGTCCTTGGCCTTTTGGACGGCCATTCGCAACCGGAAGTTCACGCCTGGATCACCCCCGCCTTCGCGGGCTGCGATGATGACCTCTTTGGCCAGCTTGGTAAAGAGCTTACCTCGCCGAGCGTCGGTTATCGCTTTGCCATGTTTGATGGTCGACCATTTTGAATGCCCTGACATGTCGCAACTCCTGTCGTGCAAGCGGGCTGTCGACGGAGAGCCGTCAGCCCCACTCCTGGGTCCAGCCTCGCGAACCGGGCAGCGCCTGTATTGGGCGTGAAACTGCCCGTAGGCGCCGTGCATTTCGACGCCTGAGCGAGGGCCGCTCATCGGTTGAATTCTAGCATGCACCTCAGGGACGGTCAAAGGCGGGAGCTAGGTCGATTCGTGCGTGGACGCATCAAAATTCCGGCCCGAGCTCAGTCTCGCTCTTGCAGCACGTTTCCGGAGAGTTCGATGATACGGTCCACCTTGATCAAGACGGCCACGCCGTTTCGCTCTGGGTCACGGCTCATTTCCCGTTCGACGGCTCGGTTCGCCACCTCGTCCTTGATCGGACCCGAATCGTGTATCGTCGCCGTGCCCTGGAAGCGCAGGTTGACGCGCTCGGCCGGGTTGCGATAGAAGACCACGACCTTAGGATTCGCGCCGACGTTCTCCAAGGCTGACCGCTTAGCCCTCTCCCAATACGCAAGCGTCTCGTCATCGTAGACCAGGATGCTTCCCTTGATGCTGATCTGCGGCTGGCCGTCTCCCGACGCGGTACCCAAAAGACAGGGCATCCGGTCGGCCAGGGCGCTGTTCAAGTGGTCTCTCATCTCACCGGTAATCGATATCATCTAGCTCCTCGCCAAGTCTCGTGCAGTCCCATCTTAGCTCCGTCAGTACGTTTGAAGTTGTCTCCTCTCCTCACCGATCTTACTATTCAGAAAACGTCCAATACCGCCATTCACGGCTTCGTCCCTACCGCGCAGTGGTGAGGCGACGCAATGAAAAAGGTGTCCTCTGCCTCGGCCTGGGCGCGTGCAGTGTGCCACTCCCGAACCTCTTCTTGACTGAGATTCGCCAGGCTCTGATCCTGTAAGAGCCGCAGTATATTCGGCTCCGAACCGTCAAAAGCCGCTAGCTGGGGGAACATTTTCACTCGCGTAAGACCAACCTGATGCATGCGTCGGTAAAGGCTCGCATCGGCACACCCCCGCTCCGCTACACCGGCCCCCACGGCAGGCGCTTCAACCTTCGCTTTCAACTCGGTTCGGAGCGGGAGATTGGTCATGGCCGGCATATCCATGGCCCTTGCTATGACC
>DCWO01000120.1:12816-19086 GCA_002328865.1 Dehalococcoidia bacterium UBA2160 | reverse complement strand
GCGCCCGCGCCTGCTGCGCCTGCGCCCGCCCCGGCACCCGCGGCGGCGCCAGCCGCCCCCGCGCCCGCGGCGCCAGCCGCGCCCGCAGCCCAGGCTCAGCCCACCGCGGCGCCTGCGGTTTCCGGAGTGTCTACATCTCCGGTTCAACTGCAGAAGACAGAGAAGGTCGTCGAAACAACGTCCGGGCCAACATATGGTGGGCTGTTGAGAGTCGCTATCGGGAGTGATCCAGGCGCAAAGTGGGACATGTGTGAGTTCAAAGCTCAGCACATGCTCACCTACTCCGTCGAGAACTTCTTGTTCGGCGACTACAATCTGGGCCCATCAGGTTCCGGTCAAACCACGTTCCAGCCCAGACTGGGAATCGGCACCGATAAACTCGCGGTCGGCGCCTTGGCCGACCGCTGGGAAGTGCCTGATCCGCTGACTTACAGCTTCCATCTCCGTGAGGGGATCAAGTGGCAGAACAAGCACCCCACCTTTGGCAGGGAAGTTACGGCCGACGAAATTACGGCCGATGCCCAACGAGTTATCGAATGCCGTTGGCCCCGACACGACTTTGTGGACAGCGTATCCAGTGACGATTCGGACGGCGACGGAGTCAACGATACAATTACATATCACACCAACAAACCTATCTCGTTCTGGGGCTATGAGTTCGCTTGGGGGCCATACCTCATCGCCGACGCCCCTGAGACCATCGAGTTGGGCACCGACGATCCGATGAACCACTCAGGCACAGGGCCTTGGATGGTGAAGAGCTATACGGCAGCAAGCACCATAGAATTCGAAAAGAACCCCGACTATTGGGGGAGCTACACGTTCGACGGAACTGAGTATCAGATACCTTTCCTGGATGGGGTCACAGAGATCGTCATCCCGCAGGAAGCCACTCGACTGGCGGCAATCCGAACGGGTCAGATCGACCACATCATGAGAGTGCGCGCAGCCGACAGGCCGACTCTGGAAGACACCAATCCGGAACTGGGTAAAGCCCTCGCGATGGAAGACTCCTTCGGTTACTTCATGCCGATGAACAAGCCCCCGTTTGACGACATCAAGGTTCGGACGGCCATGAACTTGGCCATCGACCGTGACGTCTATACGGAAGCGTTGTTCGAAGGCGATTCCATCATGCTTGCCTTCCCGCTGCAGCCTGAATGGCCGCTGCACTACGAAGATTTGTCGATGCAGCCGCAAGCGGTGCAGGACTACCACGTGTACAACCCGGATGGAGCGGAAGCGCTTCTGGACGAGGCTGGACTGGCGAGAGGCTCAGATGGTACGCGTTTTGAGATCGATCTGCTGATCTCAAACTCCAACCAGATGCAAATCGAGGCAGCCGAAATCTCGATCGGGTTCTGGGACGATATCGGCGTCAAGGTGACCATGGAGCCCGTGGACGGCCCAGTCCTGCAGAGCCGGCTCTTCGAGAAGCAGTTTGACTTCTTCGCGAACAACGTCACAGGTCGCCCGAACGCTCTTAACGACTTCAGAGTCGGCCACCAGTGGAACCGGTCGAACTTGAACGATCCCGCGTACAATCAGAAGTGGGAGGACGTTCTCACGGCCACCGACTCCGAGGAACAGGCGCGCCTGATCAAGGAAGCGACGAGCGCGTTCCTGGAGTTGGTCCCGTCCGTCCAGACGCCGGCAGGCTTGGGCGGCGACTATTGGCAGCCGTGGCTGAAGAACCACAACGGTGAGCGAGTCCTGGCATTCGTGGACTACGCTTCCAGGTGGGCATACGTCTGGGTTGACCAAGACCTGAGGAAAGCGGAGACCGGCTTCGCGGACTAATATCTCAGGCAACCGATAGGATGTAACTAGCGGGAGGGGGTATGGCGATCAACAAAGATCGCTGCACCCCCTCCCTTGTCGTTGGACCGCGCTCGGAATGGCTTGAGTGGTTGCGGCCGAGCGTGCTTTCCTAGACCAGCCTGAGACGTGCAGGGCCATCGACGCGTTGCTGCTGTCGGATGGCTTAGGCAATCGTCACGCGCCCTGGCGCATGAGTTCGCGGTCAAACGTCGCAGGCCTCATACGGGCTCGACTCCCACTGCAAACTTAGGTGCTCCATCGACGTTGGGCGCCATTTCCCGTGTGTCATGTCCATCCAGGTTTGTTTGACCGCGGGACGGCGGTGAGGATTGCTGAACACCGGGAGTCGTTTCCGAAGCTGGCGCGTATAATTCACCCCGGTCGTCGTGTTTGATTGCTCTCCTGTGGCGATGAAACGCAAAACACATCACCCGATTCATCTCTCCACTGAACCAATGCGGGCTGGGCGAGCAAGCTGCCCAGGGAGCAAATGACAATCAGCGGCTTCCCGACTTCTATCTACGACACCGGGCCCAAGAAGCGGCGCGTCGTCGGCCTGGCGCTGCTTGCCGTGCTCCTGACGCTCTTCCTGGCGTTCAACCGTGTGCCCAAGCTGGACACGGTCCAAGCTGACCTGGCGGTGGCTGCATCACCGGTGGCCGAGTGCTTCCAAGGATTCTGCATCGAGGCGGCACCGGAGTCGTCGTTGCTCTCGCGGTGGTGGGATTTCTCCGTCACGTACCTCCGATTGGTGACCGTGGGCATGATTTTCGCCTTCCTTGTAGCCGGCATCACGGAGGCTTTCCTGTTTCCCAAGTCCGGAGACTGGAGTCTCTCGGCGACGGGCGTCAAAGGATCGTTGAAGGGACTGATCGTCGGCCCGGCCATGAACCTCTGCTCGGCGTGCATCGTACCCGTGGCATCCGCTTTTCGTAGGCGAGGTTCCGGCGTGGAGACCACCCTTGCCATCACACAAGGGTCGTCGACGCTGAATCTGCCTGCCATCATCATGGCGACCATGGTGTTTGCGCCGCTGATCGGGGGTACGCGCATCGGACTGAGTCTCGCGGGCGTACTCTTGATCGGTCCGCTGGTGGCGAAAATCGTGCGCAGTGATGACGACGCCATCGAAATGCTCTCCGTGGACATCGCCTCGCCGGGCGCTGACGGCGTTGGCTGGGGCCAAGCGCTTGGCGGTGCGTTTCGTGAGTGGATCAAGATCACGGCCGGTCACGTGTTGCGCTTGGCGCCGGTGATGGTCCTGGCGGGTTTCGCCAGTGGTCTTGCCATTCAATGGATCAGTCCGGCGACCGTCAACGCCTGGCTCGGCGACGACGTCCTCGGGATCCTCATCGCCGCGACTCTCGGCATCGCGATCAATGTGCCGCTGCTGTTCGAGATTCCACTGGTAGCGGTCCTGCTCCTGTCCGGGATGGGAACGGCGCCGGCGGCCGCGTTGCTGTTCACCGCCGCGGCCGGAGGGCCGATCACATTCTGGGGCCTGGCCAAAGTTATGCCCGGAAAAGTTGTCGCCGCATTTGGCGCCAGCACGTGGGGCCTAGGAACCGCCGGTGGACTGGCCGTGTTGGCATTTGTATCGCTCGGCGCCGGCCCCGACTTCGGGCTCCGGGCGAAATACGCCGCCGCGAATGAGCCAGAGCCTACAACCGCCGCCTCCTCACTACAAGACGCCTTGCCGGCTCCTGGCGTCGGTACGACAAACATGCGGTTTACCGACGTGACCAACCAGGCGGGAATAGCGACCGCACATGTCGTTTCGGACTTGGTGGCCGGCATGCCCGAGCCGGCGGACATGTACGGCGGCGCCGTGGCCGAGGATTTCGACGGCGACGGCTGGGTGGATCTGTTCGTCTTGGGAGGCGAGGCGCCCAGCCACCTGTACCTGAACCAAGGTGACGGCACGTTCGCCGAAGAGACGACAGCAAGAGGAGCCGACCAACTCCCGGACGTGGGAGCGGCAGCCGCGGCAGCGGATTATGACAACGACGGGGACATGGACATCGTAGTGGTCAGTCCACAGGCGCCTCATCACCTTATGATCAACAACGGGTCAGGGCAGTTTACTGTCGACTCCACGATGTTGACCGAGCCTGAGTCGATGGCAACGAGTCCGAGTTGGGGCGACGTCGACAACGACGGAATGCTTGAGTTGGTCCTCGGCGAGTGGAACTCGGAAACAGCGTACGCCTACGACGTGGACTCCAGCCCGTCGTCGGATCTGGACACGCTTGCCGAGGCGCCTGGGCGGCCCAATCAGCCGCAAACGAGACCAACGCTCATAGGATCCACTGGGTTTGCCCCGTTGTTCATGTACCGCAACGTTGGACAAGGTCGTTTGGAGCTGTACGAGTTTCGGAAGATTCGAGCGATAGATCTGTGGGTGTTCGCTCCGAGGTTCGCTGACCTGAACGACGACGGCCTTGCCGATCTAGCCGTCGTTTCCGATTTCGGGATGTCGCGAGTGTACCGGAACATAGGCGACGGCATGTTCGAGCTCGTAGCAGGCGCCGCCGATGTCTTTACCGACGAAAACGGCATGGGCGCCGCAATCGGCGACTATGACAACGACGGAGACCTCGACTGGTTCGTCTCGAGCATTTTCGGTCAAACCGACGTTGCGAAGGCGGGCCATGGAGGCACCGGCAACCGGCTATACCGGAACGATGCGAGCATGGCATTTTCCGACGTCGCGGGCGACGCGGGTGTTCGAGAAGGCGGCTGGGGCTGGGCCGCGAGCTTCGGCGACCTGGACAACGACGGGGATCTGGATCTGTATCATGTGAACGGCTGGGTCCAGGACGAACGAGAAGGCGACCCACAGGAGTTCAACGATCAACCCGCCGTGCTGTTCGAAAATCTGGGCGCCGGCGCCTTTGAGGAGGTCGCACAGGCGGCAGGGGCTGCCGACAACGGCCAAGGCAGAGGGGTCATCCTGTTCGATTTCGACAACGACGGCGATTTGGACATATTCCTGACCAACAACCACGAGTACGGCGTTGACGGCGCGACGTCGATTCGAAATCCCGGCGCGCCCGTATTGTTGCGCAACGACACCGTGAACGGAAACCACTGGCTGAAAGTAACGCTGGAGGGCACACCGCCACTGCATCGAGACGGCATCGGATCGCGGGTGTACGTCACCGTGGGCGGCGTAACGCAGATGCGAGAATTACACGCGTCAACGAATTACTTGACCCAAGAGCCGGGGAGGATCGCCCACTTCGGCGTGGGCGTGGCGACGACCGTCGACGAGGTTCGTGTCGAATGGGTGGATGGCGAGATCGACATTCTGACCAACGTGGCGGCGGATCAACAGATCTCAATATCGGGTCGGTAGCTCAGGAACCGTAATAGGTCGGAAACACGCCGACCCCGCGGCCCTATCGGTCCTGAGCACGCCAGCCACGGCCACATCTCGAATCTCTTCGGTAAAACATGCCGCGACCCATGTCATCATGCCTGACGCTACTCGATGGCGTAGAGAGTCCCGCCTTGGGAAGCGACGTACAGCGTATTGTTTGCGACCACCGGCGTGGACGAAATGGAATCGTCGGCCACGAATTCCCACCGCAGGTCGCCGGTGATGGCGTCGATGGAATACAGGCGGCCGCTCTCATCTCCGACGAAGACCGTCTGGCCTAGCACTGACGGCGAAGTCGTTATTCTGGACTCCCCGGCAAAACTCCACACCAGCTCTCCGGTGAACTCCTCCAGCGCATACAGGTTTCCGGAGGCTGAGCCTGCATAGACCGTCTCGTTTGCCACTGCTGGCGTGCCTACGAACCTTTCGCCTGGTCGTCGAAATCCCCAGACAAATCCCTTTGACGATGGAAGCGAGTCCGTGAGCCCGAAAGCGAATAGCTGAGTTTTCAGGCGACGGGAAGCCTTCTCGAAACGAGCTTCGCGTTCCTGCCAGTCGATCGCTCTGACGACTCCTCGTTCATCGGCTACAAATACGAGGCGTCCATGG
Organism: Dehalococcoidia bacterium UBA2160; assembly: GCA_002328865.1. GTDB lineage: Bacteria > Chloroflexota > Dehalococcoidia > Lucifugimonadales > UBA1123 > UBA2160. The sequence goes on along the minus strand of DCWO01000120.1, from coordinate 13,274 downwards.
ATGGTGGGCGATCCGCTGGCGGAGGCTAGCTTGAAATCCAAGCGATGTTTCCCGGTGGCAAGATCTATCAGGTTGAGGTACCAATCCTGTGATATCACCGCTGTCACTTCCTGATTCACAGCCGGATCTGAAGTGATGTGACCGCCGGTAAGATAATTCCAGCGCTCCTCCCCCGTGATGGCGTCCAGTGCATACAACCTGCTATCCCACGAACCGATGTAAACAACCCCCTGGTATACCGCTGGCGAGGAATAGACCAAGTCGGCGGTCTGGAAGTCCCACCGTTTCTCGCCCGTCTCTCGGTTCAAGGCAAGCACCCTGCCGTCTCTGAGCCCGACGTAGACGAGATCGCCCGCAACGGCGGGCGACGAGTTCACCGGGCCGAGTACGGTGTGCTCCCATAGCAGGTCACCGGAGACGGCGTCGAGAGCCAATATCCTCTTGTCTCCGGTGCTCAC
>DCWO01000120.1:0-12401 GCA_002328865.1 Dehalococcoidia bacterium UBA2160 | reverse complement strand
CCGCCGGCAGCGAATGCCGAGTGAGCCGGTTCTCGCTGGACCATGGGCCAGTCTCCAGCCACCGGGGCTGAGCTGATGTCCGAGGATGGAGGAGGAAGAGAACGAGCCGAGACGAGGTTGGCGTAGCCGATCCAGCCGCCGGTGACAATTACGATTGCGACAGCCACGGCCCAGAGGATTACGCGTCTGCGCCCTGCGCCCGCGAGAAACCCGATTCGTCTCGCCGCCGCAGTCTCTCCGGTCGCGACTTCGTCCATGGACAGGCGAGACCTACAGTTAGAGCAATATTGAGCTTCCGGGGAGTTCTCTTCTCCGCATATCCGGCAGGATGTATTCATTCACACGCTTCTTAGTATTCGTTGTCAGGGACGATAAATCGAAAGGCTTGCGTTCACGCCGTCATTGTGCAGCGCACACCGCTGAGGAAGCCGAGAGACACGCTCATACTCATCATAGGGGCTGAAGCCCTGTTCGCGCCAATCGCCCCTTGGTCCTCGACCGCCAAGCAAGGTATCATGCTTGCAACTAAATCGGAGGTGATCGATGCGAGAACCGCGTTGCCTGGGGGCCGCCATCTGTCGGCCCGGAGTCATAAGTGCAATCTGACCGGCTCGAGAGCCTCAATCGAGACAGCGGCGATCTGTCATCGGCGACCGACGACGAGGCGACAAGGCTGCAGGTGAACCCTTTGTCAGGGGCGCCTGACAGGGGAGCGCGCCGTTGGGCTTCGAAGCTGCTGGCATTGGCAATCGGTCTTCTGCTCTACCTCGTCCTCAGCGGCCTCGTGATATATCTCGCCCCTCTGCCCTCGGACTTCATGGAGTCACAGGGTTGGGCTTGGAAAGCCGTTCAGTGGCAGGTTTTGCTTCACACCGTTCTCGGCCTCGTCGCTGGCGCCATCATCAGTCGGTATCTCTGGAAACACTACTTCTCGGTAATGCGACAGCGCTTCGACTGGGGCAGGCTTCTTGGACACCTCAGCTTTTGGATGTTTTTCGTCTGCGGCGCGAGCGGACTGGTCCTGACGTGGCAGGCGTGGTTCGGGAGCAACATCACCTACTGGATAGACACCGTCCACACCTGGAGCGGCTTTGTTATGGTCCCGCTCCTTGGCTGGCACTTGTTCCGGGCGTGGGTAAGAGTCAGGCGGCGTGCGACCCTAGAGGTGCTGCCCCTGCTGCGAAGCTCCCAGTGGCGGTTGGCAGCGGGGAGCTCTGCAGCGGCGGGTCTGCTGCTGGTCATTGGGGCCGGCTTCGCTCTGTCTTCCTCAGGCCCTGAGATATCTACGGGCGTGCCGGTCCAAGAGTACGGACTCAAGTACGGTCAAGGTCCATTTTTGCCCAGCAACGTCAACTCCAGCACGGGGAGTCCAATCAACGCCGATGTCCTGGCGGGTTCCGAGAACTGTGGCTCGTGCCACAAGGACATCTACGACGAGTGGAAGGCAAGCGCCCACTCCTGGTCTGCCAGCGACATGTTCTTCAGAGCGGTGGCCAGCGCGATGGAAGGCGACACCGGTATAGAATCGACCAGATACTGCGGAGGGTGTCACAATCCGATCTCGATTCTCTCCGGCAGCCTGACAGCCGAAGTCGCCGACGCCCTGGAGATGCAAGGGAAGACAGGACAGGAGGCGCCGCACTCCGAAGAAGGGATCTCCTGCACCGTCTGCCATGGCATTACCGAGATCCAGGGCTCCAAGGGAAACGCCAACTACGAGTTCACCCCTCCGCCGAGGTACCTGTTTGAGTTGGAAGACGAAGACAGTCTCCTGGGGCGACTGAGCAGCTTCTTGATTCGCGCCTATCCTCAAACCCATAAGGAGTCGCTCTCCAAAGCTCACTACAAACTGCCCGAGTATTGCGGCACGTGTCACAAGCAGTATCTCGACGAGTCCGTAAACAACTTCGGTTGGGTCAGGCTCCAAAACCAACTGGACAACTGGAAAGAGAGCAAGTGGAACCAGGGACCGGGAAGCCCTGAGACGATCGTGTGCATCGAGTGCCACATGCCCCTCACGCCGAACGTGGAGGAGGCGAGCTCGGGTGTGAGCGACGGGGATCCCTTCGGTCCGCACCCTGGCCAGCACCGGAATCACAGATGGCTGGCGGCCAACCAGGCGATCCCATGGCTTCTTGAAGAAGACGAGCAGGTGAATCTGACCGAGAAGTGGTTGAAAGGCGAGTACCTGGTGCCGGAGATTCAAGACAAGTGGCTTGAGGGACCCGCCGTTGCCACGGACGTCGCTGCCCCCGAGTCCGTTCAGCCCGCCGAAGCCATGGAGTACTCAGTGGTCATCGCCAACAGAAAGGTCGGCCACGAGTTCCCGACAGGACCGCTGGACCTGATCCAGACTTGGATCGAAACCAAGGTCGAAGACGCTTCCGGCAGGACGCTGTTCCACTCCGGCTGGGTTGGCGAGGACAACTACGTCGATCCGGACGCCCACTACTTCCGGTCGTTCCCCATCGACGAAGAGGGCGACGTCATCTACCTCCACAATCTATGGGACATGGTGGGCACGACTTACGTGAGGGTCATATTCCCGGGTTTCTCGGAAAAGGTAAACTACGCGCTGGACGTGCCCGAAGACGTTGCGGGACCTCTCACCATCAGCGCCAATTTGAGGATGCGCAAGTTCCACCAGAAATTCGTGGACGTGACCACCGACAACAGCGGGCTCACCTTCCCAATTACCGACCTCTCGTCATCAATCGTCGAGGTCGAGTTGGTCAACCAAAAGACTGGAAGAGCCAGGTAGGTGCGGGCTGAGCTGAACGAGCCGAACGACATGACAGCCTCGTGTCGATGCCAGGGAGCGATCCCTTGCCCCGGGCGCTCGCTCTCCCGGACCAGCCGGTCCCTGGGCGTCCTTGCAGCGCTGGTTGTCTTGGTTTGCCTGGCGGTGGGCTGTGGCGAGTCAGAGTCCACGCCCAGTCCGACAAGCCCGGCGGCCTCTGAGCCAAACATCGACAAAGCCGGCCTGATTCAACCCGAGGACGGCTCCTGGCGCACCTCTGGACACGACAGCCTCCACACGAGCAACGTCGAGGCTCCCGCGATCGATTCGCCCGCGATCAAGTGGAGCAAGAAGCTGGGCGAGCGGATACTCGCCGGCGCCTCGATCGGAGAAGACGGCACGATATACGTGGCGGCGGAAGGGAACAGGTTCGAGACGTCCGGGCATGGTTTGTTTGCCTTGACGCCAAGCGGAGACGTGAAATGGAGCGTGGAGGCGCCTGCGCCGATCAGGACGACTCCACTGATTTCTGCGGACTCCGTTCTGTTCGGCTCCTACGACGGCGCATTCCACGCCGTGTCGCCGGACGGCCAGCCGCTCTGGCAATACGATCCCGAGGACCTGTCGCATCGAGTATCGCTCTCATCTCCGGCGATGGCCCGCGACGGGACGATCTACTTTGGCGACCACGGAGGAGCGCTCCAGGCCCTCTCCTCCAATGGCGCCCGAGCTTGGAGCTTTCCCACCGACGACTATGTCAGGGCAGCCCCCTCCATCGGACGGGACGGGACCGTGTACGTCGGCTCCAACGACGGGACATTCTACGCGCTGAACCCCGACGGGTCGCTGAAGTGGTCTTTCGAGACCGGAGGGCGGATCGATTCGCCCGCGGCCATAGCGCCGGACGGCGCCGTCTATTTCGGCTCAGGAGACGGAAAGCTGTACGCCCTGACCTCGGACGGGGCCGAGAATTGGTCCGTCGCCGTGGGCAAGGGACTTATAGTCTTCGCCTCCCCCGCGCTGGCGCGTGACGGCGGCATATACGTGGGCACGACAGGAACAGCGCCGTTGGGATCGAGTCAACCCCAACAGGTCGCCTCCTATTCGTTCATCGCTTTTGACCCGAATGGAGATCGGAAGTGGGAGTTCCCGCTCTCCCAGTGGATTCGATCCTCCCCCGCGGTCGTGTCCGACGGCACGGTCTATTTCGGCGGATGGGACGGTGTGTTGTATGCTCTCTCCCCCGAGGGTGAACTGAGATGGGAGACGATATTGGGAGACGCGCCCGTGGAGCAGGCGATCGAAGCGTCGCCGGCGGTCGCCTCGGACGGCACGATATATGTAGGGACATGGGATGGGAGATTCTTCGCCATTGGCGAGAGTGACTAGACGCGCCTGGCCGGGTTTGCTCCTCGCCTTGATGCTCTCTGCGCTGTTCGGCGCCGGGGCATGCAGGTCGGGCGTGGAAGAGGCGCCGGGTTTCGTGCCCGACGAACAACGGAGCGTTCGGAGCGAGGATGCCGGCGTTCAGTTCGTCGATGTCACATCTGAGGCAGGCATTGTCTTCGGCCATTTCAACGATGTCAGGACATCGGTCCTCATAGAAGACATGGGGTCCGGGGCGGCTTGGGGAGATTACGACGACGACGGCCTCGTCGATCTGTTCATCGTCAACAGCTCCCGTGACGAGCAGGGTCAGCGCCCCATGGACCGGGGCAAGCTCTTCAGAAACCTGGGCGACGGCTCCTTCGAGGACGTGACCGAGTCTTCGGGCATCAGGCAGACGGGACTGGGGATGGGCGCGGTCTGGTTCGACCATGACGGGGACGGCGACCTCGACCTGTTCACGACCGGTTTTGGCTGGCAGAAGCTCTACAGCAACAAGGGCGGCGGCTCCTTCGAAGACGTTACCGTGCAGAGCGGCCTGTCGATCGACGGAGGTTGGCCGGCCGGATCGACGGTGGCCGACTACGACCTGGACGGCGACCTCGACCTCTACGTGCCCCAGTATGTGGCGTTCCAGCATGACAGCGGTGAATCCGCCACGCTGCTCAACAGCCAATATGGACTCGACACCCCCTTCACTCTGAATCCGTTCTCCTACGACCCGCTTGCCAACCGCCTCTATCGCAACGACGGAGACGGGACGTTTGCCGACGTCGCCGCGTCGGCGAGAGTAGCTGACCCGGAGGGCCGTAGTCTGCAAGCTGTCTTCGCCGATTTGAACTCTGACGGGCTCCCTGACCTGTACGTAGCCAACGACATATCTCCCGACGCCCTCTTCATCAACAACGGAGACGGGACGTTCGAGAACGTCGCCGAATACGCTCGAACCGCTGACGCCAGGGGATCGATGGGCATCGCCGTGGGAGACTACGACGGCGACCTGGACCCGGACCTCTGGATAACCCATTGGATCGCCCAAGACGACGCTTTGTTTCGCAACATGTCCGACCAATCCGTCGACGATGAGATCAGGTTCATCGACCGGATCGCCTCCGACGTGGGCGAGAGTTCTCTGAGCTACGTCGGATGGGGAGTCGGTTTCGTCGACTATGACAACGACGGCCGCCTGGATGTGTTCGTGGTCAACGGAAGCACATTCGAACCGCCCGAGGACAAGACAAAGCTCGCTGCCATGCGAAACCTCCTCTTTCGTAACCGGGGAGAGGAGGGCTTCGTCCTCGTCAACGACGTGGCCGGCGATGTGTGGGCAACGAAAGACGTGGGCAGAGGCGCGTCTTTCGCCGACTACGACAATGACGGAGACTTGGACATTCTCATCGTGGCTCGAGGCGAAGGCGTCAAGCTGTTGCAAAACCAAGGTGGAGCAACGGCGAAGTGGCTCGTCCTCGATCTCAAAGGCGACGCGGGCAACCGGCAAGCAATCGGGGCAACTGTGACGATCAGTGCGGGCGGCGCAAAACAGCAGATGACGGTCGTCGCCGGATCCAGCTACCTGTCCATGAACGACACCCGGCTGCACTTCGGACTGGCCGAAGACGAGATCGTCGATTCGGTCGAGATCCGCTGGCCTGACGGACATCTGCAGACACTGAACGGAGTCAATGCCAATCAAATCCTGACGGTGTCCAAGGAGCAGCAATGATGACCGTGCACGTTGCCGAAATGAGAGGCCCGCGGAGATGATCGACGTATCGAAAAGAGACATCGCGCTGGCGGCGATCGTTGCACTCGCCGGGATCGTGATCGGCGTCTACATCGTCGTCTTTCGGGATGCGGCGCCAGACAAGGCAGATCAGCTTCGCGGCCACAACGCGCGCGGAGTCAGCCTGATGCAAACAGGCCAGCTCAACGACGCCGTCGAGGAGTTTCAGAAGGCCGTGGACCTTGACCCTGAATACGTCTACGGCCACATCAATCTGGGGATCGCCTACTTTCATTCGGGAGCCGATGACAGGGCGCGTCAGACGTTGAGCTCGGTCGAGGCGCTCGATCCCGTAAACGCACATCTGAACTATGTTCTGGCCCGTCTCGATCTTCTACAAGGACAAGAGGCGGCCGCTATCGAGCGCTTCAACGAGGTTCTGCGTCTGGACCCCAACGATGCATACACCAACTACTATCTTGGGAAGATCTACTTCGACGCGGGGAGAATTCCCGAGGCGAGGGAGCGCCTGGAAAAGGCGATTCAGGTGGACGGCTCACTAGCCGCGGCGCACTACAACCTAGGTCTCGTCCTCCTGCAGGCCGGCGACGAAAAACGCGGCCTGAACGAGATGCTCACCTACAACAAGTTCGTCATCCGAAGAAGCGCCGACGAGCTCGGTCAACCCGTATACCTCGAGGAAGGGATATATGCTCGAGCCGTCGAAGACCCCGACGGGCCGAGCGACGCGGCTACAGCATCGACGGGCATCGGAGTGCGGTTCGCCGACGTTGTGGCGTCGTCGGGGATTCAGTTCGTTCACGGCGCCGCGGCAACCCCGGAGTTCGAGCCCGGCCAGCGCATTGCGTCGGACCCGCGGTTCTTGCGCGAAGACGTGGCGCCGTACTACGGCTCAGGCGCCGCCTTTCTGGATTTCGACGGAGACGGACACCTCGACCTGTACGTAGTGAACGCCGGTCCGACCGAAGCTTCGTCCGGCAACGCCCTCTATCGCAACGAGAGAGACGGGACGTTCGCCGATGTCACAAGTCAGGCAGGCGTCGGCCATACCGGGCAGGGGATGGGCGTCGCATTCGGTGATTTCGACAACGACCGTGACCCCGATCTGTACATCACGAATTTCGGTCCCGACGTACTCTACCGCAACGACGGCGACGGGACTTTCACCGACATCACCGTCGAGGCGGGCATCGATGGCGCGGGCTTTGGCATGGGGGCGACGTTCGTGGATTACGATCACGACGGCTTCCTCGACCTGTTCGTCGCCAACTACGTCGACGCCCGGGGAATGACCGCCGGAGCCACGATTCGATTCCCGCAAGAACTGCCTGGCCAATGCAACGTACTCTACCGCAACACGGGCGATGGCGCCTTCGTCGACATGACGGTGGAGGCCGGACTCGACGGCATCGCCAGAAGCGTCACGCCAGTGTTCCTGGACTACGACGGCGACAACGACACCGATCTGTATCTAGGTAACGACGGGCAGCCAGGGGTCTTGTACAGCAATAACCGGGACGGCAGTTTTGCCGATGTCACAACCAAAGCCGGATTAGCGGGCGTGACGGCCTCCCGAGGCGTGGCGGCTGGCGACTACAACGGCGACAGCTTCGTCGATTTGCTCGTCAACTCCGGGACGACGAACGGGGTGTGGCTGCTCAGCAACCGGGGCGACGGCTCGTTCGCCGCCGACGCTTCCTTCCAGCAGGCGGCCGGAGCGGGCGAGGACCGTCGAGCCTGGGGCGCCTCCTTCGTCGATTACGACAACGACGGTTATCTCGATGTCATGTTGGTCGTCGACCAACCCGAGGGCGCCGTCGTGCTCTACCGGAGCCTGGGCGATGGAGGTTTCGTCGATGCAACCGCCGATGTCGGCCTGCAGGGTGTAGGCGGCGCAGGCGGGCGTGGACTGACCCTGGGCGACCACGACAGTGACGGAGATGTGGACGTCTTCGTCGTCCGCAATGGCGCCAACCCAATGCTGCTGGAAAACGAAGGAGGCGCCCGGAACACGTGGCTCAAGGTGACGACGGTGGGCGACGGCAGCAACCGCATGGGCCTCGGCAGCAAAGTGGAGGTCAAGGCGGGAGGACGCCGGCAGAAGCGAGAGGTGTCCGGCGGATCGGGGTACCTGTCTCAGAACAGCCCGAATCTGTTGTTCGGTCTCGGCGAGGAACAGCAGATCGGGATGGTTCACGTTCTTTGGCCCAGCGGGCTTCGGCAACGGCCCAACGATGTTGCCGTGAACCAGGCGTTGACCGTCACGGAGCAGGGCCGCAAGTCGTCCTGTCCGCTGCTCTATACATGGGACGGGGACCAATACACGTTCATATCCGATTTCCTGGGCGCCGGCTTCATCGGCATCCTGGTCGGACCGGACACCTACTATCAGCCCGACTCCGACGAGTACGTCAAAGTCGATGGACGCTTGTTGCGGGAACGAGACGGGAAATACACGATCAGGATCACCGAGCAGCTCGAGGAGGTCAGCTACCTCGATCAGGTCCGATTGCTCGTCGTGGATCATCCTTCGGACACCGAGGTCTACCCGAACGAGGTGCTGAAGATGGGTCCGCCGTTCCCCGAGTTCGAGGTCCACGTCACCGGCGACGCCAGGCCGCCCGTTTCGGCAACCGATGGCGACGGTCGCGACATCCTTTCGGCGATAAGCGAATTCGACCGGGCCTACCCGACGTTTCAGTTGCTCCCGTACCAAGGCATTGCGAAGTCACACTCCGTCGTGCTCGACCTCGGCGACCTATCCGGCGCCGAACGAGTCCTTTTGCTCATGGACGGCTGGATAGAGTACTGGAACTCCGAGAGCGTGCGGCAAGCCTTGGATGACGGGATTGCCCTGCAGGCGCCGATTCTCCAGGTCTGGAGGGATGATGAAGGCCGTTGGGTCACGGTCATCGAAGACCTGGGCTTCCCCGCCGGCCTGCCCAAGACGATGACCGTGGATCTGACCGGCGTTTTCCCGTCCGATGACTACCGCGTCAGGATCGCGACGAACATGGAGGTCTACTGGGATCGAATCAGGGTCAGCACAGCGAACGATGTTGCAGCCGTGAACATCGCCACATTGAAGCCCGACCAAGCCGATCTGCACTGGAGAGGCTACCCAAAGCTTCATCTGCCGGACGGGAACAACCCGCCGGTGTTCCTCTACGACCAGCCCAACGACTCGGCGCCCCTCGGAGACCAGGCGGGGTACTACACGAGGTTCGGGGATGTCACGCCGCTGCTGGATGCGCCCGACGACCAGTACGTGATCATGCACCACGGCGAGGAGATCGCCATAAGCTTCTCAGCCGACGAAGCAGGCCCGCTGCCCCAGGGGTGGAAGCGCGACTTCCTGGTGTACGTCGACGGCTACGTAAAGGACATGTGGGCTGACACAGCCTACGGCTCCACCGTGGCCCCGCTTCCGTTCCACGACATGTCGAGCTATCCGTACACGGATCAGGAGGCTTATCCCGACGATCGGCGGCGCCAGGAGTATCTGCGGGAGTACAACACCCGATGGATCGGCCGCAGCCTGCCCTGAGGCATCTTCGGCTTACTCAGCCAACTAATCCGGATGCTTCTCGCCGGTCACGCCGCCGTTGAACGCTGCTCCGGCCGCTTCGGCGGCGCTGGGCGAACCGCCATGAACATGAGCGCGGCCCCCGCCATCATCAGGATTGCCACGACGATGAACGTGGTGCGGTAGCTGTCTTGAACGTCCGCTACATAACCCGCCAAAACCGGCGCCGCGATGGTCAACGGGAGGCTGAGCGATTGCAGCCATCCGCTGATGACGCCCAAAGAAGTCCGGCCAAAGTATTCTCCCTGCATCGCGTTCATGACCGGTGTCCGGACACCCCAGCCGATTCCGTAGAGCACGGAGTAGACGAATGCCATCCGCGCTGTGGTCGCGACACCCAGGACGAGGACCGAAATCGCCATCATTGTTATGGCGAAGCCCATCAGATGGTTCTTGGGCAGCCGGTCTCCCAGGAAGCCCGCGATCAACCTTGCCGGCATGTTCGCCAGGCTGGCAACCGTCCACACGAGCGCCGCTGTCGTGCGTTCCAGTCCGACGCCCTGTTCGAGGTGAAGGAAGAGGTGCACCTGCGCCGTTCCCATGCCGAGGTTGCCGATGGCCGAGCCAACCGAGATGAACCAGAAGGTGCGGGTCCGGACGGCTTCGCGGAGGGTGAAGTCATGCTCCGTGTCGACGGGATTTCGGCCGGCGGCGACCGTGGCATCGGCGGTCTTGGAATCGCCGTCCGGCAGCAATCCGTATGGCTCCGGCTTGGTGCGCAGCAGCATCGAGGTCGGGATGCCCACGGCCCAGATGATCAAGCCGGACCCGATCGCGGACACCTCCCACCCGAACGCTGCCTGCACGAGGACCACGGCCGGGACGCCCACCACGCCGGCCATCGACCAGCCCAGGAGCATCAAGGATTGAGCGATGGTTCTCCTACGCCGGAACCAGTTGTTGACTGCCACGGACATCACCAACATGCCGTAGAACCCGGTGCCCAGGGCAATGACGACGTTGGCCAGATAGTACATCCATAGCGAATTCGTCAGGCCGAACAGGATGAGCCCCAGGCCCATGATGAAGACACCGGTGACGGACATGATGCGGGGTCCAAACCTGTCCATCAAATAACCTTCGACCGGTCCGAAGATCGAGTTCTGGACCGAAGTGATCGAACGAGGCCCGGCGAGAACCGCCCTGCTCCAGCCGAAATCACGCTGCAGCGGCCCGAGGTACGTCGTGAAGCCCTGGTTGATTGTGCCCTGCAAAAACTGGGTCGCCGCGCCAACGAAAACGACGACCCAACCGTAGAACAGCTTGTCGCCGATCCAGGGGATTCGCGGAACTCGCGGCTGTTCCGCTTCGCGGGTCAAATCTTCCGTTTCGGCGCCGTCAGATAGTGCCATTATTCCCCTTGTGGTGATGCGTGATCGTCAAACGGCGACTCTCCATGAGCTAGACAAGGCGAGCCGCCGCAATCCTCGTCGCCGGGCACAATGTATCACGACGCCGAGGATCGGGTCCGACCGAATCGCAGCCAGGCGACTCGCGTGACCCGGCGACGAGGCTGTTTCGGTTTGCCCACGCCTGTGATAGGCTCTTCATGCTCTGTTTTGGGAAGCCGAACACCCCCTGAGCAGCGTGTGGGCGTCGCCCGAAATGGCGAGCGGGTTGGAAACTGAGGATCGACGGAACATTAAGAACTAGGGGATGCGCAACAATGAAATTCGGAGTTCAGGTTAGCTGCTACAGAACGACATGGGACGACATCCGCGCCTCGATCGAGGCGTTGGAGGCGGGGAGATGGGACAGCCTGTGGTTCGCCGACCACTTCTTGCCGCCTTCGCCGGGTTCTCCAGGCGGGGACCGCGAGCAGGAACTCGGCACGGCGTTCGAAGGCTATACGCTCACGGCAGTCGCCGCGGGCATGACGGACAAGCTCGTCCTCGGCCACCTAGTGCTGGGCAATACGTACCGCAATCCGGCGTTGGTCGCGAAGATGGCGGCGACGCTCGATCAGGCGTCCAAAGGACGTTTCGTTCTAGCGCTCGGCGCCGCCTGGTTCCAGCGAGAACACGAGGCCTTCGGTTGGGACTTCCCTCCGATGAGGGAACGGTCGGACAGGTTCGAGGAAGCGTGCGAGCTCATCCGCAAACTCTTCACTGCTGAGGGCGCCGTCAGTTACAACGGTCGCTACTACCAACTCGACGAAGCGCCGCTGTCGCCCGGCAGCTATCAAGAGCCTCACATTCCGATACTCATCGGAGGCACGGGCGAGCAACGCACCATGCGGACGCTGGCGATGCACGGCGACATCTTCAACCTGGACGGCTGGTCGGGCAGGGGCATGTCGATGGAGCTGTACCAGCACAAGATGGGCGTGCTCAAACGACACTGCGAAGCCGTGGGTCGCGATCCGGCGCAGATCAAGCGCACGCTGCTGGCGCCGCTGTTGATCACCGACGACAAGGCCGAGGCCGAACGCTACAACGAAGCGCGCGGATACAGAGCGATGGACCGCCTCCACGGCAACTACGCGGGGCCTCTGATGGAGCCGAAAGAGTCAGGCTCGCTGGCCGGCCCGCGCGACTACATCATCGAACGGATCGGCCAATTCGTCGACGCTGGCGTCGACGAGATCATGTTCGGCGGCATTCCGACAGGCGACGTCGAAGCCTTCCAACGAGTGGAAGAGGAGATCGTAGCGGCATTCGACTAGGCGGCGCTTACACGGAACGTTGTCGCCCGAATCGCGTCTTGTGTCGATGTGAGGATGTGGTTCGACAGGCTCACCACGAACGGAATCCTAAGCATCGGCCGTTCGTTCTGAGCTCAACGTTGTACGTTCGGCCTGAGCCCACCCCTGTCCGTTCGTCCTGAGCATCGTTATGTCCGCGGGACGGACAATGCATTGGACAGTAACGGTCGTTTTGCAGATTGTCATGCTGAGACCGCAGGCGAAGCATCTGGGGCCCCGCAGGGAGGCAATTGTCGCATTC
>DCWO01000137.1 GCA_002328865.1 Dehalococcoidia bacterium UBA2160 | reverse complement strand
CACTTTCGCTGACGGTCTACAATCGAAGGATTGCTTGCCAGCGCCCCGTCCGCGTACAGCATCAGCGATGCGCTTGGGACGGCGTCGGAAGTCGGAAGACCACGTTTGACCGCGCCGACGGCATCTAAGATTCGTTGGTCACCCGCGATAGTCAGCACAGTGGCTTCTTGAAGCTTCTTCCAACTCGTTGCTTCCTGCCCTATGATCGAGACAACGGATTTGAGATGGAGGTCGGTGTGCCGAGTGATCCCATCTGCGCCCGCTCGGAAGGCAACGATCGCGATGAGCGTGACCGGAACCGCGGCCACCACGAGCATGTACAACACGAGCTTCCACGTGACGCCCAGGCATGCGGGGAGGTTCAGGATAGACTTCAAGGACATCGATCCGAATCGCGACGCGGCGCCTTCCATATGTTGCCCCTGCGAAGCGGTCAGAAATTGGCCGCGCGCAAACGCAACACTGCCGCCTATGCAAGTTAGATGCCTCGAACAAGGGCGGGATTCGGGGGACTCGCCGGAGTTTTTCGCCGAGGTGGATGGGGCGCGGTTCGGGGCGCCGGTTGACTATGGGTTGGCCGCGCCCATGGACTCCGCCGACTCCAGAAGCGCCTCTGCACGCTTTACCACGGGGACGTCGACGACGTGGCCGTCGAGTGACGTGGAACCGCGTCCTTGACTGGCGGCCTCCTCGAATGCGGCGATCACGCGCCTGGCGTGTTCGACCTCGGCGTCCGAAGGAGAGTAGACCTGATTGATGACGTCGACCTGCGCCGGGTGAATCGCGAAGCGGCCGCGGAAACCCTGCGCCTTGGAATCGCCGGAGTTCTCCAGCAGCGCGTCCGGGTCCCGGAACGCGAAGAAGGGCGTGTCAAGAGCGAGGACGCCCGCCGCTCGTGCGGCGATTGCGATGGCATTGCGCGGGTAGGCGAGTTCACGGTCGTCTTGGCGTCGCTCGATCTCCATGTCGTTTGTGAAGTCTTCGGCCCCGAGGGACACGCCGACGATCCGACTCGACGAAACGCATATCTCGTACGCGTTCACGATTGCGCTTGCCGACTCTATCCAAGGCAGCAGCTTGGTCGTACCGATGCGCATGCCCGCGCGGACCTCCAGTCGTTGCAGTATCTTGCACACCTCGGCGACGTCGACCGGCGCGTCGATCTTGCCGACTGACACGCCGAATATGTGGGGCCCAACAACCGCGGCCAAGTCCTCTTCGAGCAATCCGGTGTCCAACGAATTGACACGTGGGATGATCGTCTTCCCGGTGGCTGCAAAACGCTCAATGTAGGATGCCGTCACCGAACGGGCGTTGGCCTTCTCGTCGATGGGCACCGAGTCTTCCAGGTCTGGTATGAATGCGTCGGGTTTGAGGGCCAGGGCCCTGTCGAGCATCCGCGGAGCATTGCCGGGAACGAACAGCAAACTGCGTAGAAGTGTCATGGTAATCTACACCGCCTCCAAGGCAGACACGCCCAGAAAGGCACGCGTGGCTTCGATGAACTCGTACGGTTTGTCGACAGTTACGACGTGTCCGGCTTCGGGTATGTCCACGGACGTCAAATCCTTCGCCCTGGTTTTCATGCGATCGAGCACATCGTCGGAAACCAGCGGACTTTCCGCTCCGCGCACTTCGAGGATCGGGCACGGGATGGTTTCCAAAGCCTTCCAGTATCGGCCGATTAAACCGGGGTCAGTCATATCGGGGAGCGGGGTGTTGAACAGCTTTGAGTCGTTCACCCAGGTGAATTTCCCGTCGTCGACCTGGCGAAGCTTCTCCCGGATGTCCTGGGCGAGGCGCTCGTCAGAAGCCCATGGATTGCCCGCCCGCGCCCAGGCGATCGCTTCTTCGACGGACCCGAACTCCATCGGAGTCGGGGGGCGCGCCGGGGCAGAGGCCACAGCCGCTTGAGACGGCTCCGGGCCGATGTCGACCATCACGATGCGCTCGACGCGTTCGGTGTTTTCGGCGGTGTAGAGCATGGAATGCCAGCCGCCCATAGACAACCCTGCCAGGACGAATCTGTCCAGACCCAGGGCATCGACGAAGGCCGCTAGATCCTCGACGAATCGGTCCCTCGCGTACCCGTCCGCAGCCCATTCGCTCTCGCCATAGCCGCGTTGGTCCAGCGCGAGCACATGGTAGTGCGGCGACATGGCCTCGGCGAACTCGTCCCAAATGTGCGCTTGTCCGGTGTGGCCGTAGAGGCACACCATGGGCGTCTTGCCTTCAGACCCCCAATCGAGGTATCGCAGCGACAATCCGTTGACTGTGATTCGTTTGCTCGCGTATCGGCTGTCCGCGTGTTCGGTCATGTCTCGCCCCCGTGGATTTGATGGTCGTTCGTGGTCGGATCGAGTAGCGTGATTCTACACGATGTAGGCGAAACCGGCCACGATGGCGAACGAAACTCCATGCTGGCGACGAGCGCGGCAAGGCGCCTCGGACCGTGAGGTATAATGACGTGAGAGAATTGGACTCTGCAGGCCAGGTCGGCCAAGGCGATTTCGGGCTCGTGTCACGGCACGGGCGACGCCCCAGGCGCGGCTCCGAAGGCTCCGAAATCTGACTACGGTCGTTGTATTCTCTGCCAACGAGACCCCTTCAAAGAGAGAAGAACCATTATGTTGAAAAGTCTCGCCAAATTTATTGGCGGCTCCGATGACAAGGTCATCAAGAAGATGCAGCCTGACGTGGACGAGATCAACGAGCTCGAGCCTGAGTTCGAATCCCTGAGCGACGACGCGCTTCGAGAGAAAACCGCCGAGTTCAAGCAGCGGTTGTCCGTTGGCGAAGACCTGGACGACCTGCTGCCCGAGGCGTTTGCCGCCGTCAGAGAGGCCGCGAAACGCTCGCTCGGACAGCGTGCGTTCGACGTTCAACTCATGGGCGGCATCGTGTTGCACGAGGGCCGAATCGCCGAGATGCGGACAGGCGAGGGCAAGACGCTGGTTGCGACGTTGCCCGTCTACTTGAATTCGTTGTCCGGTGAGGGTGTCCACGTCGTGACCGTCAACGACTACCTGGCACGGCGAGACGCTCACTGGATGGGAGCGGTCTACGACCGTCTGGGCGTCTCGGTCGGAGTATTGCAGCATGGGACAACCTCGGACAAGGCGCTTATGTACGATGGCGCCTTCGATGACGGAGATCGAGGTGTCGAGCACCTGAAACAAGCGCCGCGCAGCGACGCTTACGCGGCCGACATCACATACGGCACCAACAACGAGTTCGGCTTCGACTACCTCAGAGACAATATGAAAGTTGAGATGGAACAGCGCGTGCAGCGTCCTCTCGCCTACGGAATCGTTGACGAGGTGGACAACATCCTGATCGACGAAGCACGAACTCCGCTGATTATCAGCGGGCCGGCAGAGATGTCTGCTCGTGACTACCAGAAATACGCCAGGCTCGTTCCCAGCCTCCGCGGCGAAGAGGACTATGCGGTCGATGAAAAACATCGCACCGTTTCGCTGACAAACGACGGCATCACGAAACTGGAGCGACTCCTCAACGTCAAGAACCTGTACGGCCCCGAAAACTTCGGAGTGGTGCATCACATCGAAAACGCGCTCAAA
This sequence comes from Dehalococcoidia bacterium UBA2160, assembly GCA_002328865.1. Taxonomy (GTDB): domain Bacteria; phylum Chloroflexota; class Dehalococcoidia; order Lucifugimonadales; family UBA1123; genus UBA2160. The sequence continues at coordinate 17,342 of DCWO01000137.1, read as the reverse complement.
GCGCAGGTCATCTTCGAACGCGATCGCGAATACGTTGTCCAAGACGGCGAGGTGATAATCGTCGACGAGTTCACCGGCCGCCTCATGGAGGGCCGGCGCTATTCCGACGGATTGCATCAGGCGCTGGAGGCCAAGGAATCGGCGCGCATCCAAGCCGAGTCGATCACCTACGCGACGATTACGCTGCAAAACTACTTCCGGCTCTATCGGAAACTGGCAGGCATGACAGGAACGGCCTCCACGGAGGCGGAGGAGTTCTGGAAGATCTACAAGCTGGACGTCGTCGCAATTCCGACGAACCAACCGATGGTTCGAGACGACATGACCGACCTGGTGTACAGGGACCAAAATTCCAAGTACCAGGCTGTAGTTCGAGAGATAGAAGAGCGCTCGAAGAACGGTCAACCAATCCTGGTCGGCACCACGGACATCGACAAGTCAGAGATGCTGTCCGACATGCTCAAGCGCAAAGGCGTGGCCCACGAGGTGCTCAACGCGAAGCAGCACGAGCGCGAGGCGGTTATCGTCGCCCAGGCAGGCAAGCCGGGCGCCGTAACTGTAGCCACCAACATGGCCGGACGCGGCACTGACATCGTGCTCGGGGGCAATCCCGACATTGGCGACCAAACCCCGGAGGAATGGGAAACCAATCACGCGAAGGTAATCGAGGTCGGAGGGCTTCACATCATCGGCACGGAGCGGCACGAGGCCCGTCGAATCGACAATCAGCTCCGAGGGCGTTCCGGACGTCAAGGCGACTCCGGCGCCACCCGATTCTACGTGGCCCTGGACGATGACTTGATGCGCCGGTTCGGCGGCGACCAGATTCGGCGAGTGATGGACTGGGCCGGCCTGGAGGCTGACGCTCCGATCGAGAACAAGATGGTCAACCGGTCGATTGAAAACGCTCAAGTGAAAGTGGAGTCGTTCCACTTCGACCAGCGCAAACATCTCGTCGAGTACGACGACGTGGTGAACACCCATCGCGATGTCATGTACGCCGAGCGAGACAAAGTCCTGTCTGGCGCCAACCTCCGCGAGAATATCGAGGAGATGATCCACTCCGAGCTCTCGGGACTCGTGTCGGACCACCTGGGCGATCGTCGGCCGGAAGGGTGGGACGTGGACGAGCTGTACAAAGACGTCAGCGCCGTGTTGCCTCCTCCCGAAGGTTTGGTCGACGCTGTCTACGAGGAGTCGCTGGGGCCTGACGAGATTGAGACGCGGCTCCACGAACACGCTTCTGCTTTCTATGATCGGGTTGAACAAGGCGTCACCTCCGAAGTGATGCGGGAGGTCGAGCGCCGTCTTATGCTGCGATCGGTGGACGCCAACTGGGTTCAGCACTTGACGGCGATGGAGAACCTTCGACAGGGCATCGGCCTGCACGCTTACGGCCAACGAGACCCGTTGGTCATGTACAAAAAAGAAGGCCACGAGCAATTCCAAGCGCTCCAGGCGAAGATCGAGCACGACATCGTGCATTCGATTTTCCGGGTCCAAGGCGTGGATTCCTCCGCCCAAGCTGGGCAAACCAACGGTGGCAGGCAGCAACCTCGCCCTGGCAGACCAGCCCAACCTCCGCAAAACAAGACAATCATGTCCAACGTGATCGACGGGCGTCAGCAGACGGCGGGTCCCGCCGCTCAAAAGGTCGGGCGGAACCAGGCGTGCCCTTGCGGAAGCGGCAAGAAGTACAAACGCTGCCATGGAGCATGATCTGGGTCCTGCGGATAGCGGAACAACGAGACCGCGCTGTTCCGATGAAAGGGCGGCGCGGGCGAGAGAAGCATGACCAACGGCGAGGTCGCTGAAGTCTTCGAGCGCATAGCTGGGTTGCTCGAGATGAAGGGCGAGAAATCCTTTACCGTCCGGGCGTACCAGCGGGCGGCCCGCACCATCAATAGACTGCCGTCGGAGGCGGCTGACATGATCGCGCGCGGTGAGGACTTGACCGCCGTCCCCGACATCGGCCGGGCCATCGCCGACAAGACCGCCGAGCTCGTGGACACGGGCCGTCTCGATTTCCTCGACCGGTTGTTGGCGGAATTTCCACCGGGCATCCCTGCACTCATGGACGTTCCGGGCCTCGGTCCGAAGACTACTCTGCGAATATGGAAAGAGCTGAACGTCACCGACTTGGATCAGCTCGAGGCGGCCATCGAGACCGGCGCGCTGGCGAGCCTGCCGAGGATGGGACGCAAAAGCGCCGAGAACATCCTTCGCGCCGTGCGGTATTCCAGATCCAAGAGCGGCCGGCTGCCGATCTCCAGGGCGCTCGCCACGGCCAGGCAGCTAACCGGCGCACTCGTCGAACGATGCCCCGACGGGATTAACGTAATTCCGTGCGGCGGCATTCGCAGGTTCGAAGAAGAAGTCGACGAAATCGTCCTCGTGGGTGTCACGAGCAGTCCGGGAATCGTTCTCGATGCGTTCAGTACGTTGTCAGGCGTCGCGAACGTGGTTGCCCGGCAAGATACAAACGCGACGGTGGAACTCGAGTCGGGAGTCAACGTGACTCTCAGTGTTGTGGCGCCGGAGTCGAAGGGCGCCGCGATCTTGAATCTCACTGGAAGCTCCGACCATATCAGCCTACTTAGCCAACGAGCCGCGGAGCTGGGTCTGAAGTTGTCGCAACGCGGCCTGGCCGACAGATCTTCCGGCGCTCCGGAGACATTCCCCGACGAACAATCGCTGTATGATCGACTGGGGTTGCCGTACATGCCCCCGGAAGTGCGACAGGGACGGGATGAGATTGCGGTTGCCTTGTCGGGAGACATCGCCCGACTCGTCGATCTATACGACATCAAAGGCGATCTCCATGCCCATACCGATTGGAGCGACGGCCGCGACCCGATGATCGCAATGGTCCAAGAGGCCAAGAATCGCGGGCTTGAGTACATCGCGATTACGGACCACTCTTCTGGCAGAGGGATCGCTAACGGGCTCAGCCCGGAGCGTCTGTTGGCCCACATGAGTCAAGTGAAGGAAGTCGAACAGGAAATTGGCGGAATCCGGGTGCTGCGAGGCACGGAGATGGATATCCGCGCCGACGGCACGCTCGACTATTCCGACGATCTGCTCCAGCAACTCGACTGGGTGGTCGCATCGGTTCACTCGGCCATGGGACAGGACTCCACCACGATGACGGACCGGATCATCGCAGCCATGAAGAACCCGCACGTCTCGGCGATCGGCCACCTGAGCACCCGATTGATCGGCGACCGAAAGCCAATCGAAGCGGACTACGACGCGGTTTTCAGGGCGGCCGCGGTCACCGGTACGGCTCTCGAGATCAACGGCTCGTTGGAGCGGCTGGACTTGAAGGACTTACACGTTGAGCGGGCGCTGGAGTTCGGCGCAATGTTGGTTATCTCGACGGACGCCCATACGACCGAGTCGTTGGACAATCTCGATCACGGTGTAAGAGTGGCGCGCAGGGCGCTGTGCAAGCCAGTGCGCATCCTGAACACCATGCCCGCGGACGAGTTCGATTCGTGGCTGCGACTGGACAAGACGGGCAGAACCGTGAGATTATCAGCGAATGATTGAAGGCGGGGCGATCCAGGGGACCGGAGCGCAGGAAGCCATCGAACGGCTGCGCGCGGCGCTCCGCGACGGCAAGGACTGGCCGACGGCTCTCGTCGAGACGATGGCGCTCTGGACCCAACCTCAGGAAGAGATTCTGGGCCAGCGATACGACTACTTCATTGGCGGCGAAGCATTCGACTGGATCGCGCTGGCCGCAAGGTTAAGCTTCGAGGTCGATGACCTGATCCCTCGTGACGAACTCGAAGAGATGCTGTTCACCGGCCGCTTCCCGAAGCCCTTTAGCGACGACGACTTCGAAGAGTTGCTCGGCGGTGACAAGTTTCGCGGACACCTGAACTTCTTTTACGGCGTCGAAGTGGAGACCGCTCTCATGCAGACGGTCGAAAGCGAGATCGAGAAGCGTCACTACGCCAACGGGCGCCGCTACGGTGTCGACAACACCGACGAAGCCCACTTTCGTATCTATCGGTCCGCGCACGCAGACTTGCTGGACGACTTTCGAACTGCGAACGGGCTTGAGGACAGCGATTCGATGTCGTTGACGGAACTCAAAGAGTTCACTTATTACCTTTTCAAGCGACGCCTCCGCGTATCCGACAAGGCGAAGATAGCCAGCGATACTCGCAAGGGCCTGCAACTGCTCGACAAGGCGTCGATGGCGCCGATCGACCTGACTGCGCTCGCCTACCAGGCAAGCGCTCCTGGCTGACAGCTCGATGACAAGGTCCGTGGCAGCGACGCCCGGGCCTGTGAGGTTCGATTTCGGCCAACGCACACGCTGTTCCCACGGGGCACAGGGACCCGGCCGCATCGCAACTGCATGTTCAGCAGGACGCGGATGAACATCCTCTGGCAGACTCGCGCTTGACGGCTGGTAAACTCCAGCAAGCAGATCAACCCCAACAATACCGGAGGTTCGACCCGATGACCGATGGAGCAGCCCAAGCAAAGAACATGACCCTACTTGCCCAGCACGACTTAGACGGTTTCGGCAACGGCGGGGAGGGAATCGGACTACAGGCGACAAAGGACGGGCGGAGGGTGATCTACATCGCCCACGAGAGCGGTCCCAAAGACTATACGGCAGTCGACGTAACCGACCCCAAGAACCCCAAGACCGTGATCCAGACGACCCTGCCGCATGCCGATGTCCGATCGAACTCGCTGGCTGTGTTCGAAGACCTCTTGTTGGTCGCGTATCAAACGTCGCGTCCCGGCTTGAAACCGGCCGGTTTCAGCATCTATGACGTCGCCGATCCGGCAAACCCGCGTGAGGTTTCTCATTTCGACACCTCGGGCCCGTACTCGCGCGGCGCCCACTGCTTGTGGTTCGTGGACGGCAAGTATGCGCACGTCAGCACTGGCGCCGACGACTTCGCGCCAAGGAACCAGAAAGACGATCAGTTCCACATGATCGTGGATGTCGGCGACCCATCGCACCCCATGGAAGCGGGCAGATGGTGGCTGCCGGGGACCGGCGCGGACGACCCCGAGAACCCGCCGGTGCGACACACCACGGTAGACGCCGGATTCAGAATCCACAACGCCAACGTCTACCCGCAACGGTCCGATCGGGCTTACCTGGGATACCTGGACGGCGGCGCCATAATCCTCGACATCGCCGACGCAACGCATCCGTCCATGATCAGCCGCGTGGACTATCACCCGCCGTTCCCTGGCTTCACCCATACGGCAATGCCTCTGTTCGAGCGAGAACTCATGATCGTCTCAGACGAAGCAGTCACCGAAGACCTTTCCGACCACCCGAAGCTCGTTTGGGTCATGGACATCAGAGACGAGACAAACCCGGTGATTATCAGCACGTTCCCTCTCCCGCCGGTTGAGGAATTCGGCGGTCGACCGGGACGCTTCGGCGCTCACAACATTCACGAGAACCTGCCCGTGCCGACGTCGATGTCGTCGGAGACATTGATCTTCGGGACCTACTTCAATGCAGGCGTGCGAGTCCACGACATCAGCGACCCGTTCAGGCCAGAGGAGGTTGCCTACTTTATCCCGGAGGTCCCGGACCCGGACAAAGGCGTGAACATCAACGATGTATACGTCGACGAAAACGGCCTGGTGTACGCAATCGACCGTTTCAAGGGCGGCCTCTACGTCCTCGAGCTCAACGTCTGATCGCGACTGGGCCGAGGAAGTGTGGTTGGGCCTGGAGACCCAGGCCATCGATGGATCGGGCAGGTCACTGGCGCTCTGACCGTTATCGCGATAAACAAATTAAGTGGCGCCGAACAATTTGTGTCACTCTGAACCCGCAGGTGAAGAATCTGGCCGCTGGACACACCACGTTGCCTGAAGGACTCGAATTGCTTCTCTTTTTCCGGCCGATCCAGCACACCGAGAAGCGTTGAGCACAACGTATTTAGTTGATGACCATTACGGCCAAGCCAATCCGACACGCGGTTCGGTTGAATTCAGGGGCCCGCCAAGGTGCTCTGGCCGTTCACGGCCAAGCTGACGACTTGAAGCCGCAGTCAAATTCACGGGAGAATGCGATGACCGATCAGATGACTCGATGGGAGCGTGTCCGGGCGGCACTGGCAGGCGCCGAACTCGATCGGCCGCCAGTGAGCATGTGGAGGCATTTTTTCGCGCAAGAGAACTCGGCGTCGGAATTGGCCGGCGCCATGTTGGGGTTTCAGCGCCAATACGACTGGGACTTCATGAAAGTCAACCCCAGGGCCAGCTACCACGACGAAGACTGGGGCGTCGACGCACGCTTTTCCGACTCCAACACCGTGGACCCTGAAATCGTCGATTGGCCGGTCAAATCGCCGGATGACTGGGATGCCATTCAGCCGCTCGACGTCGGCCAGGGCGTGCTGGGAGAGCACCTGGAGGCGTTACGGTTGATATCCGATGGATTGGACGGAGAGGTTCCGTTTCTGATGACGATCTTCACGCCGTTGTCTATCGCGGGCCGGCTGACCGAGTCGGAGGATGCCATGACCGAGCATCTGAGGATGAGCCCCGAGAAGGTGCATCGAGTCCTGGACGTGGTGACCGACACATACACCAGGTTCGCGAGAGAATGCCTGTCAATCGGGGCCGACGGGATCTTCTTCGCCACCACGCGCTGGGGAAGCTACGACCGTCTGACTGATGACGAATACGCGGAATTTGGCCGTCCTTACGATCTCCGACTCTTGGAGGCGTTGCCCGAAGCCGAGTTCAACCTTTTGCATGTCTGCGGCTCGAACAACATGCTTTCGAAACTGGCGGACTACCCGGTTTCCGCCTTCAATTGGGACACGCAGGACGAGACAAATGTCTGGTTGGACGAAGGTGAGAAGCTAACAGGCAAAGCTGCAATCGGCGGCGTATCGCACCGAGGCGCCCTGATCGGGGGTTCGCCAGATGAGGTGGCCGGAGAGGCAGCGCGCGCCGCAGCCGCCATGGGCGGCTCGCACTGGATGCTGGGACCGGGATGCACATACTCGCACGAGGCGCCGGAAGCGAACTTGAGGTCGCTGAGCCCCGCTTTCATGCGCTGACGTTGGGCGCGGCAGCGTTCAGAGCCGGTACGCTACACAGGCAGGGATTTAAGCCGACCTCGCGCCAATAATGACCGGTGGCCGGGCTCCGATCAGTCCGCCTGCACGTATACGCAGGCGGGGTCGCCGTCGTGAATGCATTCGATGCGTGTCATCTCCTGCCCGATCGAGGCGTTGATGACCGCGGCGTCGAAATCGCATACCGTGGTGTTGGCCATGGCGACGGACCGGAACGGGCAGTTCTGGAGCCTGATCTGCAGCTTGCCGTCGACGATGTTCGCCTCCGGCACGAAATCCTCTGTCTGGAGGACGTCGAGCAGAGCATCTTTACGATCGTCAATGTTGTCCGACTCAGCAGTTGCGGCGTTGTCCATGCCGAGTTTGGCTGGCAGTCGGGAGAACACAACCTCCAACACGTCTTGTCCTGCTAAGCCAGTCAAGTCTCCAGACGTCAACACGCCGAGTTCCTCGACGAGCAACCGCAGGAGGTGGTCGTAGCCCTTCGGCATCGCCTCCTGGCCTTCCTCGGTAAGGAAGAAGGAATACTCGGGACGGCCTGTCTTCTTTCGGACTTCCTCGAACGCGACCATGCGGTCGCGCTGCAGTATGTCCAGATGACGTCTTACGGTCGCCGGGGCGAGACCCATCGCGGTTGCCAGGCCCCCGACCGTGTCGTGACTGTTTTTTTGCAACAACTCCAGAATGCGAAGTCGTGTACCTTCCATGCAGCCGCCTCCAATACTATTCCAGACTCTCTCAAGTATAGAATTCACGCTTCGGATGTGTCAACTAAAATGCATGAAATGCGTTGAAATATAAGACCCCTCACGGAAACCTCACCTTAAGCAACGTTGTCGGGGGGACGATGCCGAGCCAAGTTCCGCTGCATCGCGCTATCGACGCAATTATCTGAACATATCGCGGGACCGCTCTCGAAGCAGGGGCGCTGTCGACGATGCGGCGGCCCGATAGGGCAACCCTCGGATCAGGGCAACTGGGACGTTGATGGCCTTGGCCGTGACCAACTCGGCTGTCGCCGCTAATTCGTCCGCCACCGCGATGGTGGTGACGTGCATCGTCCGGCCATGGGCGTCCTCGGTGCCGCGATAGTCCACCATCGGATCCATGCCGGCGATCCCGATGGCGAAATTGACGTGCCCGTCGCGCCATGCTCTGCCGAACGTGTCCGAGATGATGATGGGCGGCGCCACGCCTGACCGGGCTTCGATGTCGGCGCGTATTCGTCTGGCCGACTCGTCCGGGTCGACGGGCAGAAGGCAGGCGGAATCTTCATCGGGGACGTTCGACATGTCGATGCCCGCGTTGGCGCAGACGAAACCGTGGTGGGTCTCGGTGATAAGCACGCCCCTCTCAGCATCCATCCGGACGACCGCGGCGCTTTCTCGCAGCACCAACTCAACCAGTCGTGGGTCGCGGCCGGCCTCCGCCGCGTACGCGGCGGCGAACTCTGACGGCTCGACGCTGTTGAGCGCCACTACACGGTCTTCGGCTTTGGAGACGATCTTTTGCGTCACAACCAGGATGTCGCCGTGCATCAACGGCGTGCCCTGGCGGGCGGCCGCGTCGGCAATCAGGCGGCCCAAGTTTGCGCCCGGTTCGATCTCCGGAAGTCCGACAATCCCGATGGCCTGAACGGATGGATAATGCGGAGCAGCAGAATCTGTCATGTCGTCAATTGTGACCGTTTAGTTATTTGCGGCATGGGCGCCGTTGGTCAGTCATGATACAGCAGCGTTCCGAGAATCGACACCACCGAGCCGTTCTGGGCGTCGGCCTGGCATTGGTCGTAACTGAACGCCTCGCCCTGTGCGCCATCGAGCAGCCGCAACATCGTGTAGATCGCCGACAATCCGCAGATCTTCCTGGAGTCGGCCTCCTGGCGAGAAAGGTCGAGAAACGCTTCGGCATCGCCCGCCAAGATCGAATCGATCGACTTCTGATCGGCCGCGCCCAGAGCGTCACGAGCGCCGGAATCCACAGCGACTCGATCTCCGAACGCCGGTCCGACGTGGGCCAGGTCTCCTGCCGCGACGACGAGAGTTCGCCGCTCGGCGATGATTTCGCCCATGACCCCTAAGAACTCATCCATTTGACCTATGTCGTTGGGTTCGGCTCCGCCGCTGGTGACATGAGCAAACGACCCGCATAGCACTGGGACTGTCTGCACCTGCCGCGAGCGTGTGAAATGGTGAAGCCAAACCGCGGCTAATTCAATCGAGTGCTCCGTGGCGTGATGTATCTCCTCGCTGAACACGTCTGTTTCGTGCATCGCCGAGGCTAGCCGGTCCACGACCTGTGTGTCTGTTGGCAGCGTCCCGTATGGAGTTGCGTAGTTTTGACGGGTCAGCGTGATCGCGCCTGGACTCCCGCTGTGGTCGGTGCCCAGAATTACAACCAATTCGATATCGTCCAGATCGGGAGCGGCCGCTTTCCATAGCGCGGAATAAGTCGCGTGACCGCGCTGGTAATCGATGTGGGGGCATACCATGCCGACTAGGCCGCCGGTTTGCGAGATGTGGCCCGAAACATCGACGGCGCTGAGATATTGGTTTAGCGTCGTTTCGAGTTCAAGTGGCCGCGCGGGGTACACCGCTCCAGCGTGAGACGGCGGCCGAAACTCAGCCGAACGATAGGCGTCCAATGCTTCGATGACCGCGGCCACGAACGATCCGTTTTCGATCAACAGGGCTCGGTCAAGCTGCGCCACTATGTCAGCCACGTTGGCGTCTGTTAGATCGATGCCGGCTCTTAGGGCAAGGGCGGCTCGAATCTCGCCGATGGTGCGCTGGCCGTCCATGAGCGCGACGGCCTGGGCGATGTCCTCGGGCACCACGATGGTCGTTTCCGACATGCTGAGAGGGTCGTGCAGGTACAGACGGGGCTGTCCTTCGTGCTCAACCCAATGGGGCTCAACGGCGCGGAGTTGCGGACGCTCGGGCAAGTGGTGGTTCGATGCCAATTTTCGACAGCCTCAGACTCAGTCTTCGTGGACTAGTGAATGCTATCACAAGATTGCGTCGAAAGGGATGTATTAGGCAGTATTTGGCCACTCCCTTGTGCTATAATTCGTGTCGCTCGCGGTGCTTGGCCATCCGGTTTGATCGTGGGACGGCTTCGCCTGTCGCGACCGTAGGCGGAACGAAAACGAGTCCGCGATCGGGAGGTGACGATGCCGGTTTTCGAGGAACTCAAAATATTCTCCGGAAATGCCCACCCGCAGTTGCTCGAGGACATATGCGCCTACTTGGGTGTCAGCCCGACTGAGATCGAAGTGTTCAAGTTCTCCAACGACAACACCTTCGTTAAGATTCTCGAGAACATCCGTGAGTGCGACGTATTCATCGTGCAACCGATAAGCACTCCGGTCAACGACAACCTCATGGAATTGCTGATAATGCTGGACGCCGCCAAACGGGCTTCGGCCGGCAGGATCACCGCCGTGGTCCCGTATTACGCCTACGGCCGCAGCGACAAGAAAGACCAACCTAGGGTCCCGATCACTGCACGGCTCGTCGCGAACCTGATCGAGACTGCCGGCGCCGACAGGGTGCTGACGATCGACCTGCACGCCGGGCAGATACAGGGTTTCTTCAACATACCTGTGGACGAGCTCTCCGCCATCCCGATGCTGGCCGAGTACTACCAGAGTCACCAGTTCAGCGACATGGTCGTCGCGGCGACGGACGTGGGCGACGCAAAGCGGGCAGGGGACACCGCTCGGATCCTGGACGCCGACATAGCCATAATCGAAAAACACCGGATCGGCAATAAGGAAGAAGTCGAAGCTGAGAACCTTATCGGTGAAGTTGAAGGCCGGACAGCCATCATCGTCGACGACGAGATTGGAACCGGCAGCACGGTCATCGCTGCTGCCGAGGCCCTGCAAGCGCATGGCGCCCGGGAGATCTGGTGCGGCGTGACCCACGGGGTCCTGTCCGCCCGAGCGCCCGAACTCGTCGAGAACAGCGTCGTGAAGGAACTCGTCGTAACCGATACGTTGCCGATCACCAACTCCAAACGCACGTCGAAGACGAAAGTGCTGTCGGTGGCGTCGCTCCTCGGCGAGGCCATCCACCGCATACACGCCGGCGAGTCCGTGGGGGCGATGTTCGACCCCCGGTAGCCTGGACCGCGACACCGAAGCACAGTCCAGTGCGCCGACGCGCGCGTCGCATCTGTGTTCCCGCGTAGCCGTTGCGTCGGGCTGTCCCATCCCGGTCCAAGTAGATCGACGGCTGTCTTCTGTTCCTGGGAAGCGCCCGAGCTCGTTTGGAGCTTGTGTGAGGTGAGAGGGCTTGGAGCTCGACCCTCGGTGGGTGTGAGGAGGCCGTTAGCATGACGTCACAGCCGCATGGCTGGATCCCTGAAAAGGATCTCGACTTCATCGTTGGAGCTGCAGCTCCGGGTTCGGCGTCGCCGGAGCGTTTTAAGCGGCTGATGCAAGAAGACGCCGAGTTCCGAGCGGCAATGGTGGGCGACGACGGACTCTTCGATCGGGTCATGAACGACGAAGAGATCTTTCTCCACGTGTCGCCCTCGCTCTACTTCGAGGTGCTTTTGCGGAGGGCGCATCGGGAGTTGCAATCGGCTACCCACACGCTCGAAAGGTCCGGCCGCGAGAGCATCCCCGTGTTCGACACCGACGACGTGCTCGAGCTCCTGAAGCGGCCTCATGTTATCGAGTACCTGGCCTCGATGCTTGCCTCATTCACCCGCGTGCATAGCTATACCGTCCCCATGCGTGTGAGGCGAGGCGTTCGTAGGCGGATCCGGTACAACGACATGGATGTCGACAGCTTGGTCCGATTCGCCGCCACCGTCGAGCCGATGGAGCGTTTCTCGTACTACAAACGGATCGCCGACGTGTGCCTGTTCGTTACGGGCGTGTTTCCCGATCATGCTCAACGAAGTTACAAAAAGCCTGGCGTAGGGAGAACCAACGAGCTGCCGCGATCGGTGCGAAATCGCCGGACCGTGGAGGACTACGAGAGAGACGGGCGCAGGTTCTACGGGATGGCCCAGCGACATCCGACGGCCCGCATGTTGGAACTCACCGACGTTTTCGGGTCGCTGAAGGGTGAGTTCACAACCGCGAGAAAGCCGCTGACTTTCATCTCCACTCGATATCTGCACGCGAGCAAACGGCAGGTGTTCGGCGGCGAATCCCCTTAGCGAACAGTACGCGAGCCGGCGGCTGGCGGAATCGCCCGGAGCATCAGTCCCGAGAGAGCATGCGCTTGGCCTCGTGCGTAATCTCGTACTGACGAGGGCGCTGATTCCCGATCTCCCGGCAGCCCCAGTCTTCGAGTATGGGGAGAATCTCCCGTCGGAAGATCTGTCCGAACGCTGGACCGTCGGCGCCGGACAAAGTGTGCTCCGGGAAATCTTCACGGATGAGGTATTGGCAGTCGGTGCTCTTGGACTTGCCCACCGGCATCTCGCGGACCAAGAGCAGCGCGATCTGCTCGTTGACCGTCCCCAAGGGCATCGCGGCGTCGGGCGCGGCCTGAACTGTTTCGTCCGCGGGCTCGTCTACGAGATCCTGGCTTTCGTCGTCGGCGATATCCTCGTCGAAATCGACGGGTGGCAATGACCTGTCAACCACATGCAGGTATTCCCAAGGGAAGAACTCCTTGAGCAGCGCCGACTTGGTGTCCCGCCGGTCCGTCAGCACCCACAGGAACGGCGCCCGGTCGAGGTCCTTGGCTTGGTCTTCAACCTCTTCGGCGAGCTTGGCGAAGAGCGCGATGAAATCCGAATCGTCGCTGACCACGGCGACGTGGCTGATCCGGTCGTGAAGCAGATCGGCGATGGCGTCCACCGCGATCGCCATGTCGGCGGCGTTCTTCGTCGCGGCCAGGCTGTAGTGTTGAACGCCTTTTACCGTGACCTCGAGGTCACTGAACTGGTGAGTCGCCCAAACCCGCCAAAGCTGCTGATGGTCGGCCCGCACATATAGGTTGAGCGCCGAGGGCTTGGGCATGACGTCGGGCCAGCGGCTGATCAAGATGGAGAGGAGCTCGCGAGCTATCTCCTGAAGATTCTGAACGTCTACGTAGATTCCGGTTCGATGGTTCTTTGCACTTCGGGTTGTTTTGGCCATGGAGCGATTCTAGCAACTGTTTGTGGCTGGCACAAGGATGCCACAGCGCGGCTTTGATGCGACCTAGTTCGAACCTGGTTAGAGACTGCCGCCCCGCATCGCTTCGTCGATTGTAGTAAGCTTTGTGCCGGTTCCCAACGCGGTTCAGGAAGAGCAGAGCCATAGGTCAGAGATTCACCACCAGGTTGCCGAGGCCCCGGACGTTCGACGCCTGGGTAGGGTATCGCGACTACCGGTTCCTCTGGACCGGGAACTTCTGCGCCAACACGGCCCAGTGGCTGCAACTGCTGTCGCTCGGATGGCTGATCCACCACCTAACCGAAGGTTCATCCGCGTCCTCGTTGCTCGTCGTCACCGTTGGGGGGATCAATACACTTCCCGGACTTGTGGTCGGACCTTGGGGCGGCGTCTTGGGCGACAGAATCGACCGACGCAAGCTCGTCATCTCCATCCAGGCGTTCATGGCTGTCTTCGCCTTCTCGTTCGCGTTTCTAGTTCGGTCGGACGCCGTCGCCGTGTGGCACGTCTATGTATACGCAATCGTCAGCGGCGCGTGCCTATCCGTGAGTCAACCGATGCGACAGGCGCTGATCGCCAACACCGTGCCGCGTGAGGCGATGATCAACGCCTACGCGGCCAACGTCCTGACGATTCCGGGGACTCGAATGATCGGGCCGTTCGTCGGCGGCATCATCGTCGCGACACTAGGTTTTTTCTGGAACTTCACGATCGAATCCATGCTCTACGTCGGCATGATCCTGGCCTACCTGCCGATGAAGACTCCGTACACCACGCCCAGGAAGAGTCTCACGTCGGGAGTGGGTGGGATGGTGTCGGACTTAGTGGAAGGACTTAGGTTCGTCTGGTCGGGGAATCGCGTCTTGTTCCTGGTGATCATGCTGACGCTGGTACCGAACGTTGCGTTGCAGCCGGTGATGTTTCTGCTCCCCGTATTCACCTCGGAGGTGCTGGGCAAAGGCGCCGACGTCGGAGGGTACATGATGGCTGCAAGCGGATTGGGCGGACTGATCATGGCTGTGGCTGTGGCGTCGTTTGGATTCGTGTATGGTCGCGGGAGGGTATGTTTAGCGACAGCTATCATCAGTTGCAGCCTCGCCCTTGCGTTGTCTCAGGCCTTATGGCTACCGGCGGCATTGGTTGGGATTGCCGTCTTCGCCGGAAGCCAGACAACTTTCCGCACCACGTCAGGGACGCTGATCCAGACGCTGACGCCTGACGAGCTTCGCGGCAGGGTGACGAGCCTCCAACGATACGGCCACGGATTTGTCGTGGCGTCGAGCCTGACGGTGGGCTGGCTCGCGGGAGCGACGTCGGTAACGACCGCAATGCTGGCAATGGGGGTCGTCGGGCTGGCGGTTGCGGTTCCGTTCGCGATCTTGTCGAGGCGGTTGCGAGACCAGTCGTGACTTTTCTGTTCGGAGGGGGATGGCTCAGAACATTGCACTCACCGCATTAGTTGCTTTGGAAGCAATTAAAGGTGTAATCTAGATGCAGACCGAAAAGGCTGCGGAGCCGCTCTAAAGAGCCTGTGTCCTGGTGGTGGTTCGGTCAACGGTGTCAGCGATGGACTGCGGCCATGGGTGGCAGGGATGAGGACACAGGCTCGACTTACGCCTGTTCCGCCGAGTGCGGAACGCGTAACCTCCAACAGCTTCTGGATGACCGGTTGTCCTGGCTACCGTTGTCTTTCTCCCCTGCACTCCGCGCGAAGATATCATCTTTGGCATTGGACGAATCGGGCAGCATGCCACCGGCCGTTATCGATCCGATCGGACTGAATGCATCGTCCAGCACGTGCATGCGCATCTTCCGCGGCGCCACGCTCCGTATTCGTTCCGGCCGCGTCTCGTGCGTCGAGAGCACCGTCGCGGTGGACGAGACAGTGGTGACGAGAGGCGAGACTGTGACACCCGAGACGAAACTCGATAGGGAGAACTTGCGGGCCGATCTGCGCCGACGGTTCTCTCGTAACCGCGGCGAGCTTCTTCCGGTGTTGCATCACATCCATGATCGATTCGGGCATTTGCCTGGATGGGCAATCGAAGTCGTGGGATGGAGCCTTGGAGTTCCCTCCAGTCAAGTTTACGGAGCCGCAACGAGCTACAGCGAACTTCGGATCGAGAAGTCGGATGATCGAGTCGTTCGCGTGTGCACCGGATTGAGCTGCATCGCTAATGGGGCGGCGGACCTCACCAGGGCCCTCGAATCTGCAACAGGCTCAGGAGCTACAGACAGGTCGGACGGCCGCGCGATTACGGTGGAAACCACATCCTGCCGCCACCTGTGCGCGCTGGCGCCGGCAGTCCACGTCGACCGACGCTGGCAGGGCAGGGTGACGCCCGAATTGGTTGCCGCGATCGTCCAGCAAGCGGCTCTACGTTGAGTTCTCGAGCCTCAACCTCGCATCGAGAGCTGGCCGGGTCTCTCGCACGATTCCGAAACGGCGGGTTTTCGGTCGATGCAAACGTCGCGGTTCGTGCGACGGTGCAAGTCGGGCATTGCTCGATCACGGTCGGCGCGGACGCGGTTGCCGAACGGCTGCGCGACGAGCTGTCCGAATCGGTTCCTCTCACCGTGGCGGGCTGTGGCGGCGCCTGCTTCGATGCACCGATTGTCACGCTTTTCTACGCGTCCGGCGGATCGCAACGATTCAGCCGTGTGGAGCTACGCGATGTCGCACGCATCGTCGATGCATCGGAAGCCGGGTTTGAATCGGGCACTGCGTGGACAGACGATTTCTTCGAAAGCCAGCATCGGCTCGCACTGGCCGGGGCAGGCGCGATCGACCCGGTGAGCATTGACGCGTATGTCTCGGCTGGTGGTTACTCGGGGCTGGCTCGGACGTTGGGGATGACTCCGGATGAGGTCACGCAACAGGTCATGGCGTCGGGACTCCGAGGGCGAGGCGGCGCCTACTTTCCAGCGGCAGCCAAGTGGGATGCCGCCCGAAAAGCCGCCGGCGTGCGACGACACCTGATCGTCAACGCCGAGGAGGGAGAGCCAGGCGTGTTCAAGGACCGGCATCTGATGGAGGGCGTCCCCCATCGGTTGTTGGAAGGCGCCATTATCGCGGCCTATGCGTCCAGCGCCTCTGAGGCCACAATTTACGTGAATGCTGGGGCCCACCTCTCCGCCGACCGGATGCGGTGCGCCGTCGACCAGGCGCACGAGCACGGACTTATCGGCGACTCGGTCCTGGGAACGGACTTCAGCCTGAGCGTGGACATCGTGCGAGGCGCGGGCGGTTACGTGTGCGGCGAAGAGACTGCGCTGCTAAACACGATGGAGGGACACCGACGCGAGCCTCGATTGAGGCCGCCGTTCCCTACGGAAGCGGGCCTGTGGGGCAGACCGACGGTCGTCAACAACGTCGAGACGCTCGCAAGCGTGCCATTCATCCTCAGTGAAGGGCCGGAGGCCTTCGCCGCCATCGGGACGGAGGAAGGCGCTGGTACCAAGATAGTCAGCCTCAGCGGCGTGGTCAAGAGGCCGGGTGTGGCTGAGGTTCCGTTTGGCGCAACGTTGAGGCAGGTCGTGTTCGACATCGGCGCCGGTCCGGTGGCAGGGTGCAAAATCGCGTTCGCCGGCGTGGGCGGACCCTCGAGCGGGCTTCTACCGGAATCGATGTTCGATCTTCCGATCAAACCCGGAATGCTCCACGAATCGGGCGTTATGCTGGGGGCCGGTGGCGTCGTCGCCTTCGATGAACGCGCCGACCCGTTGGAAGTCGTGGCCGAGTTGGCGGCCTACAACGCTCGCGAGTCGTGCGGGAAGTGCACACCCTGCCGCGAAGGCGCCCCTCGAATGGCGGAATTGCTGGACGAGATCATCGTCGGTCGCGGCACGAAGGTTCACTTGGAAGAGCTGGAGACGTTGGCCAATGTCGTCAACGCCGCTTCACTGTGCGGTCTCGGGCAAGCCGCTGGGAACCCGATTCTGAGCGCGTTGCACTTTTTCGGCGACGAATTCGCGGCGATGATCAGCTAATGGCGGCGGTGCAGCGGAGTCCAGAAGAATCGTGCCCAGTCCTGGCTCGGGCCGGTGGTTCGACAAGCTCACCACGAACGGGAAAACCGCGCCCTCCACCCTTGCGTCCCGAGCTTGCCCATTCCGTTCGCCCTGAGCAACGT
>DCWO01000143.1 GCA_002328865.1 Dehalococcoidia bacterium UBA2160 | reverse complement strand
GAGTGGACGCTATGGAGACGACGGAAAAGATAGTCGAGGCTTATTGTCGATACGTTCGTGGGTGGTTCACAATCCCCAATATCAAGTGCTCTGGACAATACGAAATTGACCTTCTTGCTATTGATCCGAGCGATGACTCGTTAAAGCGATACCATATTGAATCGGGCGTGTCGATATCGCGTTCCTACTCTAAGCTCACCGGAAACGAATTCTCAGTCGAGAAGCTCCACCAACGAGTACAACAGTCTGGCCAGCGTCGAACGATAGGTTATTTTGCGCAAAGGAAATTTGGAGCCGCCGAGATTCGGGCTCAACTCGAAAAATACGGCTTTAGGAACGGCAACTACCGGAAGATCATCGCTACCTGGGGTTGGAATGATGAGGCAAAAACAGAAGCGCAGCGTGAAGGAATAGTATTGTGGGACTTTCGCGACCTCCTCAATGATCTCGCCGATTTGTTCAAAGGCAATCGCTCTTACTATACGGATGATACCTTGAGAACGATTCAACTTTTCCTACGAAAATGATGGATTGCATGCTTCCTGTCATCGGAGATAACGTTGCAGGGCATTCCGATGCCAATCGAATGCTTGCGAACCGCATCGCGAAAATTGACACGACCAGTCAATTCCTCCCGAATGGCATGAGAACCTGTGACCAAGCAACGAATATGGCTATGAAGGGATAGATATGCCGACGACCCTAGCAGACCTGGACGCGATGAGCATCGACGAAGCGAACGCGTTGCCTTTCGAGGAGCGGGATCGGCTCCTGGACCTGATCATAGCTGACGGACGACGGCAGACCACCGACGAAGTTTCGTATCGAAAAGGCCTCTACGGCGACTACTTCGAAGAGGATCAGGTCAGGATGCTCAAAGTTCGCGCGATCAAGGTGCTTCCGCGCGGGACCACGTCCTCGGGATTCGACGGTGCGATCGTCGGTGAAACCGATGAGGAGCAGTATCGCGCCGCTTTCCGACATCTGCAAACCACGCTGGAGGCGGCGGGCACGAGCTACGAACGCGTGGTGAGCCTGCAGATCTACCTGACGGACATGGACAAGTGGCCGCTGCTGAACGAGGTCTACCGCGAGTTCATCCACAACTCGCCCTGCCGGGCGGTGCTGGGCACGACCGGTTTGGCCCAAAAGCCGCTGACGATCGAGATCGTCGCGTGCGTCGCGTACAAGGTGGCGGGTTAGCTCGGTCGGCAGTCAGCCGTCAGCCGTCAGCGAAATCATGCGCCAATGCCTTTCGTCCCTGTTGTCCCTCGCGTCCCTTGTCGCTTCGCATCCGGATATGTTCTCGCGTTCTCAGAATGCATGCTCTGAAGGACGAACGCCCTTCGTGAATCCGCCGTAGCCAAATGCAGTCGGATTGTAATCGCCGACATAGTCTACGTTGCTCGCATCTGAAATCCGGTCCTCCATCTCCATGCCCCAATAGCATGCGTTCACGAGCAAGCGACGCAGACCGGCGTTTTCCAGATCGACGGACGCGCCCATCGTGGTGCAGAACACGCGGCACGTGTTCCCGTCGTCACCGGTGTAGCTCTTGACCCACGCGATCGGCATCCGCGACTTGTCGAGGTTGGGGCCGTCTCGCGGATCCATTCCTTGGAGCACCTGCCCCCAAACCAAGACCCGCGGATCGCCCGTGATTTCGCCGACGGCGTAAACATCGGTCGGACACCAGATGTCTCGCACGCCCTTCAGCACGGGATGCGTCCGGTTCGCCTCGTCGATGACGCCGCGAGTGCTCTCTACGCCGTGGTTGCTGTGATGGCCGACCCACGTTTCACCTAATACCTGCCGGCCGTATCCGCCCTCGAACTGCTCATCCTCACAACTGTACTTGGCGTACGAGCTCTGCGAGTCCTTGACGTACTTGAAAGCGTGCGTCGCGGTTCTCAGACCGATCACCGGCTTTCCTCGGTTCGTGTAGTCGATGATGTGCTTCATTTGTTCGTCGGGGAGTTCTCGAAACCGAATGAGCATGATCATCAAGTCGGCGTCGTCGAGATGGTGTAGGCCCGGAATGTTGTCCAGTGTCTCCGGATCGATGGCGCCGGTCTCGGGATCGACGGCAAAGAGCACCGTGCATTTGAATCCGTGGCGCACGGCAAGTATTTTCGCCAGCATTGGCAGGCTCTCTTCCGATCTGTACTCCTCGTCGCCGCTGACGAGGACGATGTGCTTCCCAGCGCCAGGTCCCTGCCAACCCTCATATGTAATCCAAAGGTCTTCGTGTTGCCTGTTCATGAGCTTTCTTTCCTAATTGTTCGGCAGCGTCCGTCGTGTTCGATATTCTACGCCCAGGGGTCCAACAAAACCTTCCCGCATTCGAGTGTCGACTGCAACTCCCAGGCTTGCTGCACTTGACTCATCGGGAACGCGTGCGTAATGAACTTGTCGAGTTGATCTGACGATTGCTCAATGACGTTGATAAGTTTCGAATAATCGGCCAGGTTGTAGTGCCAGGACCCTCTTAAGACCAATCCTTTGCGGATCATGTCCCGGCTGGCCGTCAGAGGGAACTCGCCGCCCTCACCGATGAAGCTCGCCTCTCCCTTGCGCCGCACCGAGTCGATCATCAGCCGATGGGCGCGTGGGTTCCCTGAGCAATCTAAAGCCTTGTCGACTCCGACGCCGCCCGTTAGGTCCATGATCTGGTCCAGGACATCGGCGGCGTCGGGGTCCAGCACCGCATCTGCGCCCAGTTTCATGGCCAAGTTGGCGCGAAAGGGATTGCCTTCCACTGCGAGAATACGTGCTCCGAGGAAGTTTGCGTTAACAACTCCGCCCAGTCCGACGGGCCCCAAACCGGTGATCAGGATCGTATCATGGGCATCGACCCCCATCTGCTGCATGGCGCCGAAGGTTGGGCCCAGTCCGCAGCACGCCATGCTTGCTTGCTGGTAGCTGACCCCGTCCGGAATCGGCGAGAGAAGCCAGTCCGCTTTAAGCAGATACTGGGCAAAGGTCGCGGCGCCGGCGACCGATCCGGTGATCTGGCGTACGTCTCGGGGACTCTGGCAGTGGATGTGTTCTCCGGCAAGGCACAGAGAACATCTTCCGCAAGGGTAGCCCGGCTGCACCACTACGCGATCTCCGACCTTGACGCGCCCCGGTTGCGCTGCCTCGACCACCTCCCCGGTCGCCTCGTGCCCGAAACGATGGCCTTGGCGTCCTGATTCGAATGCTTTGTATTCGGTGCACATCGGGACGACGTGGACTTTGACCAGTGCGAAATCCTCTTTCGGCGTGGGCTTCGGCACGTCAACGACGCCTGCTGCGCGCTCGCCGAATATGGCGGCCACTTTCACGGATGTCCCTCCTCTGTCTGATTCTGCCCGCAGAGATTATCGCATAGCACAGTCAATCCCCCGTTAAGGGACTTGGTGAGATGTGTCAGTAAGTACGATACTTGACAAGAACGTAATGCCGTAATATACTGACGCCAGCTTACGCAGAATGTAAGGAGAACACGATGACCGAAGAAGAACCACGAAGAACCAGGCTCGCGGAAGGCCTAGAGACCATCGTCGATGAAGCTGAAGCGGCGGTCAAGTCCGCGCTTCGCCGTTCCGACACCATAGGCGAGAACCTGAAGGAAACCATTCAGGGCGCGCTGTCTTCGCGGAAGAACGTGGTGATGGTTCGCCTCAATGAAGCCAGCCTGCAGCGGGTCGATGACCTCGTTGAATCCGGAGTCGTCAAGAGCCGCTCCGAAGCCTCCGCGTTTCTGATCGGAGAAGGGATCAAGGCGAGAGCAGACATTTTCGCTCGAATCGGTGAGAAGATCGACACCATCCGGGCTGCCCGGCAGGAGCTCCGCGATCTCATGGACGAGACGCCGTCCGACGAACCAGCGGCGGAGTCAGAGGAGACCGGTCAACCGGCAGCCGACGAAGAGTCTGACCGTCAAAAGTAGCCGGCCAACTCAATCCGAGATGGCCGAAAGATGGGATGTTGGACCAACGATTCGCAGTCGGGCGTCCACCGACGCCCCAAGCAGGAGGAGGCAATCGAAATGGAGAAATTCGGAGCCGCGGGCCTGATCTTATTCGCCGCGTTCTTGTTGGCAACAGGTCTGGTTTTACGTTGGGACCTGATCGACTGGCTAATCGACGCGGTCGGGTTCCTGTTCATCGCCGCGGGGTTGATCACAGGCGCGGTCGGCCTGATCAGGCTGTTCACGGGCGGTCGCAAAGGTGGCGCGGAAGCGTTCTAGCGTCTCCGAATGGGCGTAAACAACCAAGACCTTTACGTAAGAGCGCCGTCCGTGTTTGCGGAGGCGCTCTTTTCGTTGTTCAAGCTTCGGTGAAGTCAACAACCACTAGGCGGTTCCGCGGGCAATCCTGCGTACAGGTCAGCTCGCGTCAACGGCAGATCGGCAGCGCCCCCAAGGCCGGGTTTTGCGAGCAACGCCTGGTAGACGTTGAGCCTGCCGACGTTGAACCCATGCGCCGACCCTGACATGAACAGTCTCCACACCCGGTACGTCGGTTCGTTCACGAACCGCAGCGCATCGTCGTGGTTCGCCTCCAACCGGTGCACCCAGTGTCGCAGAGTCATCGCGTAGTGCTCTCGCAGACTCTCCACGTCCCGCACTTCGAAGCCCGCTGACTCGGCGGCGTTCAGGGAGGCGTTGATTGGGACCAGCTCTCCGTCGGGGAATACGTACGCGTCGGAAAACGACGGGCCGCGAGCGGCGGGCAGTCCGGCGCGGCGGGCGATGCCGTGGTTCAGCAGCAAGCCACCCGGCCGTAGAAGCCGCTTCGCTTGTGTGAAGTACGTCGACAGCGTCGCCTCACCAACGTGCTCGAACATGCCGATGCTGGCCACGGCGTCGTACGCCCCCGGTTCGTCGACCTCGCGGTAGTCTCGAAGCTCCACCCTGCAGCGATCGGCCAACCCTGCCTGAGCTATGCGCTCGTTCGCGAGGAGCGCCTGTGGTTCGCTGAGCGTGATGCCCACCGCCTGCACGCCGTAGTGTTGGGTGGCGTACATGACCAATCCGCCCCAACCGCTGCCGATGTCCAGCAGCCGCTGACCGGGGCGCAGCCGCAGTTTGCGGCAGATGTAGTCCAGTTTGCGCTCCTGCGCGGCATCCAGGTCTGTATCCGAGGTCGGGAAGTACGCGCAGGAGTAGACCATGCGATAGTCAAGCCAGAGAGAGTAGAAGTCGTTGGAGACGTCGTAGTGGTGCGAAATGGCCTGGCGGTCGCGCTCGATGGAATGGCGCTTTCCTCGCAACCTGGCCTTCACGCCTTGCCTTGTGTCGCGGCGGTCCCCCGCGGGCAGCCTCCGTAGATCACGGGCCAGACGCAGCTTGTCCAGCTTGCCGCCGATCACGGAAGTCAACTCGTCCGAAACGGCAAAGACGGCTTCGATGTCGCCTTCGATGTCGAAATCGTCGTACAGATACGCTTCACCCAGGCCAACCTCGGTGCCAGGGAGGAACATCTGGCGAAGCGCGCCAGGGTGGTTGAGCACCAGGGTGACTTGCCGTTCCCGGTCGTCCGGCCACCGGGCGCCGTCCCACAATCGCACCCCGACTGACCGGGCTGCCTCGCCAGTCAGCAACTCACCGAGCAGCTTCAACGTTGTCCGGACAGCTTTATCGGTCGAGATAGTCTCGGACGTTGACATCGTTCGCACCCGCCTTGGCTAGGGCCGTCGTGCGGTTTGCTCTCGTGTGCGGGGACCTTCTTCAGGTCCCCGCACACACGGCCTATGTCTTTCAGTCTCTTAAGTCCCTTATCGTCCTACACCATGTACTGGTCGATGCCCACCGTCGCCGGGCTGGGGCCGCTTGGCATCACGAGCGTCTTGGCCCTGTCCGCGCCGATGACCAGGATGTACCAGCGTTGGGCGTTTTCCAGGACCGGCACCGTGGTGTTCAGGCGCTGCTCTTCGGTGAGTCCTTCGAGCCACTTCCAGTTGGCGGCGACCCTGGCCTCGCCCTCAAGCGGCATGTACTGAATCATCTTGCCCAGGCTACCGTTGGCGTGGTAGTGGATGAACTCCTTGGCGGCCGTCTTCGAGAAGCCCTCCGACCCGACCGGGCGCGCCACGTCGGGCGGCATGAAGATCAACCTCTCGGCCGTGTGTCGTTCGCCTAGGCCACGGGTGCCGAACGTCGATCCGTAGGCCAGGTTCTTCAGCAGACCTTCGGCGGTCGTGTTCCCCTGATCCTGCACGTCGAGTTCACCGTCGGTGACGAACACGCTGATTGCACTCTCGTCCCGTTTGAATCCCTGGTCCACGTGGAAGGGGTCCCACGGGCTCATCTCTTCGTTCTCGGCGACGCAGTGGACGAACTTTCGAGTCGTGCCTATCGTGTCCATGTCCATCTTGTTGGGATACCAATAGCCGAGGTTTCGCAGGCACAACGAAAACGCTCGGCCTATCGTGATGTTCACCATGTTGTCGCGGCCGGGGCCCAGACCGGAACGGGGATTGATGCCCAGTTCCTTGGCGATCGGTCCGTTCACGACCAGCATCGGAGCGTGTGGACTGGTGGACATGAGCAGCGACTTGCCGCCGTGCGGTCCAACTTCCGACAGCGCCTTCACCGCCGCGATGATGACCGGCATGTGCTCGGGTTTGGCGCCTGCCATGGCGGCGTTTATCGCGATCTTCTCGACGGTCGCGAGCCCGAATCCGGGCGGCATGTCGCACACCAGGTGGTCGGCGGGCAGGTTAGTGCCAGTTATCAGCTCGTCTACGGCTTCCTGCGTCGCGGGATACAACGGGAACGCGTCGCCCCAGTCCCGCATGATGAAGTCGTCGTTCATCCGCGCGACGGCGTCGTAGCGATCTTCGCCCTCGAACCGCTCGACGCCGGCGGTGTCCGTGCCGTTCGTGTCGCGTGCGCCGGCGTCTGCCGTCAACGTTTGGACCAGGCTGTCGATAGCCAGCTCGGTCTGGCTGATGCACTCAGGGATGGGCAGGTTTCGGTATATTCTCGGCACCAGCACGAACTGGAGGCTGGGCATGCCGAACGCATTGGACGATGCGATTGCGTCGTCCTCGAATCGACCGGATACGATAGGCACCGCAGGCTTGCCCATCTTCTCGATCTCGATCATGTCGTGGACCATCCACGACGCGCACGTCCCTCAATCGGCTGTGGCGCCGATGACGACGTCGCACTCCTCCGCTGCTTGCTTGACGATTGGAGGCGGGGCGGGGTAGTTCCCTCCGGTGTAGAAGTTCACGCTGACGTTGGCGAACCTCTCCTGGATCATCTCACCGGCTCGCTTCAATGCTACGTCCCCGCCGTGAGTGCCGCTCCACAACAACCCGACCGTCTTGTCGTCCAGCGACTCAGGTCGTGAATTCGTCGTCAAGACGTTCAGCAAACCCCGTTGCTCCGCCACTGGATTCAGAACCTCTAGCAGATGCATCTGCGCAACCTCCTGATATTGCCGCTTGAATGATAGGTCCAATCCTATCCTAAGAGGGCAAGATGTGCCAGAGGTTGAATGCGCGAGCCCCGGAAAAAGCAAGTGGCCCTCTCCCCAGATGCAATCGGGGGGAAGGGCCGCCGGGGACTCGACGCCGAATCGAGTAGCGGGCAGTTTACGGGTAGACGCCGCTCTGGAATCCCGCGCTCGAGGGCAGGAAGGCGTAGAGGCCCTGGACGTTGCCTTGATGGTCGATGTACCAGATGTACGATCCGTCGTACGTGTTCGACGATCCGTCGGGCTTGTTGTCGGCGGAAGCCGACTCAGGCACTTCGTTCAGTATCTGCCCGGTGACTAGCGCCTCGAAGTCGATGAAGTAGTACCGTGCGTCCACGTAGTAGGTCGTGCTGCCCTTGACCACCGACTGGTCGGTCCAACTGTCGGGCGAGGACCCGTCGACGTCTCGGAACCCGTCGGAGTCGCCGTCGGACCATGCAGCACTGAGGTCGGCGCCCTGGAAGCCGCCCAGAGGGTTCCACAACTCGGTGGAGGTGCCCGAGAACGGGTCCTGGTCGTCGGTGCGCGATCCTGAGCTGGTGGAGTTTACGAGAGCCTGGTCTGTCTGGTCTCGGCCGATGATCGGGTACTGTCGTTTGCCTAGGTACCTGGTGTTGCTGTTGGAGCTGAGCCAGGAGTCGACGGCGGTCTGCAGCCGGCCCTGTTCTGCGTTGAAGGAGCGTTCCTTCGAGCTGCTGAGGTAGCTGCTTACGGTTGGCACCGCGATTGCCGCCAGGGTTCCCAAGATCGCGATGACCACGATCAGCTCGATGAGCGTGAATCCTGATTGGCTGTTGATTCGCTTCTTCACGTCAGTCCTCTTTCTTTGTGATGACATTGTCTCGCCGGTATTTGGTGGGCGGATGAGATTCGGGGACTCGGTCCGCCCTGACATTCGATCGCTTTGTGTATCGGAGCCTGCTTAGAAGATCTGCCCGTAGGTGAGCATGACCTCTCCGCCGCTTTCGTCCTGGTCAACCTTGATCAGCTTGAAGACTGCGACCTTCCTGCCGTCGTCATCCGTTTGTTTGGAAGAGGTCTTCTTGAAGAGCCACAGGAAGTTGTGGTAATCGCCGTCGCTCACGAGTGTGACGCCCTTGGGCTGCTTGGACAGGAATTCGTCGGCCCTGCTGTCTGACGAAACTCCGGTCAGCAGGTCGAAATCGATCGTGGTGTACTTGGTGAGCAAGTCGGACCTGGAGATCGGTTGGCCGTCGTTGTCGGTGATGTTGACAGCCCTGACGGCCGATCCCGTGTCTGTGCTTGTGGCTCTGAATTCCACCGCGTAGAAGCCGGTGGACGTGCCCAATCCAGTCAGGTACGTCTCGGGCCACCTGGAGCTCTTCTTCTGCGTGCTAGTGGCAGCCGTATCCGTGTCAGTGTTGATGTCGGCGTCGATGTCGGTGGTCAGGGGCGTGATGACCTCCGCGGCGGTCTGCGCGGCGAAGAAGTCGCCGGAGATGCTCTCGACCGTGAAAGAGCCCTCCTTGACCTCCGCGTCCGTGCTGGCTTCTCGTGTGCCCGAGACCGCGGGAACCACGATTGCCGCCAGAATGCCGATGATGGCCATGACGGCCAACAACTCTATCAGTGTAAATCCGCTCTGAGATCGTAAGATTGGCTTCCTCATCTCTGTTCCTCTCATGGCTTTCTGCCCTCGACGAGAACCGTTGTGGTCCCGCTCTTTTCCGTCTCGATGTTCAGTATGCGGTCGCATGGCCGGGCACACATCCTTCGACCGGGTGAGGGAACGGGTGATTGCGGGGTGAGAAAAGGATGAGACGAGTCAACGAAATCGGTTGCGAGATGCGACGTCACCGCGCCGGAGCTTGCCCAATGCCTGACCCTTGTGCAAACCGGGCATAGGCTTTATCGTTGTCCTTACGAAGCTGAAGTCAGGCGTCATCGGCGTTTGAGATTTAAGGAGGATTGTTATGCACGATGCCGTAGTCGTTAGCGGGGCGAGGACCCCGGTAGGCAGGTTTGGCGGATCGTTCAAGGACGTGTCCGCCCCCGATCTGGGCGCCGTGGCCATCAAGGCTGCCCTCGAACGCGCTGGCGTATCCCCTGACATGGTCGGAGAGGTTGTCCTGGGCAACGCATTGCAGGCCACGGAGGCGGGTTATGCTGCACGTCTCTCGTCGTTGCGCGCGGGCGTTCCTGAGGAAGTGCCGACCATCGCGATCAACCGCCAGTGTTCGTCAGGACTCGAGGCCATCAACATGGCCGCTCAACTTGTGCGAACCGGAGAGGTCGACATCGTGGTTGCCGGCGGGATCGAGAACATGAGCCAGGCGCCGTACATGCTGGACTACAAGGTCCGCTTTGACGGCCTGAGGATGGGAGACGGCTCTCTGATTGACGGGTTGGTCGAAGGGCTGGGTTGCCCTGTCAACCGATACCACATGGGAGTGACCGCCGAGAACGTGGCGGAACGCTTCGGCGTCAGCCGCGAAGATCAGGACGAGATGGCTCTGATGAGCCACGGTCGCGCCGTCGCGGCCATCGAAAGCGGACGATTCAAAGGTCAGATTGAATCGGTGTCTGTGCCGCAACGCAGAGGCGACCCGGTCGTCGTCGACACCGACGAAGGGCCCAGGGCTGACACCACTCTCGAACGGTTGGCTCAACTCCGACCTGTGTTCAAGAAGGACGGCTCCGTCACCGCGGGCAACGCCTCCGGAATCAACGACGGCGCGGCTGCGGTGGTGCTCATGTCCGCGGAGAAGGCGGCTGAGTTGGGAATCCAGCCCAAGCTCAAGTGGCACACCCGGGGCGTCGCGGGCGTCGAACCTGCCGTCATGGGCATCGGTCCCGTGCCCGCGGTCCGCAAAGCGCTGGGCAAAGCCGGAATGGAGATGGGCGACATCGACCTCGTCGAACTCAACGAAGCGTTCGCATCCCAGGCCCTCTACTGTATCCGTGAACTGGGCATGGACATCGACAAGACCAACGTCAACGGCAGCGGCATCAGCCTGGGGCATCCCGTGGGCGCGACCGGCGCCATCATGACCGTCAAGCTGCTGGACGAGATCGAGCAGCGCGACCAGAGTCTCGGCCTCGTCACTATGTGCGTGGGCGGAGGCCAGGGCGTCGCGACAATCTTCGAACGCATCAACTAGAATACGCGGACCGTCAGCGCCCGCTGACACGTCGTGAACCTCAAGCACCCGGTCCTGGAGACAATGTCTCCGGGACCGTTGAACGGCAGCGCATGACCGAATCCGAGAAACACCTCCAGGCCATGCTTACGCCCTCGCGAGAGCAGCTCGTACGGCTCGTCGAGCGATTTCAAGGCGAAATCCAGCGCGGATTGGCCGGCGAAGTCAGCTCCATCGCGATGCATCCCTCCTTTGTTAGCCGTCCGTCCGGCGGCGAGACCGGCCGGTTCGTCGCGCTTGACCTGGGTGGGAGCAACGTCCGCGTCACCATCGTGGAGCCGGACGGGCGAGGTTCGGCAGCGGTCACCCGTCAGGAGTCGTTTCGTCTGACCGCGACGTCAGGGGACGCCCGCGACCTGTTCGACCCCGTGGCCGATTTCATCGGCGACGTCATCGAGGCGGACGGCTCGCACAAACTGGGTTTCATCTTCTCGTTTCCGGTGCAGCATGAGAGCGTCAGAAGCGGACGCCTCGAGAAGTGGACCAAGGAGTTCGCCTTCACCGGAGTGGAGGGCATGGACGTGGTGCGATTGCTCGAAGAGGCGATCACATCCAAGTCGAACGAGTCACCCGCGCTCAAGACCCTCTCGGTGAGCGCACTGGCAAACGACACGGTGTCGACGCTGGCGTGGGGAGCGTACCTCGACCCTCGGTGCGACATGGGGCTGATCGTCGCCACGGGCATGAACATGGCGGCCGCCGTCAGTCGCGACCTGATCGCGAAACCTCTGCCTCCGACCATCGGCAATCCCGACGAGATGCTGTTCAACATGGAGTGCGGCAACTTCGACGGCGTCGAGCTCATCCACACACCCTTGGACACGAGGCTCGTTTCAGAGTCCGGTACGCGCGGTCAGCTCCTGGAGAAGATGATCTCCGGCCGGTACCTCGGCGAACTCGTTCGGCTTGCCGTGGTTCATCTTGAGTCGCGGGGCGACGCCTTTTCGGGTTGGACGGCCTCCGGATCGGCGTTCGGACTCGAGTTTGGAATCACGGCGGAACACATCTCGGATATCGTGCACGACGAGTCGCCGGAGTTGGTCGGCGTTGGGATGCTGCTGCGCAGGCTGGGGATCGCCGCCTGCATCACCGATGAAAGACGCTTGCTGAAAAATGCATGCCAACTGATCGCGAACAGGTCGGCTCGGTTGGTCGCGATGGGCATCGCCGCGACGGCGCTGTTCATGGACCCCGAATTGGGGTCCGAGCACGTCGTAGCAGTGGACGGCAGCCTGTTCCGAGGCTGTCCCGGCTACCAGACCGAGGTCCGGACCGGTCTGCGCGAACTGCTCGGCGAGAGCCGGTCTGACCGCGTGCTGGTCACCTACCTCAGAGATGCCTCCGGGGTCGGCGCGGCGATCATCGCTGCCGTGGCGGCGGGGTGAGGCGAACCGATCCGGTCTGTATGACAGTGCATCAGTTCGATCTCACCCGCAGCCTGGTTTGCCGATGACTCGCGCGTCCGGCCTGACTACTCCTCGGAAATAGTGATCGTCTTGATCGCGACGCCCGGGGCGGTGGCCGAACCGGGATCGCGGGCCGGGATGGCGTTGACGAAGTCCATGCCCTCGATCACGGCGCCGAACACTGTGTGCGCGTCATTCAGGTGCGGCGTCGGGACGAAGGTGATGAAGAACTGGCTGCCGTTGGTGCCTGGTCCGGCGTTGGCCATCGAGAGGATGCCGGGCTTGTCGTGACGACGGGCGGGGTGGAACTCGTCCTGGAACCTGTAGCCGGGTCCGCCCGAGCCCGTTCCGGTCGGGTCGCCGCCCTGGGCCATGAAGTCGGGGATCACGCGATGGAACGTCACGCCGTCGTAGAAGCCGTCACGGGACAGGAACACGAAGTTATTGACGGTAATCGGCGCTTCTGCGGCATAGAGTTCAACGACGAACTCGCCGCCGCTGTCCAGCTCGAATGTGGCCTTGTAGCTCTTGTCGGTGTCGATGGTCATCTCGGGTGGTGAATCGTAGCTTTTTGCCAAAGGT
Organism: Dehalococcoidia bacterium UBA2160; assembly: GCA_002328865.1. GTDB lineage: Bacteria > Chloroflexota > Dehalococcoidia > Lucifugimonadales > UBA1123 > UBA2160. The sequence goes on along the minus strand of DCWO01000143.1, from coordinate 33,476 downwards.
GTCTCCTCTTCGGGTTGATTTGGTGTTGCCTGGGATATGTCGTCGACGAGTTCGATGAGCTCGACGGTTTGCGAAATGCTCTCGAAAACCGGCACGTAATGTCCGGCCTTCTCGTTTGGCGCCGCCAGCGTGACGGCCCACAGCATAGTGCCTTGCACCAACAAGTATTGACTGACCGCAAGCTGGACGGTCTCGTTGTTGTCGTCCGGGGCGTTCATGGTGTATCGGAGCTCCTCTGCAGGCACGCCGCCGAGGTCCACAGTTGTTTGCTGCACGTCGCCTTCAACATCGATCACGAGATTGACCTGTTCCACGCTCAACTCGGCGAACAGATCCAGCGCGATTTCGAATCCGGTGTCCTCGGCGACCAGATTCATGGTCGTCAATTCTGTGTCATCGGCGGTTACGTCCGTGTCGTAGGCGAACAACTTGAACCCGCCGTCGTCGATGAGGCTGAGCATCTGCTCTTCGACCCTTTCGGCCAGGACCGGGTTGACGTCTTCGATCGCGCCGAATATCGCCGAGGCGCGTTCAGGATCGAGTCGGGTCGCCTGCCAGGTGGGAGGCAGCGCAACGGCGAATCCCATCTCCGGCAGCTCGTGCCGGAACCAGCCTGACTCAAGCTGTTCAGGCGCCAACGGCGCCAGCGGGTCGGCCACTGGGAGGTCCGGTGCGACGATGTTGACGGGCTTGTCGTAGTCCGTAAACGTAAGCACCGCGCTGAACCTGGAATCGCTGACGTCGAGGTCGCCCACCGGAAGGTCGTCGGTCACCAGGTCTTCGGCGTCGAGTTCGCCGGCGAAAGACACTTGCCTGAACCGGCTGTCCTCCACGCCGATCCAGAACTCGGTCGCGAAGTCCTCAGCCCCCGCGGCGTCGGCTTCTTCTTCCGACAGTCTTCCTACCAAATGGTAGGTCTGAATTCCGTTGAGGTCTTCGATGCCGGCGACAATCAGGTCGGCGAAGCTGCCGGCCGACTCGAGGAATTCAGGGTCCGCGAAGTCGGCGGGATTTCCGAAGAACACGCCGTTCGCCGAGCCGGTCGTCCATTCTCCCGTGTCGGGGTCGGTGGAGTATGAATCCTCGCCGATGTTGACGAACTCGGTCTCGACCTTGAACAGAATGATGTTCATCGAGAGGGAACCCCGACTGCGGTCAGGGGCTTGGAAGTCGCCGATCATCTCGACGGGAATCGTGAATCCAAGTCCGTCCGAGGTCAAGGACAGCGTCGCATTCATTTCGTAATGGAAAGACTCGACAAGCCCCATCGCACTGGCGGCATCGAAGTATATCTGCTCCGCTTCACTGACTGGGGTCGTCGCGGCCTGAGATTGGCTGGAGACCGGCGTTCGAGTTGGCACGAGTGTGGGCGTCGGCATCGGCGTGGGCGTTGACGTGGGAACCGGCGTTGGCGTGGGTGTCGCAGTTGGAGTAGGCGTCGAAGTCGGTGACGGAGTTGGCGAAGATGTGGCCGCGGGGGTTGAGGTGTCGGTCGGCGCTGTCGTTTCGCCCGGAGCCTCGATTGTCGGAAGCCCGTCGTCCCCGCACGCCGTAGCGACGGCAAACACCGCCAGCAACATTGCCAACGAAAGCAGGCGAAGAGCCGATTTCATTGTGTTACGCGACATCGAATGTTCCTTGGGACTCCCTGAGTTCGGCGCCGTCGCCGAGTCTAACAATAGGGCTAACCGACGCGCTCACTTTGCGCCGTCCAGCGTCTCCAGCGCCCTGTCCTCCGCGGAGAAGTCCCACTCCTGTTGGTCGAGACCAGACTCCGTCCACCACTCGTAGGTCATGCGGAGGCCGTCCGCCATACGGTATTTGGGCGCCCAGTCCATGTCGCGCCGCGCCTTCTCGGTCGAGTATATAGTGCTGCGGTCCCAACCGAACGGGAACTTCCGAGCTTCGACTTCCAGCTCATCGTATTGGGCGGGCGATGCATGCACGATCTCCGGCGCAAGGCCCATCGCGGCGCCGATCGCATCGATCCAGCCGTCGAGAGTGATGGCGTCCGGGCCGCAGATCGTGTATGTCTGCCCCATCGTCTTTTCGATTTCAGGCGCCGCGACGAACGCATCCACCAGATCGTCTACGTGGACAGAGTGGACCAAGGTTCGCCCTGTCCCTGGCACGATGATTCTCCGTCCCCGCGCCAGCCTGGCGAAGTAGCTGAACTCTCGTTGCGAGAGGTAGTTGTCCGGCCCGTATACGTAGGGCGGGCGCAAGATCGTCATCGGGAAGCCGCGAGCGTCGAAGAGGTCCAAGAGCAAATCTTCGCACAGGATCTTGTTTCGGGAGTACTCGTCGGCGTCGGGGTCCCTGAACAACGGGCCGTCCTCCTCAACCGGGGCAACGTCTCCGGGAGCGTAGACGGAGGTCGTGCTGCAGAACACGAATCGACCGACGTTCCCTTCCAGCGCGCGAACAACCGGGTCGAGGCTCTCGGGAGTGTAACCCGATATGTCGAACGCGACATCCCAGGACCGATCGTGAAGCGCATCGCGAACCTGCTCGGGCTCGGTGCGGTCGGCGGCCAGACGCTCGACGTCGTCGGGCAGCTCTGCCGCCGTCTGCCCTCGATTCAACACGGTGACTCGATGCCCTTGCCCGCTCAGGAGCCGCACCAGGTGCAATCCGATGAACCGGCTTCCTCCCAACACCAAAGCTTCCAACGACTGCCTCCAATGAATCGCAGAGTCTGCGCCGGCGATCAGGCGCCGCAAACATTCAAAGTATCGTACCCCCGCCAAGCGCTGGCTGTCGAGCTATGCGAAGGTTTTTTCTCGCCACCGAGCGCTCACTCCGTGCTACACTCAGCGCCACGGAAACCGAACGCATCACGTGGGAGGCCGCGACTATGTACGACCTGCTAATCAAGAACGGGAGCATCCTCGACGGCACGGGCAGCCCTGCGTACGTCGCCGACGTTGCGGCCGTTGGCAGCGAGATCGTGGCCATCGGCAGGCTGGACGGCGAGGCCGCGTCGACCGTCGACGCGTCGGGGCTGACCGTGTGCCCGGGGTTCATCGACCTGCACACGCACAGCGACATGTCGTTCCTGCTCGACAACACGGCCCAGAGCAAGGTGCGGCAGGGAGTGACCCTTGAGTTGGCGGGCAATTGCGGGTCCAGCTTCTGCGCTCCGCTGATTGGCGATGCCAGAGAAGCGCTCGAAGCTCGCGTGTCCCAATACACCGACAACTTCGAAATCACCTGGAGCGACTTCGGAAGTTACCTCGACGCTCTCGAGGCCGCGCAGCCATCGCTGAACATCGCGGTTCAGGTGGGGCACGGGACAGTGCGCTCGTGTGTCGTCGGCTTAGATTCGAGGGCGCCCGATGGCGAGGAATTGGACCGAATGAAGGCGCTGGTCGCGGATAGCCTCGACGCCGGGGCCATGGGCATCTCGACCGGGTTGTTCTACGCGCCCGGCAATTACGCCCGCCTGGACGAGGTCATCGCGCTGGCCGCGGTGGCGTCGGAGCGCGGCAAGCTCTACTCGACCCACATGCGCGACGAAGGCAGCCACAGCGTGGGCCTGTTCGTCGCCATCAACGAAGCAATTGAGATCGGGCGACGCACCGGGATTCGGCTCGAGATATCGCACGTCAAGTGCATGGGACCTTCCGTTTGGGGCCGGGCGTCCGCGGTGCTTGACCTGTTCGAACTGACGCGCGACGAAGGGATCGACATCGCGGGCGACCAGTACCCGTACACCGCCGGAAGCACGAGCCTGACCGGAGCCCTGTTCCCTCGCTGGGCGCTGGACGGAGGCCGCGCCGCCACCCTGGACGTCATGGCCGACTCCGCGCTCAGGCCGAGGCTGCTCGCCGACATCGAGGACATCTACAAGCACAATCGCGATCCTGCCGGCGTCGTCATCGCGCGGTTCACACCGGATGACCACTTCGAAGGGATGAACATGCTCCAAATCGCCGAGGAGCTCCGTTGCGAAGCTTCAGAGGCTGCGCTCAGACTGTACGAACAGGGCGACGGGCAGGTTATCATCCACATGATGCAGGAGCCGGACGTCGAAGTTATCGCTGGAAGCCCGCTGGTGTCCGTTGGCTCGGACGGCAGCGCGCTGTCGACGTCGGGCATCTTGGCTGTCGGGCAGCCCCATCCCCGCAGCTATGGGACCAACCCGCGTTTCCTGGCCCGCTACGTCCGAGAGAAGGGCGTCGTGTCGCTGCCGGAAGCCATCCGCAAGATGACGATGCTGCCTGCGTCGCGCCTGGGTCTCACGCGCCGAGGGCGGGTCGCTCCGGGCATGGCCGCTGACCTGGTCGTCTTCGATCCGGGCACCGTGGCCGATACGGCGACGTTCGAGGCGCCCCACAGCTACGCGATCGGGATCCCCCATGTGGCCGTCAACGGGACGCTAGTCATCGAGGACGGGGAGTTCACCGGCGCGACACCGGGACAGGTCGTGCGAGACTTCGCCGGCTGACCTTCACGCGTCTACCCACGCGAACGCGGCCGCGACAGGCGGATCGGCGTCGCCGGACGTGCCCGCTACCGTCAATCCCGCATCGCGAATGAACGCCGCGATGTCGAACGGCGGCACGCCGCGTGTCTTCGGCCCGTATGCCCCGACGATCAACCGCCCGCCCGGCTCGATGAAGACAGCGAGCAGACGCCCGAAACACTCGGCCAGGTACGCTTCCGGAACGCAGTCGTACAGCATGTACACGTATCGATAGCGTCGCGGCGGGCGCCAGTCCCAAGCGTTGCCCACGTGAAAGTTCTCGGCGAAATTCGGGTGTCGCAGGCGGGCCAGGTCAATTAACCGTGGACCCAGGTCCAACCCGTGCGGTGTGAGATTCAGGCCCCGCTCCCGGCCCCACGAAACCAGGCATTCGAGCAAATGCCCGTTGGCGCAACCGATGTCGAGTATGTCGCCGTCGTGTTCGACCGCGTCGAGTATCGGCTCGCGTTCGGCCCGCCATCGTTTGGCGCCGCCTCCGAATCCTGATTGCCGGACGGGGTCGTCAGTCTCCAGATACGACTGTTCCAGGGCGCGGGCCGAGTCCAGGAAGCTTTGCGGCAGTGCGCGTCGCCGATTCGTCACGGTAGCCTCACACAGGCCGTGGCTGGCCTGCTTTGACGTGGGTTCGAAGCTCGTCCACAATAATAACTGACCGGTCAGTCACCAACCGGAGATACCGATGGCTCCACGCCCAAATGTCGCCGAAAAGTGCATCGAACAGATCCTCGACGCCGCCATGGTCGTTTTCGCACAAGCGAGTTTCCAAGAGGCATCCATGGACGAAATCGCACGCGAAGCCGGGCTGAGCAAAGGCGCCATCTACCTTTATTTCAACAGCAAGGATGCTCTCATTGGCAGCATACTCGACCGGCTCTTCTCCGTCGAGTTGGACGCGCTGAAAGAACTCCAGACAGCGCCAGGATCGGTTAGCGACCGGCTGATGGCGTTGGACCGTCAAGTGGCCGACGACATGATTCGGATGACGCCGGTGTTTCCGATCCTCTACGAATTCTACGCGGAAGCGGCGCGCAAGGAGTCGGTTCGGCAGGTCCTGAAAGGATACTACGACGCCTATCATGAGAGGCTGGTCGAGCTGTTGAGACAGGGAGTCGAGAGCGCCGAGTTCCGAGCCGTAAACGTCCATGATGTGGCCTCTGCCATTCTCGCGATCTACGAGGGCCTGGCGCTGCTCTGGACCGTTGACCCAGAGAAGACGACGTGGGGCGAGACCAATCAAACGGCGATCCGGTTGCTCGTGAACGGCCTGCGGACGGAATCGAACTGACGCCCGCGAGAGACGGAGGATCAAAATGGCAGTGGCCAACGCAACGGCGGTGTCGCTCGACAACGTGTCCAAGGTCTATGCGGCCGAAGGGATTTCCGTCAAAGCCTTGGACCGCGTCGACCTCAGAGTGCCGCGAGGGCAGTTCGTGGTTCTGCTCGGACCTAGCGGCTCCGGCAAGACGACTCTGCTGAACATGGTGGGCGGCATAGACTCGCCGACGGAAGGCGACGTCGTGGTGGACGGGGTGTCGATCGGGGGCATGGACAGAGGAGGCCTCACGGTTCATCGACGGACGCGAATCGGCTTCGTGTTCCAGTTCTTCAATCTCATCCCAACGCTCACGGCCATCGAAAACGTTGAGTTGGTCACAGAGTTGGTCGACCACCCACGGTCTTTCGACGAGGTGCTGGCGGAGGTTGGCCTCGCCGACCGAACCAACAACTTCCCAAGCCAGCTCTCGGGAGGCGAGCAGCAACGGGTGTCCATCGCGCGAGCGCTTGTGAAGGACCCGCCGATTCTTCTTTGCGACGAACCGACCGGCGAGCTTGATTACGAGACCGGAAAGCGAATACTCGGCATCATCCGAGAGATCTGCAGCCGGGAGGGCAAAACCGTGCTGACGGTGACCCACAACTCTGCCATCGGTCAGATCGCCGACCGCGTGATCCGGTTGCGCAGCGGTCGAGTCCTGGAGGACACCCTGAATCCGAATCCGTTGCCGACCGAGGATCTGGAGTGGTAGCCATGCGCAAGATCGATCGTATGCTGTTGCGAGGTCTGTGGGCAGCAAAGCTCCAGTATGGCGCGCTGGTGTTGCTGCTGACGCTGGGCATCGCCATTTTCGGCGGGAGCTACGCCGGCTACCTCAATCTCGGCGAGTCGGAAGAGCGGACCTACGACGAGCTCCTTCTGGCGGACGCATTCTTCCGCGTGGCACAATCCCCTGCGACGGTCGTGCAAGAAGTCGCAGATACGGCGGGAGTCGAAGCAGTCGAAGGACGCATCGTTCACGATGTCGGATTGGCAGACCCCAAGAATCCTGGTGAGCTTCTGTCGGCCCGCATGATCAGTACTCCGGACGACGGACGCCCCATGGTGAACGACGTCTGGCTGGAGGAGGGAGCCTACCTGCCCTCGGACGCCAGCGATTCCGTGCTGATCGATGACGCGTTTGCCGCGAAGAACGATCTCTTCTCCGGCGACGAAATCGAATTGGCGCTCGCCGACGGGCGAGCAAAGATGACAATCGCCGGCCGGATCGTCTCGCCGGAATACATCTTCAAGGCCAAGAGCCTCCAAGAGCCCTTTGTCGCCCCGGGAGCTTTCGCGGTGGTGTTCGCCCGGCAGGCCGTCGCCGAAAGGCTCTTCGACGAGGTCGGGACGATAAACGAGGTCGTGGTCCGGTTCGCCGAGGGCGCCGACCATGAGGCGACGACGGTCCGGATACAGCAGGTTCTGGCCCCATACAATCTGCTGGAGTCCACGCCCAGGGAAAGACAGCCGAGTTACATGTTCTTGAAGCTGGACTTGGAGGGATTCGGCGAGATCGCCGCGGTAGTTCCGGCAATGTTTCTCATCATCACAGCCTTGGCCATCCTGGTGCTAATGACCCGAACCGTTAGCTCACAGAGGGGCCAGATCGGACTGCTGAGCGCGGTGGGTTACGGCCGCGGGCAGGTCGTGCGACACTACCTGGGCTACGCGCTAGCGGTGGGCGTGGCGGGTTGTGTGCTGGGCACAGTGGTCGCTTACGGTCTCGCGGCGCTGATAACCTCAGCGTACGCCGACGTCGTCAACATCCCCGTTGTGGTGATCGATGCTCATTGGCCCGTGTTCGGCATCGGCATCGGGTTGGGGATCGGAACGTGCGTGGTGGCAGGCTTGCTGCCGGCGTGGAGGGGCGCCAGTCTGGAGCCCGCCGCCGCCATGAGGCCGCCTGTCCCGACCGGCGGTCGATTGACCGTACTGGACAGATTGCTGCCCACGCGTCGCGTCCCGTTCGTGTGGAGGCTGGCCCTCAGGAGCCTGTTCCGCCAACCACGCAGGAGCCTGGTCAACGCCGCTGGAGTCGCCGTTTCCGTTTCGCTCATCGTGGCGTCCCTTGGCATGCTGGACACCATCGACAACACGATGGACCTGCAGTTCGGGCAGATCGAGGCGTACGACGTCAAGGCAACCATGGCCGGTCCTGTGCCGGCGGAAGCAGTGGATGAGTTCGCCGGTTTGGCGGGTGTGCGGCGGGTGGAACCTCTGGTGGAGTCGCCTGTGCGGTTGGCGACGGTTGGGCGTTCGTACAGCACTCTGTTGGTAGGGCTATCGCCGCAAGGCGAGCTGTATCGTCCGCTGGAGAAAGAAGGCGGGCGCCCGTTGGCCATATCGGGTCTGTACCTAAGCACAGGCATATCCAACGAGCTCGGCGCCGGGATAGGCGACGTCCTGGATGTGCAAACGCCGTTCGGCGTGCAAGAGATGGCGATCGCTGGGACGGTGCGGTCACCGCTGTCCACCGTGGCATACGTCGCGCTGGACGACGCATGGCAGCTCCTGGGGACGCCTGATGTGATTACTGGAGCATTGCTGGCAGTGGACCCAGAGCGGATTTCGGCCGTCAAGGAATCCGTCTCCGCAATGCCCGGGGTGATCAACGTGGAAGCCCTGTCGGAAAAGCGGGACGCCATTGCGGACTTCATGGCGCTCTTCTACCAGTTCGTGGCGGTCTTCGTGTTGTTCGGGGTGGCGCTGGCGTTCCTGGTTGTGTTCAACACCGTGTCGATGAACGTCATGGAGCGCGCCAGGGAACTGGCCACCATGCGAACGTTGGGATTCGGATCACGGAGCATCACGGCGCTCATCACGCTGGAGAACGCCATCGGGGCGATCGTCGGGATCGGGGCGGGAATCGGCCTGGGCTACCTGATGGCCGTGGAGCTGATGAGGGCTTTCGAGTCAGATTCGTTCAGCTTCAACGTGGCGCTGTATACGAGGACGTACGTGGCCGTGGCAGTCGGAATGGGCTCCGTTGTCCTGTTGTCCCAGGCGCCCGGCGTGCGCCACGTCAACCGGATGGACCTGGCGCGGGTGACCAAAGAGCAGTCGGGGTAGTCAAGCCGTCCGGACCCCGATGCAATCGGGAAAGGGATCCCGAAGCGTCGAGACTTCCAGGCATCGGCGCCCCTGATTCGCTAGCTCTGCTCTTCTTCGAGGGCGATGTACTTCGACGGGCACTTGACGATGACGTTCTCGCTTTGGAAAACACCGTCGATGCCGTAAGACCCTTCGAGGATGATCTCGGAGTGCTCGTTGAAGAATAGGTCGGGCAGCACGCCCTGATGCATGGCGGTGAGGCTCACGGCGCCGTCGGTCAGATCGAATTCCGACAACACCGAGCCGTCGGCGCGGGCGAACGACTCGGGCTGCAGCTTCCCGCTGACTCGAACCATCTTGCCTTCGGGAGTCGGCCCCTGCTCGCGAATCTCGCCGACCGAATAGTAGTAGACGGTGGCGCCGTCGAACGCCATGAAGGCGAAGTAACCGAGCGCGCCCACCAACACCACCAGGGCAACGAGAAGCTTGCCCCTGTTTGCAGCGATCGAGCCGTCATTTACGACTGGAACTTGCTCCAGTGGTGAATCTACGTTCGACATCTTGGTCCACCAATCATGACTCTTAACCGGTAGATCGTTCGGCCTGATGGTCCGACAATCTGATATTGTTCGTTCTGGCTCTCAGTCGGCCGCGTTGTCATTGGCGACTGTCCGCGTCTCGCCTTCAGCCGGATCCTGAGTCGGGCTCGCTCCTGTCGGCGTTCTCTTGACGTTCCAGCAACTGTCGCAACGCCGCGATTTCGTTTCGCATCTCGCGTTGGCGGCGGGACATGTAGAACGCGTGGCCGAAGAACGCGGCCCAGGTGATCGCATAGACGGCGAAAAGGTACGGCAGATTGGCCTCGGCATCGTCGCCGCTTTGCGCTTGGGGCGCTCCAGACGAGGACGCCGCGCCCGCCGAGCCGCCGTCGAAGGCACCGACCGTCGCGGCTATCGGAATCGTCGCCGACACCATCGCGACCACTGCGATCGCGAATACGGCTGGCGTGCTGAAGCGTTTAGGCAGTTTGCTGATGAAGCTCATCGAGTTCGGATTCCGCTCTCTTCAGGGAGTATCGCTCCCACAGAATGTATGCGTACAGCAGGGTGAACGTCAGCAGAGACACCATTAACGTCAACACCATGCTCCCGTCAATGTCGGATGGCACGTTGCGTTCGGGGTGCGCTGTGTTCCACCATTCTGTGGCCATGTAGATAGGTATCGTGTCCACGGCGCCGATTAGGGCTATCGCGGAGGCGAAACGCTTCCCTTGGCCGCCCATCGGACCGTACGCTCGAATCATCAGATAACCGACGTAGATGAACCACAGCACGAGCGTAGTCGTCAGCTTGGCGTCCCACGTCCACCACACGCCCCAGACCGGTTTGGCCCACATGGCCCCGGTCACGATTATCAGCGACGCGAAAACGACTCCCAGTTCGGCCGTGGCGTAGGCAAGGCTGTCCCATTTGTCGTTGCGCGTGAAGAGGTGCATCAGGCTGGCGATCGCCACGATCACAATCGACATCATGCCGATCCAGCCCAGGGGCACGTGGAAGTAAAAGATGCGCTGGGAAACGCCGAGATTGAGCTCGGTGGGCACCCAAAGGAAGACCAGGTACAGTGTGACGGCCATCATGACCGTGGCAGCCACGAGGAGGCCGTCTCGCAAGACGCCGCCCCAGTCGACCGACCGTTTCGATGATTGCGTAGCTTGCGCCTGCGTCATGTGAGAAATATAGCACAATCGAAGCAAGGCGGTCACGACACGGCGCCTGAGTCCTTTCGCCGCGAAGTGCATCCGATTACACGGTTGAGAGAGCCGCTGAGGCGCCTTCCGATGCTGTTCGCATCCCGGACTCGGACAAGCTGGTGCGGAATGTTACAGAAATGTCACAGAATGTTAACCCGCCATTAACAATCGTCCGGTATCCTAATACTGGCGCCCAACGGGTCGCCGACTGGGAATTATCCTCTTCGCGATCCGATTCGGGCAATGAGCCATGCGGATCCGCGACACGCAACACGATATGAGCCGCTCTCTTGAGCCACGACAGGAGCATGGACATGGAAGTCGGCGAACTAATGAACAAAGACGCCTACAGCGTTGGGTTGGACACGAGCATCGCAGACGCGGCACAGTTGATGAAGAGAACCGGCGCCAACTGCCTGGTTGTCACGGAAAACGACAAGATCGAAGGGATCATCACCGACCGAGACATGGCGCTCGGCTGTCTGGTGGACGGACATACCTCGTGGAAATGCTCGGTCTACAGGCACATGACGCTGCAGCATCTGACGACCTCGCCCGATGTGCACTTCGCCGACGCGTCGATCATGATGATCGATCGAGACCTCGAGCACCTGCCTGTAGTTGACGACGGCGAACTGGTGGGATTGCTTTCGTCCGAGGAGTTGCTCGGCGCAGTTGACCGAGACATGACGCTCTCCCTGGTGTAGGACTGGTCGGGGGCTCTCGCCCGCCTCGCCAACCCCAAACGCGGCATAACAGCCGCTGCTTCGTTCTTTTCACGCTGAGCCTGCGAGTGTGGGCTTGGCCCTTATGGCGTTAAACTAATTATGTAGCATAATTGGTTGAATTGTCGTAGCATGGTCCCAGGAGGGAAGCCGTGCTTGAGATTGACGAGCAGGATATGAAAGAACTGCGGACTTTGATGCGGCAGGGCGAACGACCCTACGTTCGCATCAAAGCCACGGCGCTTTGGAATCTGGGACGGGGGAAGTCGACTCGCGAGGTAGCCGACTTTCTGGGAGTTAGCGTCGCTAGCATCAACAACTGGAAGCGGCGATTTCGTAGCGAAGGGATACGTGGGTTGGTCGTCCGACCTGGGAGAGGTCGAAAGGCACGCGCGGATACATCGGAGGTTGAGCGGTACATTAGACAGTCGCCCCAGTCGTTCGGCCTGGCGCAAACGAGATGGACGCTGCATGCACTTGCTCAGGTGGCGCCGAGTCTCGAAGGGTTCACCGAAATGGGTGTGTGGAAGGTGCTGAAGCGAGCCGGGTTTCGCTACAAATGTGGCCAACCGTACCTTCATTCCCCCGACCCTTAATATGAGGGAAAAGGGGGTCTTGGATCAGGCCCTTCAGGAAGCAGCTAACCATCCAGGAGAGGTAATAGCGCTGTTTACTGACGAGGTCAGCTTCTATCGTCAGCCTAGTCAAGCCTGGTTGTGGTCGAATATGGGACGTCGCCAACCCAAGCTCCGGTACAGCAATACTCAAAACACCCTGATGCGGGTGGTGGGCTTGTTGGAAGCAGCCAAAGCGGGTGTACATGTCTGGGAGTTCCCTAAGGTGACGGCCGATCGACTCGCTGGCTGCTTTGGACAAATCGGCTCCCCCTACCCCGAGGCCCGTCGAATCTATCTGATCATGGACAACTGGTCGGTTCATTTTCATCCCAAGGTCCAAGAGGCTCTGGCCGCAGATCCTCGAATCCAAGTAATACCCCTTCCTACGTACTCGCCTTGGCTCAACAACATTGAAAAACTCTGGCGCTGGGCCAAACAACGCATAACCCACGCTCATCCTTGGTCTGACGACTTCCTCCTGTTCCGACGACAGGTACTCGACGAGTTTCAACGTCTGAACGGTGGTTCGCCAGAACTCAAACGTTACTGTGGACTACAAAGTATTTAGTTGATGACCATTACGGCCAAGCCTTTCCTTGCGTACGCTCATCGACGGCTTCCGCGCTACCCTTCGCGAAGCTCCTCTAAGTAACGCCTGTCCTCGTCCGTCAATCGGCCGGCGGAGATGCGCTCCAGCAAATCAGGGCGCTGGATCAACGTGCGGCGCAGAGCTTCTTGACGTCGCCATCGGTCGATCTCGGCGTGGTTCCCGGACAGCAGTACCTCGGGCACGTTCCAGTCTCGATATTCCGTGGGTCTGGTGTACAGAGGGTGCTGCAACAGCCCGGTGGTGAACGTGTCGTTTGCAGGCGACTCGGCGGACCCGACCACGCCGGGAACGAGCCGGGCAACCGCGTCAATCACCACCATCGCGGCCAACTCCCCGCCGGCGAGCACGTAGTCTCCGATGCTGATCTCTTCCGTGGCGAGGTGTTGCCGCACACGTTCGTCCACGCCCTCGTAACGCCCGCATATAAGAATCAGGTCCGTGTGTTCGGCGAATCGCTCGACGGTCTCTTGATCCAACCTCTTGCCCTGTGGGGACAGCAGCACGACCGGGGTCGATGCGGCGAGAGACGAGGATGACTTGACGTGTTCGACAGCTTCGAATATCGGAGCGGGCTTCATTACCATGCCCGGGCCGCCGCCGAAGCCGTAGTCGTCGACCTGGCGATGCTTGTCGCGGGCGTGGTCACGAATGTCGTGCAGGTTGACTTCGACCAGCCCCTGGCTTTGAGCACGCGCGATGATGCTCTCGGACATCGGTCCCTCGAACATCCCGGGGAAGAGCGTCAGGACGTGAAAGCGCATAAGGTTGCTGCTAACCGCCTCAGCCGGTTGGATGCCGTTGTCCGCCCCTGAGTATCTCAACGGCGTGTGGAATCACGGCGAGGACCACTTCCAGGTTTTCGCGGACGGCTTTGGGGCTGCCTGGCAGGTTGACGATCAAGCATCCGTTCCGCACACCGACCACCGCGCGGCCGATCATGGCAAACGGCGTGGCCTTCAGCGACTCCATGCGCATCGCCTCAGCCATGCCGGGGACTTCGAGGTCGATCACCTTCTTGGTCGCCTCGGGTGTAACGTCGCGCGGTCCCAGCCCGGTGCCGCCGGTCGTCAGGACCAGGTCGAAATCGCCGTTGTCGCACCAATCGATTAGTTTCTCGGAGATCAGATCCTGCTCGTCGGGCAACAGCTCGCGTCGGGTTTCCTCGAAACTCGTCGACGCCATCATTTCACTGATGGTGTCGCCGCTGACGTCCTCCCGTTCGCCTCTGGACCCGGCATCGCTGATGGTCAAGATGGCCAGTTTGAAAATCGTCAGACCTCCCGGGGCCGCCGAACCGACGCGATAACGTCCCGAAAACCCCAAGAACGGCTCCCAAATTTCCCTTGCATGGTATTGAAAGTGTCTGGGAAACTTCCAATAGCAAGGTAAACGTTGGTCCAGGGATACCGGCCAGTGAAGCGCGATTGGGGCGGCGTCGCGCAATGCCGTTTTCGTATTTGATCCGAATTACATGTTAACACGCCGGCTACGCGCACTCCGGTGCGACCGCGCAACCGTTGGGATCAGGCAGCGAATCGTAGATGAAGCGGACATCGGACAGACCGCCGAATCGCAGGCGCAATCACACAAGCCCTAACCTACAAGCTCAGCACAGGCAGAACCGACCACCATATGTTAAGCACCATCCGCGAGCCAGTCATGAATCCAGCCCACGTGCCCGTGATGACGTCCGAAGCAGTAGCGGCGTTGGCGATCAAGCCAGGCGGCGTCTATATCGACTGCAACATCGGCGACGGCGGACACGCTGAGGCGATTCTGCACGCTTCGCACGACATCTTCTTGCTGGGGATCGACCTTGACGCCGATGCGCTGGATGCGGCCGAGGCCAGACTCAGCGGATACGCGACGAGCATTCGCCTGGTTCACGGGAATTTCGCCGACGTCGCCAGCATCGCGGTAGGGAACCGTGCACGCGACGCCAGCGGCGTGCTGTTCGACCTGGGCGTGTCCTCCCGGCAGCTCGACACCGCGGAGCGCGGGTTCAGTTTCCGGCGCGAGGCGCCGTTGGACATGCGATTCGACGTCGAGTCGCCGACCACCGCGGCCGACATCGTGAACCGGTACCCGGAGCGGGAACTTGAAACCGTCATTCGTGAACTGGGAGAGGAACCACGCGCCCGGGTCGTGGCCAAGGCGATAGTCCGCAATCGGCGGATCGACACCACGACAGAGCTGGCAGACGTGGTTTCCAGGGCGCTCAACTGGCCGGCCCACAGCCGGGTGCACCCAGCGACAAGGACGTTTCAGGCGTTGCGCATGGCAGTGAACTCGGAACTAGACAATCTCGAAAAAGGGTTGTTCGGCGCCATCGAAACCCTTCAGGCAGGCGGCCGTCTAGTAACGCTTACATACCACTCGATCGAGGATCGGCTGGTCAAGAACGTGATGCGGCGTGAGGCGACGCAGTGCATCTGTCCGCCGTCGGCGCCGGTGTGCATCTGCGATCACGTGCAATCTGTCCGCCTGGTGAACCGTCGCGTGCTGACGCCAACCCGCGAGGAGATCAGGGCCAATCCCCGAGCCCGTAGCGCGAAGATGCGGATAGTCGAAAAGCTTTAGGGCAACCCAGGCGATCGGGCATCAGTCTAACCAGAATACAAGAAACATCTACAACAAGTGCTCTTCCGTGAAGCGATCACGGCGGCTGGATGTCCGGGACGGTTATTTGAGGTGGATTTCGGAGAACGAACTATGATGCAAGACTCAGACATTGTTGTGGCGGTGGACGTGGGCACTTCGAAGGTGTGCACTATCATTGCGCGCGGAGCCGGCGACGGGTCGTACGACATCCTCTCGCATTGCGTTGTGCCCTCGCGCGGCCTCGAAAAGGGCAACGTCACCGACATAGCCGCCGCCAGAGACGCCATCCGCGACTCTGTTGCCGAAGCGGCCAGGCAGGCGGGTGTCACGGTGACCGAGGCTTACGTGGGCGTAACGGGATCCCATGTCTCCTTCGAGACGCGCCGGGACCAGCTCAACAAAGCCGCGTCCCAGGGCGTCATCACCGGAGCCGACCTGAAGGCGGCGCCGGAGACCGTGGCGGCCGCCAGCAGGAAATCGGGTGTGCTGGTGCTCCATGCACTGCCCAGGAGCTACACGTTGGACGGCCAACGCGGCATCCGAAACCCGGTGGGGATGCACACGACACGACTGGAAGTGGAGACACATGTCGTGACCGCGGCGTCGTCGTTCGTCGACAGGCTCACGCAGGTCGTGCAACAGGCCGGATATCAAGTCGCCGACCTGGTCTTGCAGCCTATCGCCAGCGCCGAGGCGGTCCTCACCGAATCGGAAAAAGAGGAAGGCGTCGCCCTTGTCGACATCGGCGGCGGAACCTCCGATCTGATCGTGTACTCGAAGGGGTCGGTGTTCTACAACTCCGCCTTGCCAATCGGCGGGTTCCAGTTCACCAACGACATTTGCATGACTTACGACACGACCTACGAAGCGGGAGAAGAGGCCAAACTCGCCCACGGGAACACCGAACCTTCGGCGGCGCAGGCGCAAGACGAGATCTCGCTCCCAATCGCCGGGCGAGTGAGCCAACGACGGGTGCCGGTTCGGGACCTATGCCAACTGATGCGCGAGAGAGCGCAAGAGCTGTCACGTCTGATGCGGCTCAAGCTCCACGAGGCCGGGTACGCGGACACGTCAAGCGTCCAGATGGTGCTCACGGGAGGCACGTCCAGCCTCGCGGGTTTGGAGGATATGGTGCGGCGCACGGTGTCGCGGCAGGTGAGGGTCGGGGCGCCCGACAGGGTCAGCGGACTCAACAGCATCCCTGACGATCTCAAGTCGCCCAAATTCGCCACCAGCATCGGCATACTGAAGTGGGCGATGGGGCGCCAGTCGGACCCTACGCCGACGATCAGAGCGTCCAATGGAACCAGCGGGAAGACCGGGAACAAACGTGTCTCTCGAATACTGAGTCGGATTATGTCTCGGTGACAAAATCGCAGGATACAGTCGCAGGATACAAAGGACTAAAGGGGGAATCTATATGAACAGTTTCAGGGGCGACCCCGAAAGCGTTGCCCGAATCAAAGTAGTGGGTGTCGGGGGCGGGGGCTCCAACGCCGTCTCGAGAATGTTCAGGGAGCGGATACCAGGCGTCGAATACGTCGTCGTCAACACCGACTCCCAGGCGCTTCTGATGAGCGACGTGCCGCTCAAGATGCGGATTGGCGACCAGCTCACCCAGGGTAAAGGTGTAGGCGGCAGTCCCGAACTCGGCTCCAGGTCCGCCGAGGAGAGCCGCGAGGACCTGTACGAGGTCGTCGCCGATTCCGACATGGTGTTCGTGGCGGCCGGCATGGGCGGCGGCACCGGAACCGGCGCTTCTCCGGTAATCGCACAGATCGCCCGAGAGACTGGCGCTCTGACCGTCGGCATCGTGACCCGGCCGTTCGCCTTCGAAGGCATGCGTCGCGGACGTGTCGCTGATGCGGGCATCAACCGGCTCAAAGAGCACGTTGACACCCTGCTGGTGATCCCCAACGAGCGCCTTCACGTGATCGCCGAGGAAGAGATCACGGCGGAGAACGCCTTCAAAATGGCTGACGACGTTCTGCGCATCGGCGTGCAATCCATCGCCGAGGTCGTCACCACCGCCGGCGAAATCAACGTCGACTTTGCCGACGTCAACGCGATCATGCGCGACGCCGGACCGGCATGGATGTCGATCGGCTGGGGCATTGGCGAGCACAGGGCTCGCGAAGCAGCCCAACAGGCCATCACGAACCCGTTGCTCGACGTCTCGATCGAAGGCGCGGGAGGAGTTCTGTTCAACATCACCGGCGGTTCCGACCTCCGGCTGAATGAACTCCACGAGGCCGCCGAGGTCATCCAGCGGGTCGTCGACCCCGACGCCAACATCATTTTCGGCATGGTGACCGACCTGAAGATGGAGAACGAGATCAAGCTCACCATCATCGCCACGGGCTTCCCATCAGCGCAGGAGTACTCGGACCGCGAGGACCGAGTCGACCGCATGCTGAACGACGCCCTAAGCGGCGAGGACACCGAGCTCGACCTGCCGCCGTTCCTGCGCCGCTACTCGCGAACGCGGGTGCGCGCTCGGACCAATCACGTCCAGACCGAGTAGCCGATAACCGAGACCTCGCAGCACAAAGGCGTCCCGTGAAGTCGGGGCGCCTTTGTAGTTCATATTTCTGCGTTCATCTCAGCGGCGAGTCGGATGAGGTCCTCGGATGCTTCAGGCCCCATCTCCTGCTCGCCGTCCTCGTAACACGTTAAAGTCTCAGCGTCGTCTTGCTCGCTCATCATGTTTTCGCCCATGGGGTAAAGCACGCCGTTCTCTTTGGAGATGTGCTGCTTCAGGAGTTGCAGATACTCCCGACACGGGCTCACGACATCATCGACTGATGCGTCGCCGTTCTCGTACAGGTCGAGCGTCTCCGAGAGCTGCCTGATGAGCGCTCTGCCCATCTCGTGCTCCATGAGCATCATCCCTATGGGTCCGCCCTCTCGCGGCATTCCCTTTCCTGTGAGGCAAGGGAACAGACATCCCTCTTCCTTGCTGTGGTGGCACTTGTCGACTGCGTTGCTGAAAGCCACCAGCTTCCTGAAGAACTCCACGTCGAGCGCGCCTGCGCTGGGTGTGTCCTGTAGTTTTTGCGCAAGGGTGTCCAAAACCTTGTCGATCACCATGTGCTGTTGAACAAGTACGTCAGTAGATCTCATGCGATGTCCTCGTTGGATGAAGATGTCCCTTTGCTGCGGCTCTCAATCGCGTTTCGATTTCAGCCGGCGCCGAAGGGCGGAGCGACAATGTACCACCAATGCAGTTAGAGCGCCATCGAGTCTTGTCTCGAATCGGCTCGTCGTTCGCCGCGACGACGAACTGCGAAATCACGCATCAATCCATACTGGAAGGCGATAACCACGGTTCGAGTTAGCCACGGATGATCCAGCGGCGACACATGCAAGGTGCACGGAACGCAGGGAACCCAATCTTCGGAATAACCGCTCCCCTGAAGCCGACATGATCGGCGCCGCCGCAATGCCATCAACCGACGCGACCAGCCAACTGGTGGTGAATGAACCGGAGGAACAATTATGACCGATTCTAATCGACAGCACTCCACCGCGACCACTCAGGTTCGATCGTGATCGTGCGGCCGTCCTCGTTCTTGAAGCTTTCGCCTGGGTCGAACCTGTAGACGTAGCCCTCTTCGCCATCTTTGAGTTTGTAGACATCCCAACCCGCGGCACTGCCCGGAACCAGTGGGTTCGACTCGGAGACGCCAACTAGCTCGAGGTCGTCTTCGCTTATATTCGCCGCTTCGTCTGCACTGAGCGAGTCCCAATAGTAGACTGCTCCTTCGTAAGTCATGCTGACCAGAGGGGCTCCCTGCGGTACCGCGGCTGGTGGGTCTTCACGGGGCGGTCCGGTTGGCACCGGCGGGCTCTGGAACAATATCACATCCGACGCCTGCGGATCGTTGGCAGGATCCTGACTCGCTACGGCCCAGCGCACCCATTCGCCATTGACCGTGATGGCAGTTCCGTCTTCATTGGCAATGCTCTCACCAGACTCGAAAGTATAAAGGTACGCCGCATCACCGCCCTTGAGTCGATAGACGTCCAGGCTCTCGCCGCTGCCCGGAGCGATCAGGTTCGACTCGGCGGTCGATCCGACAAGTTCGAAGCTGTCCTCGGTGAGGTTCGCCGCTTCTTCAGTCCTAAGAGGGTCTTGATGATACATCGACCCTTCGTAAGTCATGTTGACCCGAGGGGCGCCTTGCGGGACGACGGCCAAGGTGATTTCAGGGAGCGGTCCGGATGACTCAGGCTGGCCCTGGACTTGCTGCGCATCCAATGCCGCTTCCGTGTTTGTCGAGTCTTGCTTCTCCGCAGTTCCGCACGCTAGGCCGACAACGATCAGAATTGCCGATCCGACGATGAAGACAAGCCTTCGCATTCTGTTCATTTCGTCTCCTGGTCTGGTGACATCTGTCCATCCGGTCTTGTTCATATAGACGCTGAACGGCTCCGGAAAGTTCCAGCTACGTGAGTCCAGGACCACTGTGCGCGGCGGAGAAACAGCGCGCAACTGATTCGGCCGGGCGCGATGAAGTTGCTTTGGGATCGATCGGCAGCGGTCGGCGCGACGGACCTCAGACATACGCGCCTTGCGAAACCCGGCCGTTCGTCACAATATCGACATGAATTCGTGCGTCAGTTATCCTTGACACACCGCAAGATGTGGTGGTACATTCTCCAGGCATCACGATAGATTGTGGTGCATCGTCCGTCCGCTAAACTGTTCTCGATGACGCCTAACCCATGCTCTGTCCCTTTTGTGGCGACACAAATTCGAAGGTAATCGACTCCCGGGATTCCGGTGACGGCATCCGCCGACGCCGCGAATGTCAGGAGTGTAATTTGCGCTTCACTACCTACGAGCGGGTCCAGATGCGTGTGGTCATGGTGGTCAAGGCTGATGGACGGCGCGAAGAGTTCAGCCGAGACAAACTCTGGACTAGTCTCACCAAAGCGTGCGCCAAACGCCCCCTCCCCCTGGGGCGCGTCGAGAAGGTGCTTAACGAGATCGAGGCGCACCTTCTCGACACGGGGCGCGCTGAGGTGAGCTCCCGAGACATCGGCGAACTGGCCATGGACCTGCTTAAGGAGATGGACCGGGTGGCGTACATCAGGTTCGCAAGCGTATATCGCGACTTCCGCGACATCGAGAGCTTCAGGTCGGAGATCGACGCGCTTTTGGAGCCGGTTGAACCGGCTGACGGCGTGCCCTCCAACCAGCTTGCGCTCTCGATACTGGAGGACGCTGCTCCCACTGCTCCGGTCCGCCGCCGCCGCCGGAGGGGCGTCCGGCCACAGCCCGACCCGGCGTAGCCCAGCTCGCCGGGATCCCTGTTCGCTTGTAGACCATTTGTTCTATTTCGTGTTATCCTGCGGGTCTCTGACTCGCATCAAGAACGCTCAGACCGAAGCACCTTGGATGCCGCGGATCGAGTAACTCAGGAGTCGTCAGTATGTACGTGGAGGAAAAAGCCAGCCCGTCCGACCAGCCCTTGGAACACGAGGACATGCTGGCAGAGGTGGAGCGAGCATTGGAGTCGGCGGGCGTGCCTGGCAATCTTCGGAGCCAGATAACGGCTTCGCTGAAAACAAACGGCAACGGATCCGGAGATGAACCCGCCGCCGCGCCGAGGAGCGACCGTCAGACGGCCATCACCGACAACGCGTTGGTGATTCTGGAGCAGCGCTATCTGCGGAAGGACGCCGAAGGCAAACCCATCGAAACGCCCGAGGACCTGTTCCATCGGGTTGCGAACGCCATAGCCGAGGGCGAACAGCCCGCATACCGCACCGTTTGGGCGAACCGGTTCTACGATGTGATGACGTCGCTCAAGTTCCTACCCAACTCTCCCACGCTGGTCAACGCCGGCACGAGCAAAGGATGCCTGTCGGCATGCTTCGTCGCGTCGCCCGAGGACGACATGGAGTCGATCATGCAGGTGGCCCACGACGCGGCCATGATCGAAAAGTGGGGCGGCGGGATCGGTTTCGGCTTCTCCAAGCTGCGGCCCAAGAATGACAAGATCCGGACCACCCACGGCAACGCCTGCGGGCCCATCGCTGTGATGAAGCTCTACTCGGCCGTCGGCGCCACGCTCACACAGGGCGCGTTCCGGCTTGGCGCCCACATGGGTCAGCTTCGCGACAGCCACCCGGACATCCGCGAGTTCATCACCTGC
The DNA here is from genome assembly GCA_002328865.1 of Dehalococcoidia bacterium UBA2160. Lineage (GTDB taxonomy): Bacteria > Chloroflexota > Dehalococcoidia > Lucifugimonadales > UBA1123 > UBA2160. The sequence goes on along the minus strand of DCWO01000143.1, from coordinate 12,148 downwards.
AAGGACGACGACGAAACCCTGCGGAATTTCAACATCTCCGTTCAGATCACCGATGCGTTCATGGAGGCGGTCAAAGCCGACGCCCAATGGGCGCTGGTCAACCCTCGCGATGAAGGCACGGGGCCTGTCGACGACGTGGTCGAGATGATCAGCGCGCGAGAGCTTTGGGAAGAGATCGCCGAGTCCGCCTGGAAGACCGGAGACCCAGGGGTCGTGTTCATGGACCGGGTGTGGGAGACGGCGCCCAACCCGCAATTAGGCCGGATCGAGACCAGCAACCCGTGCGGCGAGGAGTTCCTCGAGAATTACGGCAACTGCTGCCTTGGCTCGATCAACCTCGACAACCACGTAGGCCAGTACGGACTGGACTGGGACGGCCTCGAGGAGACCATCCGGACCGCGGTTCGGTTCCTGGACGACGTGATCGAGGTCAACTCGTTCCCGCTGCCGAAGCTGCGCGAGGTCAACCTGGCGACGCGTCGAATCGGCCTCGGCTACATGGGCTGGGCCGACGCACTGGTTCGCTTGGGTCTGCCTTACGACTCCGCCGAAGCACAGGCGCTGGCCCGAGAGCTGGGCGGATTCGTCGAGCGCATCGCGTGGGACGAATCACACAACTTGGCCGTCGAGCGCGGACCGTTCCCCGAGTACGAGAACTCCGACCTCAAAGCCCGCGGACTGCCTCCGGTGCGCAACTCCAGCGTCATCACGATCGCCCCGACGGGGACCATCAGCCGCATTGCGGGCTGCTCCAGCGGAATCGAGCCTCACTTCGCGCTGGCCTGGTGGTCCAACGTCCTCTGGCAAAACCCGGATGCCGCCAGCTCCCGCTTGCTGGACGCCCCGGCTTCGATCCGCGAAACGCTCGCCGACCACCTGGGTGACGACGAGGCAGTCAAACGCGTGCTCGAACGAATCGCCGAGAGTCCTGATGACGCGGCCGCGATCTTGGGCGAACATGGGCTGGACCCCGCCGTCTTCCGGTCGTCCATGGCCATCAGCGCCGAAGCCCACGTCAGGATGCAGGCCGCCTGGCAGGAGCATGTGACCAACTCAGTGTCCAAGACGATCAACTTGCCCAACTCGGCCACTGTCGCCGACGTCAAAGCCGCATTCGAGCTCGCGTGGGAGACCGGATGCAAAGCCGTCACCGTATACCGAGACGGCTCGAAGTCGATGCAGGTGCTGGAAACGGGCAAGGACGAAGAGGAAGCAGAGCCGGTCGCCGGATTGCTCGTGCCCCGCCAGCGCCCAACCTCGGTGGTAAGCGTCACTGACCGAGTCCGAACCGGCCATGGCAATATGTACGTTAGTATCAGCTTCGACGAGACTGGTAAACCGTTCGAAGTGTTCGCCAATGTTGGTAAGGCTGGCGGATGCGATTCAGCGAATTTGGAGGCAGTAACGAGGCTGATCTCGTTGGCCTTGCGGTCCGGCATCGACCCCGATGTGATCTTGGAGCAACTGCATGGCATCACCTGCTGCCCGGCTTGGGACGAAGGCACGCTCATTCGTTCAGCACCGGATGGAGTGGGCCATGCCTTGAGTCATCACGTATCCGTTGCGAGTTCATCTAGACCCGATCAGTCAACTTACGGAGATGTAGATTCAGCAGCTCAACTCGGCCTATTTCCTCCGACGGGGACGGAAGAGCAACCCGCCAACGGCGGAGTCCGACCACGCACAGGTTACCGTTGTCCCAAGTGCTCTGGCACGCTGATTCCGCAGGAGGGTTGCCTCAACTGCATCGATTGCGGCTTCAGCAAGTGCGAGTAGCGGCTATGCAGCGAGTAATTCGTACTCGTACGTGAGGAGAGAAGCATGGCAATATGGAGTGGCGAAACAATCGGACAGCGTATTGAGCGGTTGCGAGAAGGGTGCGGACTCACCCAATTTGAACTTGGTGAGCGGGTCGATTTGAGTGAACACGTCATCTACAGGATCGAAAAAGATCGCGTCCGTATAGAGAACTCCCGAGACATGCTGGAACGGCTCGCCGTGGTACTAGGTGTGTCAGCGGACTACATTCTTCGAGGCGAAACATCGGCTGAACGCCAGACAATGGCGCTGATTGATGACAAACTCATGCGCGGCGAATGCACGGCCGAACAAGCCGAAAGACTCAAAGAAATGGGAACTGCCGAAATGCGAAGGCGGTCCAACGTTCGAGTCCCATTGAGCCATTTTGAAATCGATGTCATGCTCGAGGCCGTGAGAGAGCGACGCCCGCGATGAGTCGTAACGCCGAGCGACGCGAAACTGCGAAGGCGACCTTAACTCGGGCACTTGCGACTGATGTTACGCGCACCGGGCCGAAATCGTTTGAGCAACTCGCGCAATTCGCACTCAACCTTGGGGCGTTCAAAGTCGTAAAGCGGCCTATGTACCGTGAAGATCACGGCATCCTGTCAGGCATGTTGGTCCCTGTCGAAGGCGGTTGTCTTGTCGCCATCAATGAACGTATCGGGGCATCTAGACAACTTTACTCTTTGGCGCACGAGATTGGTCACTTGCTTCATTTGCGCGATCGAGACTCAACGCAATCGACCATTAGGCGCGAAAAATACCGCGCTGAATGGGATCGTCACGACGACCCCGACGAAGAGAGGTCGTGTGAAGTGACTGCTGCCGAATTGCTGATGCCTGAACATACCTTCGCCGATCACCTGCGTAATTTGCCCGATTCACTCACCTCGGTGTCAAACTTGAGCCAGATCTTTGGCACTTCGATAACGGCCACCGCCATCCGAATTGTAGAACTCAATTCGCAGCCACGGTTGCTGACCAGATGGCGACAGGACAAGAGGACGGTCGGTGCCGTGAGATTGTCTTGGCAGATCCGAAACAGCATCAATGGTCCATCCGTCGAAGTGATACCGTCCAACAGCAAGTCATTCGCAGGCGCCAAAGCCGCTTGGTCGCAGGGCGGTCTCAAAGTCACGGATGAAACCCTCCTCGAACGCGTGGCACAAGGGGACTCACGATACGTAGGTTTCCCTGTTTTCAAAACCGAATCGATTGGATTTGGGGTCGACAAATCTAGGTTCGTTTTGTCAATGTCGCACCTTGAGCATATTCGACGGTGATCCTTCCGGACTTAAGTGGGTCGGCTCATGTATTGGACAATCGCGCGGAACCGGCCAGCATCTGAACCAGCCACTACCGGTGCTGACGGGCGGAACTCGATCACGCAATTGGGCCTGTGCGCGTTGATCAGGCGGCGACAGGGACAACCATTCCACCGCGGCAAATTCGAACACACGGTTTGAATATGCTGTAATCGGCGCAAATGAGAGCCTTGAGCTTTGGCGGAGACGGGGCACATGAGCGGGCACGTGATGAAGCCTGGGCGACTACATCGTGCCTGAACAGCTTGTTGCTGTTGAGAATGACCCACTCAACTGGACTGAGCGGGTCATTCTTCTCCGAGAGGTCGCCCTACGTCGCAGCAGGGACTCCCTCCAGACCTAGATAAGCGGAATGGTACTCATTTCGTAGCGAGGGGTCAAGCTTGGTAGCGTTGTTTGAAATTCGATCTCGCATGTGTCGATTACTACCTCTGCGGCGCAATGTTACGTGACGGAGGGAGCCATTATGGCGAAACCTCTTCACAAGCCTGGTCAGATTGCTGACGACTCTGGTCAATACCCTTTGGTCGGTCCAAGAGGTGGAGAACAGGGCCGCGAGGTGACGGTCGTTAAAGAGGGGAGCCATTCCCCCCAACACCGAAGCCTGGCATGGGCTACGGATCGCCTGACAAGACTACGCACAAAGCGTAAGTCGAATCGGGTTTGGCGGCGGGGCGGTTCCACAAGAGGCCGCCCCGTCTCCCTCACGTCGGGACACCACCAATCGCCATCTCTCGCTCGTGCATCCTTCGCGCGCCAGAGTATAATGATTGAGACGCGGTCCGCTTCGACGCGCAGCCGCGTGGCCAATCATCCCCGCTACGGAGCACACCCGACATGACAGACAGACCCCTTGTCGCCGTCACCATGGGCGACGCCGCAGGCATCGGCCCTGAGATAATCGCCCGAGCGCTTCAGGATCCCTGGATCTTCGAGAAGTGCCGGCCCTTTGTGATCGGCAGCGCGGCGGCGATGAACTCCGCGCTCAGACTCATCGAGGCGCCGGGTTCCGCCCGCGTGGCCCATAACCTGGACGAAGTCGAAGGCGAGCACGGGGCCATCGACGTCCTCGATCTCGAGAACCTGAACTTCGGCGACATCGAGTACGGCCAGGTCTCCGCAGCGTCTGGCAATGCGGCGGCCGAGTGGGTCCTTCGCTCCGGTGAGTTGGCGGCCGCCGGCGAGATCGCCGCGATCGCGACGGCGCCGATCAACAAAGAGGCATGCAACCTGGCCGGGTACACGGACATCGGCCACACCGAGATATTCAAGACGCAGACAGGCTCGCCCGACGTCGCCACGATGCTCATGGCCGGAAAACTGCGAGTCGTTCACCTCACGACACATAAATCGCTGCGGATCGCCTGCGACTTCGTGACGCGTGAGAACGTGCTGGCGAAGATCACGCTGACCGACGAGTACTTCAAGAAGTGGGGCTTTGATGCTCCGCGAATCGGCGTCGCGGGTCTGAATCCGCACAACTCGGACGGCGGCCTGCTGGGCAGCGAAGAGGCCGAGCACATCGAGCCAGCCGTCGAAGACGCTCGAAAGTTGGGGATCGACGCCACCGGCCCGGTCTCGGCGGACTCGGTCTTCAACCAGGGCATCGACGGCAAATTCGACGCCGTGCTCGCCATGTACCACGACCAGGGGCACATCCCGATCAAGGTGCATGACTTCGAGAAGAGTGTCAGCGTAAACCTGGGACTCCCATTCATCCGGACCTCTGTCGATCACGGCACGGCCTTCGACATCGCGGGGCAGGGAATCGCGCAGGCTGAAAGCATGCTAGAATCCATCAAGACTGCGGTCTCCCTCGCCAGCGATGGCCGGTTGCCGTAGCGCTGGGGCGTGGTGAGCCCGCGGTGAACGCGGATGCGCACGGTTGCGATTCCGCTGCGCCGGAATGCCAGGGTTCGTTCGGGGTCAGTTTCAGAGCCTGTCTTCCTCGCCTGTTGCGTCGCCCTCTGATTCGTCCGAACGCAGCGAACCCGTTTGGCGCGTGCCGTCGCTGGGAACACTCGCATGGGCGTTTGAAGAACAAACCGACGGGCGGGTCCTTTCGATCCGATCGGGGCGCCTCCACGAACAATGCTGTGAGTGACCTAGGACTCGGAGCCCAATCGCTTCGCAGATGCCCTGCATCTGACCAGAGAGGTCCAAAATGAGAATTGCCTTCATCGGCGGCGGAATCATGGCCGAGGCCATCATCGGCGGCATCATTGAGTCGAAGATCGCGCCGCCTTCCGACGTGAACGTCGGCGAACCGGTCGAGCCTCGCCGTCAGTACCTCGAGGAGACGTACGGCCTGACCACGCACTCCGGCAACCTCGACGCCCTGGAGGGCGCGGGACTGAGCGTGCTGGCGGTCAAACCCCAGAGCCTGCCCTACGTGCTGCCGGAACTCCGCGGCAAGATCGCGCCCGACAACACCGTCCTCTCGATCGTCGCAGGCGCGACCATGAAGACACTCGTCGACGGGTTGGGCCACGAGTCCGTGATCCGTGTGATGCCGAACACCCCCGCGCAGATCGGCGCAGGCATGAGCGTGTGGACCGCGTCCGCGTCGGTTCCAGCGGAAGCGACGGAGACGACAAGGCGCATCCTCGGCGCCTTGGGCGAAGAGCAGTACGCGGACGACGAAAAGCTGATCGACATGGCAACGGCCCTCAGCGCGAGCGGGCCGGCGTACGTGTTCATGTTCGTCGAGGCGCTCATCGACGCCGGCGTATACCTGGGCATGGCCAGGGACGTGGCGCGCAAGCTGGCGCTGCAGACCGTTCTCGGCAGCACCCAACTCGTGAAGGAAACCGGCAGGCACCCAGCCGATCTGAAAGACATGGTGACGTCGCCGGGCGGGACCACCATCGAAGCGGTGCGCGCCTTGGAAGACGGCGGCTTTAGGGCGGCAATCTTCGCCGCGGTCAATGCGGCTTTTGAAAAGTCAAAGGCCTTAGGGAGTTAGAATTTGGACGACTTTCTGGTCACGTTCGTCGACGTGTTGATCAAGGCGCTGTATGTCGCGCTGCTTGCGCGGGTGATATTGTCGTGGATCCCTGTCGGGAGGGACAGCCCCTTCTTCCCGATCGTGACGATGGTCTACCAAGCCACCGAGCCCATTTTGGGGCCAATCAGACGGCTCTTGCCGAACTTCGGCGGGTTCGATTTTTCGCCCTTGGTCGTGTTGTTGCTCTTGAACTTCATCCAGCGCATCTTCGATCAGGCCCTGGCCTAGCCGATCGAGGACCGCCGCAACTCCAGTCGCCGGATGCGACACAACGTCCTCACGCCTCCGACGTCGGCGCCCCACACCGTGAACATTTCGCTGAATCGATTTGCAATCGGTTGGCGGAACACTTTGTTCTCCCGGCTGAGTTGATGATCTTGAATCAACAAGATACAATGATGTTTCCTATGGGACACATCATTGGCCGTATTTCCGACCCGATATCGTCAACCAGCTTCCAAATATCCCGTAATCGAAGGGACACTATTCGGGCCAATGCAGGGCAGACAATATCGAGAGACGCATCCGTGGATCGCTTTTTCGGTTGATCTGAGGCTAGCGCCATTCAACCTCTGGATGCTCTTAGGTGAAGCGTGCTCGAAATGCGAGCACATAGCCGGCGTCCCTATTGACCCAGCCTCGGCCGACGAACTCAACCTCTTCTACCTGGCAAAAGGCGCACGCGCCACCACTGCCATCGAAGGCAACACCCTGTCAGAAGAGGAGGTCTCCGGGCTTGTCAGCGGCACGCTCGAGTTGCCTCCTTCCAAAGCGTATCTGGGGAGAGAGGTGAACAACATCATCGAGGCGTGCAATAGCGTCTTGGCTGATCTGACTCAGGGCAGAACCCACCGATTGACGCCCGATCGAATACGGGTGTTGAATTCCAAGGTGCTCCAAGGGTTGGAACTCGAGGAGGGAGTCAGGGGCGGCCTAGTCCGGTCGCATGCGGTGGTTGTGGGTCGGTATCGCGGCGCGCCCGCTCAGGATTGTGAGTACTTGATCGGTCGTCTCTGCGATTGGCTTGACGAAGGTGACTGGCCAGCCGAACGTCTGGGTACGATGGCGACCGCCATCGTCAAGGCAATCGTCGGCCACCTGTACATCGCGTGGATTCATCCGTTTGGCGACGGCAACGGGAGAACCGCGCGCTTGGTCGAGTTTCAGATGCTGGTCGAAGCCGGCGCCCCAAGCCCGGCAGCTCATTTGCTGAGCAACCACTACAACGAAACACGATCTGAATACTACCGCCAACTCGACCGAGCCAGACAGACGGGCAACCCGGTCGAGTTCGTTGGATACGCCTTGCAAGGATTCGTCGATGGCTTGCGGACGCAGACAAGGTTGATCAGGGAGTTTCAGTTAGGATCGGCCTGGGAGAATCATGTCAACGTCGCGTTCGCAGGCTCCAACAGCGCCGCCGATTCTCGAAAGCGCCATTTGGCCCTGGATCTGTCATCGGTAGGCAGGCCAGTTGCCCCTCACGAACTGCGAACATTGACGACGAGACTGGCGGCAGCATACGCGGGCAAGACGCCGAAGACCGTCACACGAGACATCAACGCTCTGCTGACCATGGGATTGGCTCAGCGAAACGGAAAGCGCATCGTATCGAATCAGCGGGCGCTGCTCGCGTTTCTTCCGATCAAAGCAACCCCGGAATAAACCTCGCTGTACAAGGCTTCTCCCGATGGCCGGATGCATTCGATCGCCGCGCCATCCCCATGACGCAGGCTTCTGCAGCGTCTACCCGATCAATCGCTCCAGAACCTCGTCCCGGTCCATGCCGTCGACGGCGATCAATTTGTCGCGTGAGGTGTGGCCGCGCACCACCGCGATGCTGCGTTTCGAGAGCCCGAGCGTCTTGGCGATCAGCGCGACTACCGCTGCGTTCGCTTTGCCGCGTTCAGGGACCGCGGTGACGCGCACCCTGATTCGGCCATCGTCGTCGAGTTCGATGGCGTTTCGCTTCACTCGGGGCGTGACCCTCACTTGTAGCTCAGCCAATCGGCCGCCTTACGCGTGAGCCAACGCGCCGCCGTCGATGAAGATGGTCTGCCCGGTGACGAAATCGCAGGCGTCCGACGCGAGGTACACGAGCAACGTCGCGAGATCGTTGGGGTGGCCTTTGCGTCGAGACGGAAGGTAGCGCACCAGGAGTTCCTTCTGGCTTTCCTCGGTCGGCTCGTCCGTGGTGAGCCAGCCAGCGCCGATGGAGTTTACGCGGATGCCGTTTCGGCCCCACTCCAGCGCCAGAGCGGACGTGAACTGGTGAATCGCGCCCTGGGCGGCACAAGCCGCAACAGAGTTGCCAAGGCCGCGCACGGCGAGTCCGGAGCCGATGTTCACGATGCGCCCGCTGCCCTGCGCCAGCATCGTCCTGCCCACCGCTTGGCTGCACAGGAACATGGACTTCACGTTGAAGTCCATCAGCGTCTGCCATTCAGTTTCGGACACGTCTTCGAAGCGCTTGCCGAATTCGGCGGCCGCGCCGTTCACCAGGATGTCCACGCCGCCCAGTTCGGCGACGGCACGGTCGGCCATGGCGCTGACGCTGGCGGCGTCCATTATGTCCGTGGCGATCGCAACCGACTTCCGGCCCTGCTTCTCGACAGCGGCGACCGCGGCAGCCATGTCGGACCGCTCCGACCCGGCCACGGCCACGTTTGCGCCCGCCTCGGCCAGCGCCGACGCCAGGTGCGGGGTCCAGCCGCGACGGTCCGCGGTGATGATTGCATTCTTGCCCGTCAGGTCCCATTCGTTCGGGATCGGCATTCGTTTCCTCCAATTCCCTCCCGGCAGTTGCCGGAGGGGCGGTTCAGTCTTATCGGTGAAATGTCCCGTACGCCGGCCGGCCTAGACCTCTAGCGGGATCTCAGGCGCGTAACCGGTTGGGGCGAAGCCGCCGGCCAGGCCGCCGCCGTCGATCGAGAAGACCTCGCCGTTCATGTAGTCCGACCCTGACGATGCAAGGAAGACCGCGACGGCGCCGAGTTCGTGCGGATGTCCGACGCGGCCGATTGGGATGAACTCCCCTCGTGGCAGCGTGAGCCGCGATTCGTCGGTGCCTTCCGTGGGCAGGAAGCCGGGCACGATGCAGGTGCTCGTGATCCCATAACGGCTGAGGCTCGTCGTCAATGCGCGTGTGAGCTGCACGATGCCGCCCTTGCCGACGCAGTACATGTAGTTGTCGCGCCCTCCTCGGAATCCGAACCCAGAGGAGACGTTTATGATCTTGCCCTGCCCGCGTTCCACCATGTGCTTGGCGATGGCGCGAGAGCAGTAGAATGCACTGGACATATTGGTGTCGATCCCGAGGCGCCAGTCCTCGTCGGTGATCTCCCAGATCGACGTGGCGCCCTGCCCGCGGACGATGCCGGCGTTGTTTATCAGGACGTCGACCACGCCGAACTCTTCGAGAGCCCGCTCCATGAGCGCGTTGACCTGCGCCGTATCCGTCACGTCGGTCGAGACGGCTACGGCTTTTCGGCCCAGGTCTCGGACGATCTGCGCCGCCTCGTCGATGGGTCCCTGGCGCCTTGAAGCGATGACAAGGTCGGCGCCCGCGCGGGCCAATGCGGTTGTCATCTCCAGGCCGAGACCCGTGCCTCCGCCGGTGATTACAATCTTCTTTCCTTCCAGGCTGAGCTTCTCCTCGAGCATGGTCCCTCCTTGGTTTGTTCGGGTCAGTTAGCGGAGATCGCTCCGCTCCATTGATCGTATTCGGAGTCTGGCGCCCGACGGCCTGCGTTGGGTGGCTTGAACGCACACATGGGGTCGCGACGCATCGCGCATTATACCTGGAGCGTCACCTCTCCGGCTACAACGGTCACCGAGGAGCCGTCGGCTTTTCGCACCATCAGGTTGCCCTGTTCGTCGACCGATTCGCCGGTTCCCTCGATGACGTCGTCGCCCCACCGAACCTGGATCGTCATACCGAGCGTCTCGAGTTTCGCCGCCCAGGGCTCTCTGAGCGATGCACCGCCTCTGATCTCGGCGTAGTAACGGTCCAGGTGGCCTAGCAGCAGCCGGAGCGCCTCCGAACGGTTTGCCTCGCGCCCGCTCTCGGCAAGGATGCTGGTGGCAATCTCAGCAATCTCGGGGTGTTGGCTCGGATCGAGGTTGACGTTCATGCCGATTCCGACCACGGCGTGGTTGAGTTGACGACCCACCATATCCGTCTCGACCAGGATTCCGGAGAGCTTCCTGCCGCCGATGCGCACGTCGTTCGGCCATTTGATGGACGCCGACAGATCGGTCAGCTCGTGGACAACGTCGCACACCGCCAGGGCGGCGGCCATGTTGATGTACGGGAGTTGTGGGATCTCAGGACGCAACAACACCGAAAGGGCGAGATTGAGACCAGGCGGTGACACCCACACCCGGCTGAACCGGCCTCGCCCCTTGGTTTGCTCCTCAGCGATGACGACCGTGCCGTCCGGCGCGCCGTCGAGCGCCAACCGACGCGCCTCGTCCATGGTCGACGGCAGCAAGGCGTGATAGTGCACCGCGCTCCCGACGATACCGCCGGAGAGCGCCTTGCGCACCCCGTCGATGTTCAAAGGTACGATTGTGTCCAATCCACACTCCCGTCGTCACACGTCGCCTGTCAGCCGGTAAATCCGTTACACCGACTCGTGCATGACCTCGGCCGTCGATTCACCGATGCTCGTTATTCGCGGCTCCTTGGCCCAGCGCCAGACGACGACCGCGCCTAGCAGCATGGCGACGCCCATCAGCCGGAACGTCATTTCGTAGTCCAGCCAGTGGATCAGGCCGCCCGCGATCACCGGTCCGGCCACCTTGCCCGCGTTCTTCATCGTACCGACCAGACCCATGCCAGTGGCGATGCTGCGCTCGTCGACACGGGCCGATACGAGGGCGATGGTCGACGGGAACACGAGCGATTGCGCGGCGCCCATCAGCACCGCGATTGGCATCAGCGCCCACGGTCCGCCGGCAACAGGCAGCAGCGGCAGCGCAAGAGCAAGCGCCGCCATGCCGATCGGGACGGCCACAACGTAGCCGACCCTGTCGCCGATGCGTCCTCCGACCGGGTTGAGCACGATGTGCGCCGCCTCCTGCACGGCGAAAAACGCCCCGACGAGCGCCACATTGAACCCGGCCGCGAGGGCGTAGATCGGCAGGAACGTCTTGGTCGCGTAAAGGGCCATGAAGGCGCCTGCCTCCATGCCTCCGGCGAGCCACACGGCGGTCGAACGTCCTCCGGACCACAGTGAGGCCACGGCGTCTCGCAATATCGGAGGCCGCGCCCGATCCCCGTCTTTCGGCGTTTCAGGCAGCAGCAGCACCGGCAAGAACGCCGCACAACTCAACAGGCCGACGATCGTGAACACGGTCACCGGCTCCATGGTCAACAGCATCCACCCGGCGGCCGCCGGGCCGACGACGTAACCGGCGTTCCGTGCCATGCCGAACCAGGCGAGGCGCTCGGCGCGACGGCTGGGCGACAGTTCCGCGACGTACGCCAGCGTTACGGGCCCGTAGATGGCCGTGGCCAGGCCGTGCGCCATCCGAACGGCGAAAAGCTGCCCGGGCGTGTCGACAAGCCTGTACGCGAACGGCATGACCGCGAAGAAAGCTGTTCCGGCAAGCAGCCAACCTCGCCGCCCCCATCGATCGGAGAGCACACCCACGAACGGCTTAAGGACCATGCCCGTCAGGGTCGACACGGACACGATGAATCCCAGAAATGCGTCGCCTGCCCCCAATGCCGCCGCGTACAGCGGCAACAGGGGCGTCTTGCCCATCTGGTACGCCGACCGAACCGTGAAATCAGCGGCGGTGATGTAGCTGAAAGCCCGTGATCGGATCAACGCGAACACCCTCCGGTTCGCGGATTCTCTCACAGCCTCGGGCGCCCATCAAGCTGTGACGCAAGGAGAGACGACGCGCACCTAGTGTCCTGTCTCTGAAATGAGTTGCATAATTGATTGAGCCTCTTTATCCTTATCGTCGTGACAATTCGGGTATGGAGGTAATAAATGCGCCC